>JBIOIA010000001.1:0-51155 GCA_044449445.1 Gemmatimonadales bacterium
CCTGGTTGAATCCCACCCAGCTCAGGATGCCACGCAGGAAGACGCCTCGCTCGCGGATCTGCTCGCGCAACGTGCGCGCCACCCGGCGGGAGATCAGCCGGAAGTCCGCCGCGTTCCGTTGCACGGGGACGCTGGTGAGGAAGCCCAGCAAACGGTAGAACACGTTCCCGACGAGCCGACGCATCCGGCCGACCTCGGCGGATTCCCTCCGCACCGTGAACACCACGTCGCATCCACGCTCGAACCGTTCCAGCAGCTGTGGAATCAGCTCCGGCGGATGCTGGAGGTCGCTATCCATCATGATGATGGCGTCGGCGTCGGCGGCGTGGTCGATACCGGCCAGCAGCGACATCTGGTGGCCGAACCGCGAGGACAGCGCGAGCACCTGGACGCCCGGGTCGCGCGCCGCGATGCCGCGCAGCACCGTCATCGTGTCGTCGGTGCAGCGGTCCACGACGAACAGCATCCGCGAGTCGTAACGATCCTTCAGTGCGGAGAGCACGCCGCGGGTCCGCTCGTGGAACGCGGCGATCACTTCCTGCTCGTTGTAGACCGGCGCGACCACGGTCAAGCGGCGGCGCGCGCCGGAGAATCCAGCGGCACGGTCAGGCATCGGCAAGCGCTCGCGTCCTGGAGATGTCGGCATAGATAGTGGGCACGTCGGTACCCAGATGCGAGTGCCGCTCGGGGACTTCTCGCACCACCCCCGGGTCGATCCCCGCTTCGTGCAGCAGCCGCGCCAGAAGCTCGCGCATCACGACGGGCCGGCCGGAAGCCACGTGATAGACCTCGCCCCGCGCGCCCTTCTCGGCGATGAGCAGCAACTGGCGCACCGCCTCCTCGCCGTCCACGTAGTCGCGCGCGCTGGACAGGTTGCCGAACTCGAGCGTGGCGATCTCGCCCCGCTGGAACCGCGCGATCAGGCGCTCCGCCCGGCCGACAAACAGGTGTTCCCCGAGGCCGGGGGCGCTGAGGTTGAAGGGCCGGGCCACCACGACGTCCAGCTCGTGGCGACCGGCGTAGTACGCCGCAATCGCGGTCTGGAATGCCTTGGTCAGCCCGTACACGGTCACCGGCCTTGTTGCGCGCGATTCCGGCACCGGGTTCTCGCCGGGCGCGACGAACCCGTACTCCGCCGCACTGCCGATGACCACGATGCGCGTGCGCAGCCCGAGTCCGCGCACGGCCTGGCACAGAAACCGCGCACCGTCGGCGTTGACCGCGCGGTCGCGCTCGAAGTCGCCCGACGCGCTGCCTGCCAGATGGAAGATCCGGTCCGGCCGCGCCCTTTCGACGAGCGCCTTCACGGCTCCGGCGTCCGTGACGTCGCACGGGACGCCCCCGTTGACCTCGGCGCCGGTGTGGACCGAGCGCACCAGCTCGATACTCCCATCGTGCGCCAGCCGGCCGGCGAGGAGCCGTCCCAGCGCGCCGGCGGCGCCGGTCACCAGCACCTTCACGAGATGCCGAGCCTCAAGCGCGCCGCGAGCTCGTCGAAATGCTCGTCCGCGTACTCGTAGTCCTCCGTCCGCCCGATGTCGAGCCAGTAGCCGCCGAAGGGGAGCACCGTGACGCGGCGGCCGGCCTTGAGGCTGTCGAGCATCAGGTCGTCGAACCCGTACGCCTTGCCCCGCGGCAGGGCCGCGATGACGCGGCGATTGAGGCAGTACACGCCCATGCTGACGTCGAAACCCAGGGTGGGTTTCTCCTCGAAGTGCGTCAGGTCGTGGCCGGCGTTGTAGCGCAGGACGCCGAAGTCGATGTGGACGTCGCGGCGGAACACCGATACCGACACGTCGCTGCCGCGCGAGGCGTGGGCCTCGAAGAACGCGCGGTAGTCCAGGTCGCACAGCACGTCCCCGTTCATCACCAGGAAGTTGTCCGGCAGGTCCGTGATCAGCGTCAGTGGTCCGATGGTGCCCAGGGGCTCGTCTTCGAGCGAGTAATCGAGCTTGATCTTCCAGCGCGAGCCGTCGCCGAAGTACGCCATGATCAGCTGCGAGAGATGATTGACCGCCAGCGTGACGTGGTCGAATCCCGCCTTCGCGAGCTGCATCATCACGATCTCGAGGACCGAGTACCTGCCCCCGAGCGGCACCAGCGGCTTCGGAATCAGCGTCGTGAAGGGCCGGAGCCGCGTGCCCTTTCCGCCGGCGAGAATGACGGCGCGCATCGGTCCGCCTTACAGGTTGTAAAGCCAGGCCTTGTACCTGGCCAGGTTCGCGGGATCCCGGAACCAGTTGATCGTTTCGCCCAGACCCTTCTCGAGATCGTATTCCGCACGCCACTTCGTCAACCGGACGAGCTTGGAGTTGTCGCCCATCAGCCGCTGCACCTCCGACTTGTCCGGGCGGACGCGCTCCTCGTCGGTCACGATGCGCGCCTTCGGATTGAGCTCCTTGATGAGCAGCTCCGCGACGTCGGCGATGGAGTGCTCCCGGCCCGTGGCGATGTTCACTTCCTCGCCGATCGCCCCATCGGCCTGCGCCAGGGCGACGAACCCCCGGACGGTGTCGCGCACGTAGGTGAAGTCCCTCGTCGGGCTCACGCTGCCAAGCTTGAGCTCCGCCCTGCCGCTCAGCAGCTGCGTGATGATCGTCGGAATCACCGCCCGGGCGGACTGGCGCGGCCCGTAGGTGTTGAACGGCCGCACGATGACCACCGGTGTCTCGAACGAACGGTGGAAGGACTCGGCCAGGCGATCCGCGCCGATCTTGGTCGCGCTGTAGGGGGACTGGCCCTGGTACGGATGCTTCTCGTCGATCGGCGCGTACTGCGCCGTGCCGTAGACCTCGGAGGTCGAGGTGACGAGCACGCGGGCGGTGCCAAGTTGGCGCGCGGCCTGGAGCACGTTCAGCGTGCCCCGGACGTTCGTGTCCACGTAGGAATCGGGCGAGTGATACGAGAACGGAATCGCGATCAGCGCGGCCAGGTGGAAGACGACGTCGCACCCCTGCATCGCGGTGCGCACTCCGTTGGGATCGCGCACGTCGCCCGCGAACACGTCCAGCGAGCGCTGGCGCCCTTCCGGCAGCGTGTCGAGCCACCCGCGGCCGTTGAACGAGTTGTAGAAGACGAACGCGCGCACGTCGCAGCGCTCGGCGAGCAGCGCCTCGACCAGATGGCTGCCGATGAAGCCATCGGCGCCGGTCACGAGCACGCGTTTTCCCGCCAGGTTCATGCCCTCACCTCGATGCGCCGCCGCGGAGCGAGCAGCTCCCACAGCATCACCAGCCAGACGAGCAGGATCGGAATCGTCTTGTAGTGGTATGGCCGGCAGCAGACGTTCAGCACGCTCGCCGGCAGGATCACCGAGAACAATGACACCAGGATCCACGACAGCGCCATGAGCACGTGGTGGTGCCAGCGCCGGGGTCCCGTCAGGTACCAGGCCACCACGCCGGTCATCGCGATGATGAACGTCGGCGACTCGGCCTGGTGATTGAACAGGATGAGGTAGAGGAGCAGCAGGTAGAGCATCGCCCGGCGGAAGGCAGGATCGCCCCAGTCGGCGCGGCGCACGAAGTAGGGGAGCAGCAGGACGGCGGTGCCGGCGAGCTGCACCGGCCAGTTGGGCCAGGAGCCCGGGATCACGAGGCTCAGCAAGGCCATCAGCGATTCGATCCGGAGTGTCGCCCCGTAGTGGTTCTCGAGCGCGATCCACCACCGGTACTGCTGCGCCAGAGTCGCCGCGGGGGTCACCAGCAGCGGAGCGAGGATGGCGAGTGCGAGCGCGGCCCCCACAGCGAGCCCGAAGCGCCAGCGCCACCGGTGCGGCAGGCCCAGGGCCCCGGCGGCCAGCGGGAAGATCTTGATGGCGAACCCGACCGCGATGGCCGCGGCGGGCGCGAGCCGCCGGCCGCGCTCGAGCCACAGGAACGACAGGATGATCAGCCCGGTGACGAGCGTGTTGATCTCGGTGTTCTGCGTGGTGCGCACCACCTCGAAGTACAGGATCAGCAGCGCGATGAGCCCCAGCCGGTCCGGGAGCAGACGCCGGACCGCGTAATAGTAGACCGCGATGTTGGCGGTGTTGAACAGGAGCAGGCCCAACCACATCGGCAACACCGCGAACGGCGCCATCAGCAGCGCGAACGTCGGGCTGTACTGGTACAGGTCGTAGTACTTCGCTGGATACGCGGCGTACAGGTCGGCACCCAGCACCAGGTGATGGAACGACCAGTACGCCATGCGCCAGTTGTTGATGTGATCGAGATGCACTTCCTGCCACGTCACGAACGCCGCCGTCGCCGCGTACAGCGCGACGATCCAGGACTCCGCGCGCGAGGGCCACCGCCGCGCGCTCACTCCGGCTTGACCGCCGTCGCGGACGGCACGTACTTTCGCATTCCCGGCAATCTATCACCAAGAGACAACCCCCGGATGTTTCACGGAACGCGTCCCGGCTGGATCGAGGTCATCAGCGGCGTGATGTTCGCCGGCAAGAGCGAAGAGCTCATCCGCCGGGTCAAGCGCTCGGTGATCGCGCGCAAGAAGGTCCAGGTGTTCAAGTCCCACCTGGACGACCGCTACGGCGGCGTGTTCACCGTCACCTCGCACGACGGCACGCTGGTCGAGGCGGAGCCAGTGCAGGCTTCGCTCGAAATCATGGAGCACGTCCGCCCGGACACCGAGGTCGTCGCGGTGGACGAGGCCCAGTTCCTCGACGCCGGCATCGTGCGCGTCGCCAACGCGCTCGCCGGGCGCGGCGTGCGCGTCATCCTCGCGGGCACCGACAGCGACTTCCGCGGCGAGGGCTTCGGGGCGATGCCACAGCTCATGGCCGCCGCCGAAATCGTAGACAAGCTCTACGCGATCTGCGTGGTGTGCGGCGGGCCCGCGACCCGCAACCAGCGCCTCATCAACGGGAAGCCGGCGCCGTACGAGTCGCCCACGATCATGGTCGGCGGGCGCGAGAGCTACGAGGCGCGCTGCCGCCACTGCCACCAGGTACCGCGCAAGGACGAGGGCCAGGGAGCCCTGCTGTAGCGGTGTTCCGCGTCGGCCTCACCGGAAACGTCGGCGCCGGCAAGTCCACGGTCCTGGAAGTGTTCAAGGGCTGGGGCGCGTGGGCCATCGACGCCGACGTGCTCGCCCGCGAGGCCGTGCTGCCCGGCACGCCGGCGCTTCGCGCCATCGCCGAGCGCTTCGGGCGCGGCGTGCTCCAGAGCAACGGCGCGCTCGATCGTGCCGCGCTCAGGCGACGCGTCATGTCCGACCCCGCCGAGCGGGAAGCCCTGAACGACATCGTCCATCCCATCGTGGCCCGTCTCACCGCCGAGCGCGAGCAGGAAGCGGCACGCGCGGGCGCGCGGATCATCGTCCATGACGTCCCGCTGCTGTTCGAGGCCCTGGACCCCGACACGTTCGACGCGCTGGTGCTGGTCGACGCGCCGCCCGCCACCCGCAAGGACCGCCTGATGAAGACGCGCGGTCTCTCGGCCCGGGAGGCCGACGACCTGATCGCCGCGCAGGCGCCCCCAGGGGACAAGCGCGCCAGGAGCAACTTCGTCATCGACAACGACGGCCCGCGGGAGGCGCTGGAGCGCCGCGCCCGTGAAGTCTGGTCCGAGTTGCTTGCGAGGGCCGGGCTCGTTTGATTTCTCCCGCCGGCCCGGATGGCCTTTCCGCGGCCGCAACGCCCGATCGCCGGAGCGACGATGTCGAAGATCCCCGAACACCTGCTCTATACCGAAGAGCACGAGTACGTCCACAAGACCGACGCTGGTGACATCGTGGAGATCGGCATCACCGACTACGCGCAGGGCGAGTTGGGCGACGTCGTGTACGTGGACCTGCCGGCCGTCGGCAAGAAGTTCGGCCGCATGGAGCCCTTCGGCACGATCGAAGCGGTGAAGGCGGTCTCCGAGCTGTACTGCCCCGTGGCCGGAGAGGTCGTCGAGGTGAACGGCGCCCTCGAGGGCGACCCGTCGGTCGTCAACAAGGACCCCTACGGCGCAGGCTGGATGATCAGGCTGAAGGTCAAGAGCGCCGCCGAGCTCGACGAGTTGCTCGGCTCCGACGAGTACGCTTCCCACATCGGGCAGTGACCGCACGAGCCGGCCGGGTGGCCGGCTCGATTCGGTTCGGCCCCGCGAACGGTCCAATCATGTCTGACGCACCGAAGCACTCCGACAGTTTCGCCTCGCGCCACATCGGCCCCAACGCCCAGGACGTGCAGGCGATGCTCGAGACCGTAGGCTATCCCACGCTCGACGCGTTCGTCGACGCGGTCGTGCCCGTCGACATCCGGCTCACGAAGCCGCTGGACCTGCCGCCCGCCAGGAGCGAGCGCGAGGCGCTCGCCGAATTGCGCGCGCTCGCCCTCAGGAACCGCGTCTTCCGCTCGTATCTCGGGATGGGCTACCACGATACGGTGACGCCGCCCGTCATCCTGCGGAACATCCTCGAGAACCCGGGCTGGTACACCGCGTACACGCCCTACCAGGCCGAGATCGCGCAGGGCCGGCTCGAGGCGCTGCTGAACTACCAGACCATGGTCGCCGACCTGACGGCGCTGCCCATCGCCAACGCGTCGCTGCTCGACGAGGCCACGGCCGCCGCCGAGGCGATGCACATGACCCACGCGGTCGTGAAGGGCGGCGCGCACACCGTCTTCCTGATGGACGAGCAATGCCACCCGCAGACGATCGCCGTGGTCAGGACGCGCGCCGCGGCCCAGGGCGTGGACATCGTCGTCGCCGATCCCGACTCGTTCGAGTTCAAGGGTGGCGTGATCGGCGCGCTGGTGCAGTACCCGGCGACTGAGGGCCGCGCGCGCGATTTCCGCGCGCTGGCGGGGCGCGCGCACGCGGCGGGCGCGATCGTCACGGCCGCGACCGACCTGCTCGCCCTCGCGCTGCTCGTGCCGCCCGGCGAGTGGGGCGCGGACATCGCCATCGGCAATTCGCAGCGCTTCGGCGTGCCGCTGGGCTACGGCGGCCCGCACGCCGCCTTCTTCGCGACGAAGGAGGAGTACAAGCGCCAGCTGCCCGGCCGCATCATCGGCGTCTCGCGCGACCGCGCGGGCCGGCCCGGCCTGCGCATGGCGCTGGGCACGCGCGAGCAGCACATCCGCCGCGAGAAGGCGACGAGCAACATCTGCACCGCGCAGGTGCTCCTCGCCGTGTGCGCCGGGATGTACGCGGTCTGGCACGGACCCGAGGGAATCCGCGCCATCGCCGAGCGGGTGCACACGAGGACGCGCATGCTGGCCAACGCGGTGCGCGCGCTCGGTTTCAAGGTCCTGCACGACGCGTTCTTCGACACCATCGCGCTCGAGACCGACGCCGCGACCGCGAGCAGGGTGCACGCGGCCGCGCGCGCCAAGGGCATCAACCTGCGCGCGCTGTCGGCGACCCGCATCGGCGTGGCGCTCGACGAGACGGTGGAAAACGACGACCTGACCGATCTGGTGGGCGTGTTCGCCCTCGGCAAGGACGTCCCCGCCCTGCGCGCCGACGCCGCGCCCGCGATCCCGGCCGCGCTCCGGCGCGCCAGCACCTACCTCACGCACCCGGTCTTCAGCCGCTGCCACTCCGAGACCGAGATGCTGCGCTACCTCAAGCGCCTCGAGGACAAGGACCTCTCGCTCACCTCCGCGATGATCCCGCTCGGCTCGTGCACCTTGAAGCTCAACGCGACGACGGAGATGATCCCGGTTACGTGGCGGGAATTCGGCGGCATCCATCCGTTCGTGCCGCGCGATCAGGCCGAAGGCTACACGGAGATGTTCGCGCAGCTCGAGCGCTGGCTGTGCGAGATCACCGGGTTCGCCGCGATGAGCCTCCAGCCCAACGCGGGCTCCCAGGGCGAGTTCACCGGGCTGCTGGTGATCCGCGCGTACAACCGCGCCAAGGGACAGGCGCACCGCACCACGTGCCTCATCCCGGCTTCGGCGCACGGCACCAACCCGGCGAGCGCCGTCATGGCGGGCATGCAGGTCGTGGTCGTGAAGACGAACGAGAAGGGCGAGATCGACCTCGCGGACCTGCGCGAGAAGGCCGCGGCGGCCAGGGACTCGTTAGGCGCCCTGATGGTGACGTATCCGTCCACCCACGGCGTGTTCGAGGACACGATCAAGGACGTGTGCCGGATCGTGCACGAGCACGGCGGGCAGGTGTACATGGACGGCGCGAACATGAACGCGCAGGTGGGGCTGTGCCGGCCCGGCGACATCGGCGCCGACGTGTGCCACCTCAACCTGCACAAGACGTTCTGCATCCCGCACGGCGGCGGCGGCCCGGGCATGGGGCCGATCGGCGTCGCGAAACACCTCGTCCCGTTCCTGCCCACGCACCCGGTCGTGGACCTGGGGTACGCGCAATCGTGCGGCACCGTCTCGGCGGCGCCGTGGGGCAGCCCGTCCATCCTGCCGATCTCGTGGGCCTACATCGCGATGATGGGGCCCGACGGCCTGACCGACGCGACCAGGCTCGCGATCCTCAGCGCCAACTACGTCGCCAAGCGGCTCCACGCGCACATCCCGACGCTGTACGCGGGACCGGGCGGGCTCGTCGCCCACGAGTGTATCCTCGACACGCGGCCCTTCAAGGCCTCGGCGGACGTCGAGGTCTCGGACATCGCCAAGCGGCTGATCGACTACGGGTTCCATCCGCCGACGGTGAGCTTCCCCGTTCACGGCACGCTGATGGTCGAGCCCACGGAGAGCGAGCCCAAGGAGGAGCTGGACCGCTTCTGCGACGCGCTGATCGCGATCCGCGGCGAGATCCGCGAGATCGAGAACGGCGAGGCGGACAAGGGCAACAACCTGCTGAGCAACGCCCCGCACCCGCTGGCCGACCTGCTGGCCGACGAGTGGACGCGGCCCTATTCGCGCGAGCGCGCGGCGTTCCCCTCCGGCGCGACGCGCGAGCACAAGATCTGGCCGGCGGTGAGTCGCATCGACGACGCGTATGGCGACCGCAACCTGGTGTGCACCTGCCCGCCGATCGAGGCGTACGCGACGGCCGACTAGAACGGCGTGGGTTGCGCACCGCCGTTCGCGCGCCTAGTTCACCCGCCATGGCGACGATCACCTGGCTCGGTCACTCCTGCTTCCTCGTCGAGCGCGAGGGCAAGCGGGTCATCATCGATCCATTCATCACCGGCAACCCCAAGGCGCCTGTCCCGATCAAGGACCTGCCGCCGCTCGACGCCATCCTCGTGACGCACGGCCACGGCGATCACCTGGGTGACGCCATTCCTCTGGCGAAGAAGGTCCCCAAGGCCGTTCTGGTTGCGCCCTTCGAGCTGGCGGAGTTCTGCGAGTCCAGGGGCGCGCCGAACGTGCACCCGATGCACATCGGCGGCGCGCACGACTTCCCGTTCGGTCGCGTGAAGCTGGTGGTGGCCCTGCACGGCGGCGCCGTGGAGGGCGACGACGGCACGCACACCACGCACGCCTGCGGCTACGTGCTCGGGATGGGCAAGACGCGGATCTACCACTGCGGCGATACGGCGCTCACGGTGGACATGCAGCTGCTCCAGGGCGGCGTGGACGTCATGCTCGCGCCGATCGGCGACAACTACACCATGGGCATCGAGGACGCGGCCCGTGCCGTCGGGTTCGTGAAGCCGAGTATCGTGATCCCCATGCACTTCGGCACGTTCCCGGTCATCGAGGTGGACCCGAAGGCCTTCGTGAAGCGGGTGGGCAACCTCGCCAGGGTGGTCGTGCTCCGCCCCGGCGAGTCGTTATCGGTCTGAACGCCGTGACCTTGATGCGGCTGCAGTGGCAGG
Organism: Gemmatimonadales bacterium; assembly: GCA_044449445.1. Classification (GTDB taxonomy): domain Bacteria; phylum Gemmatimonadota; class Gemmatimonadetes; order Gemmatimonadales; family JACORV01; genus DASXPG01. The sequence continues at coordinate 9,742 of JBIOIA010000001.1, forward strand.
AGTAGTCTTCTAGCCCTATGCCAAAGAGAAAGCCCTCCCGGTTCCGCCTCACCTACGCCACCATGTTCGACCCGCCAGAGGCGCTGCACGCCAGCTTCGAACGGGCGCTCGCGGCCCTCAGGTCCGAGCTGGGGCGCGAGTATCCCATGATCATCGGCGGCGAGGAACGGCACGCCCTCGAGAAGTTCAAGAAGGTGAGCCCGATCAACCGGGACTGGCTGCTCGGCACCTTCCAGAAGGGCACCACGCTCGACGCCAAGGACGCGATCGCGGCCGCGCGCGCCGCGTTCCCTGCGTGGAGCGCCCTGCCCTGGAGAAAGCGCGTCGCCCACCTGAGAAAGGCGGCGGCCCTGATCGAGAAGCGCGTGTTCAGCTTCGCCGCGGCCGACGCCCTCGAAGTCGGCAAGAACCGGATGGAGGCGCTCGCCGACGTCCAGGAAACGGCCGACCTCATCAAGTTCTATTGCGATCAGGTCGAGCACCACGAGGGCTTCGAGCGCCCGATGCGCAAGGATCCGCTCAAGGGCTACACGGCGCAGAACCTCAGCGTCCTGCGCCCCTACGGCGTGTGGGTCGTGATCGCGCCGTTCAATTTCCCCGTCGCGCTCGCGGGCGGCCCGTCGGGCGCCGCGCTCGTGGCCGGGAACACCGTCGTCTTCAAGCCGGCCTCCGACACGCCGTGGACCGGTTACCTGCTCGCGAAGTGTTTCCTCGATGCGGGGCTCCCGACCGGCGTCTTCAACTACGTCACCGGGCCGGGGTCGACCGTCGGACAGGAGCTTCAGAGCAACGACGGCGTGGACGGTGTCACGTTCACCGGCTCGTACGACGTGGGGATGCAGATCTACCGGCATTTCGCCGCGGGACGCTCGCCGCGGCCCGCGATCGCCGAAATGGGCGGCAAGAACCCGGTCATCGTGTCGCGGCACGCGGACCTGGATCGCGCGGCGCTCGGCATCTTCCGCTCCGCGTTCGGGCTCCAGGGCCAGAAGTGCTCGGCCACCTCGCGCGTCTTCGTGGAGCAGCCGGTCAAGGCGAAGCTGGAGGCGAAACTCATCGAGCTGCTCGAGCAGACGGTGATCGGCGACCCGACGAACCGCGAGACGTACCTGGGGCCCGTCATCAACGAGAAGGCCGTGAAGGACTATGAGGCGTTCGTCGCCGAGCTGAAGGTCGCCGGGAAGATTCTCTACGGCGGCCGGCGCCTGAGCGATGGCCCGCTCGCCAAGGGCAGCTTCTGCGCGCCGACCCTGGCGAGCGACGTGCCCATGTATCACCGGCTGTGGAAGTACGAGATGTTCCTGCCGATCCTGATGATCTCGGGCGTGGCCTCGCTCGAGGACGCAATGACGCACGCCAACGACGTGGACTACGGCCTCACGGCGGGCTTCTACGGCTCGCGCAAGGAAGCGGCGTGGTTCTTCGACCACATTCAGGCCGGCACGTGCTACGCCAACCGGCCGCAGGGCGCGACGACCGGCGCGTGGCCCGGTTTCCAGCCGTTCGGCGGGTGGAAGGGCAGCGGCTCGACGGGCAAGTCGGCCGGCGGTGCCTACTACGTCCAGCAGTACCTGCGCGAGCAGAGCCGGACGCTCGTCAGCTGAACGGGACGCAGACGCGCCGGTGAGCTGGCTCCTGCTCCACGACGGACCGGCCGCCGGCGCGTGGAACATGGCGCTGGACGAGGCGCTGCTCGAAGCCGCGAACGCCGGACAGTGCACGCTGCGGCTCTACGCGTGGGACCCGCCGGCGATCTCGTTCGGTCGCAACGAGCCTGCGCTGCGCCGGTACGACCGGGCCGCCATTCGCGCGCGCGGCCTGGACGCGGTGCGACGTCCCACCGGGGGGCGCGCCGTCTGGCACCATCGCGAGCTGACCTACAGCGTCGCCGCGCCCGCCGACACGTTCGGCACCCTCCAGGGCACCTACCACGAAATCCACGCCATGCTCGCCGTGGCGCTCGAGACGCTCGGCGCGCACGTGGCGCTCGCCGGCGCTCGGTCCATGACGCCGGTGGGCGCCGGCGCGTGCTTCGCGAGCCCCGCGGGCGGCGAAGTCGTGACCGAGACAGGCCTCAAACTGGTGGGGAGCGCCCAGGTGCGCTCCGGCGCCGCATTCCTTCAGCACGGCTCGCTGCTGCTCGCGGCGGAACAGGACGTGGTCGCCGGCGTGACGCTGGGCGAGGCGGCGGCGCCGGCGGCGGTGGGACTCGGCACGCTGATCGGGAGGGGCGCCACGTGGGCGGCGGTCGCCGCCGCAGTGTCCCTCGCGGCGGCTCGCCGGTGGAAGTCGCCCGAGCGCCCGGACACGCTGCCCCAATCGGTGCGAGACCGCGCCGAGTTGCTTCGCCCCCGCTACGAGGACGACGCGTGGACTTGGCGCCGCTGAACGGCGGCACCTAGATTGGGCCCGTGACACGAAGATTGCTGCTCGGCGTCGGGCTGATCGCAACGTGCGGCCTCGCCTGCAGCCGCGAGCGGGCGGCCGAGCCGGTCTCGGCCGAGGGCGGCACCCTCGTCATCGCGGCCCCGGGCGACGCCGACCTGCTCCTCCCGCCCGTCGCCACCGAACAGCTCGCCTCGCACGTCACCGAGCGGATCTTCCCGCGCCTCGCCGAGATGAAGCTCGACCTCGTGACCGACGACGATTCCGGCTTCGTGCCCGTCATCGCGCGAAGCTGGGAGCGGCGCGATCCGACGACGATCGTCTTCCACCTCGATCCGCGCGCGCGCTGGCAGGACGGGCAGCGCATCACCGCGAGCGACGTCGTCTATACGTTCGGCGTTTACAGCGACCCGGCCACCAAGTCGCCGTACCGCGTGAACGTCGAGCCGATTGCCGACGTCCTGCGCGACGATTCGCTGACGGTCGTCTTCCGGTTCCGCCGGCCCTACCCCGAGCAGCTGTACGACGCCACGTACCAGATGAAGATCCTCCCGAGCCATTTGCTCGACTCGATCCCGCACGCGCGACTGGCTTCCTCCGCCTTCGCGCTGCATCCGGTAGGCGCGGGGCCGTTCCGCTTCCTGGCCTGGGAGCACGGCGCACAGATCACGCTGATCGCCGACACGACCTGGTTCCTGGGCCGGCCGCACCTTTCGCGCATCGTGTGGCGCGTCATGCCCGACGTGAGCGCCGCGGTCACGGCGCTGCTGGCCGGCGAGGCCGACGCGATGGAGGTCATTCCCCAGCGCGACGAGATCGAGCGGGCGAAGCAGTCGGCCGACATCACGCTGGTGCCGTACCCCTCGCCGTTCCTGGGCGGGCTCCTGTTCAACAGCCAGCGCCCGATGTTCGCCGATCGCGATGTCCGGCGCGCGCTCGCCATGGCGATCGACCGCGCGACCATCGTGCAGTCGGTGTTCGGTCCCTACGGCGAGGTGCCGGCGGGCGCGGTGAGCCCGATGATGTGGGTCGCGCACGGCGACATCCGCCAGCTGCCGTTCGACACGGCGGCGGCCGCGCGGCTGCTCGACGGCAGGGGCTGGCGCCTGGGCGCGGACCACGTGCGCCACCGCGGCGGCCAGACCCTCGCGTTCATCCTCATCACGCCGACCACCAGCCGCGCGCGGCAGGAGGTCGCGGTCCTGTTGCAGGATCAGCTCAAGCGCATCGGTGTTGCGGTGACGATCCAGCCGCTCGAGATCACCGAGTTCCGCCGCCGCGAGCACGCGGGGGAATACGAGGCGGAGATGTTCAGCCGGACGCTCGATCCGAGCCCGTCGAACCTGCTCCAGTTCTGGGGGCACGTCGCGAGCAGCGACAACACGTCGGGCTACCGCAGCGCGGCGTTCGACTCGCTGTACGCGTCCGCGGTGAAGGCGCCGAGCCACGCCGAGGCGCTGCCGCGCTGGCGCCGCGTGCTCGAGCAGCTGAACGACGACGCCCCCGCCGTATTCCTGTTCTCGCCGAAGAATCAGGCCGCGATTCACCGCCGCTTCGATCACGTCAGCATCCGTCCCGACAGCTGGCTCGCGACGGTGGCGACCTGGAGCATCGCTCCGGACAAGCGCCTGCCGCGCGATCGCTGAGCCGTGGGCGCCTTCGCGCTCCGCCGCCTCGGCGCAGCAGCTCTCACCGTCTTTCTCGTCGTCACGTTCACGTTTTTCCTGGCGCATCTCGCGCCGGGAGAGCCGATGCTCGGCGACGCCGAGCGACTGCACGGCGACCCCGAGCGCATTGCGCGCGTGCGCGCGGAGTTCGGGCTCGACCGCCCGCTGCCCGTGCAATACACGATGTACCTGGCCAACGCCGTGCGCGGGAACCTGGGCGAGTCGTTCGCGATGCGGCGCTCCGTGGGCGCGGTGCTCGCCGAGCGGCTGCCGCGCACCGCGCTCGTAGCCGGCGCGGCGCTGCTGCTGGGCTTCGCGCTGGGCATCGGCATCGCCCTGCTCCAGGCCGCGCGCGCAGGCTCGTGGACCGACGGCGCGCTCGGCGCGCTCGCGCTCGTCTTCTATTCCACCCCGACGTTCTGGCTGGGGCTCGTGCTGCTGGTCGTGGGCGGCCAGTGGCTCGGCTGGTTTCCCGTGGGCGGCATGACGACGCCGGTAGAGCACGAGCAGATGGGGATGCTGGGGCGGATGTTCGACGTCGCCCGCCACCTGGTGCTGCCCGCGCTCACGCTCGGCCTCGTGCAGACCGCGGAGATCGCGCGCTACCAGCGCGGCGCGCTCGTCGATGCGTTAGGCGCGCCGTTCGTGCGCACCGCGCGCGCCAAGGGATTGCGCGAGGGCGCCGTCCTGATGCGCCACGCGCTGCGCAGCGCGCTGGCGCCGGTCGTGGTGCTGGCCGGCATGTCGGTGCCGGCGCTCCTCGCCGGCTCGGTGCTGGTGGAAACGGTGTTCGGCTGGCCCGGCCTCGGCCGCCTGACGCACGACGCGATCGTCGCGCGGGACTACAACGTCATGCTCGGCGCCGCGATGCTCTCCGGCGCGCTCGTCGCGCTCGGCAACCTCGCCGCCGACCTCGCCGTGCACGCGCTCGATCCGGTGGTGCGGCGATGACCGCGCGAAACAGGAGCCAGCGGCCCTGGACGCGCGCGCTCGGCCGACTGCGCGCCAACCGCGGCGCTGCGGCCGGAAGCCTCGCCGCCCTGCTGCTGCTTGTCGTCGCCGTGCTGGCGCCGCTGCTCGCACCGCACGATCCGCTCGCGATGCCCGATCCCGTCGGCCTGCGCGCCGCGGCGCCTTCGCTGCATTACCTGCTCGGCACCGACGCCTTCAGCCGCGACGTGTTCTCGCGCCTCCTGTTCGGCGCGCGCGTCTCGCTCACCGTCGGCATCGCGTCGGCGGGGCTGGCCGTGCTCATCGGGGGCGCCGTCGGATTCGCCGCGGGTCTTGGCCCCCGCCCGCTCGATGCCGCGCTGATGCGCGGCGTGGACGTCCTGCTCGCCCTGCCGCGCGTGTTCATCCTGCTCGCGGTACTGGCGCTGTGGGAATCGGCGCCGCTCTGGGCGATGATCGCGCTGATCGCCGCGACCGGATGGTTCTCGACCAGCCGCCTGGTGCGCGCGCACGTGCGCGCGCTGAGGGGCGCGGACTGGGCCGCCGCGACCGTGGCGCTGGGCGGCGGCCGCCGCCGGCTGGCACGCCATCTCTTGCCCCACGTCGCCGCGACCATCATCGTCAGCGCGACGCTCGATGTCGGCAACATCATCCTGCTCGAGGCCGGACTCTCGTTCCTCGGCCTCGGCCTCAAGCCGCCCACGCCACCTGGGGCAACATGATCCTCGAAGGCCGCGACCTGCTCTTCACCGCGCCGTGGGTCGCGCTCGCACCCGGATTCGCGCTCACCCTCACCGTGATCGCGTTCAATCTCGTGGGCGACGGCATGCGCGACGCGCTCGATCCCCGGCGGGGGACATGAAACCGCCACTGCTGCAGATCAAGGACCTGCGCATCACGTTCCGGACCGACGCCGGCTTCGCGCGGGCGGTGGACGGGCTCGACCTCACGGTCGGTGCGGGCGAAACGGTCGCGCTGGTGGGCGATCAGGCTGCGGCAAGAGCGTCACGGCGCTCGCCGTGCTGCGGCTCGTGGAGCCCGACGGCAGCGTCGGCCTGGAGAGCACCGTCCGCCTCGAGGGCCGCAACCTGCTCGCGCTCCCGATGTCCGAGCTGCGCGCCGTTCGCGGCAACCACGTGGCGATCGTGTTCCAGGAACCGGCGAGTGCGCTCAACCCGGTGCTCACGATCGGCGACCAGATCGCGGAGGCCGTGACGACGCACGAGAAGGTGTCGAAGGCCGAGGCGTGGCGGCGTGCCGTGGAGATGCTGAAGGCCGTCGGCATACCCGACGCGGACACCCGCGCCAAGGGCTACCCGCACCAGCTCTCGGGCGGGATGCGGCAGCGGGTGCTGATCGCGATGGCGCTGGTGTGCCGGCCTCGGCTGCTGATCGCCGACGAGCCGACGACCGCACTCGACGTCACGATCCAGGCCGAGATCCTCGAGCTGTTGACGGACCTCCAGCGCCGCCTCGGCATGGCCGTGCTGCTGATCACGCACAACCTCGGCATCGTCGCCGGGACCTGCGAGCGCGTCTACGTCATGTACGCCGGACAGATCGTGGAAGAGGCGAGGGTCGCGGACCTGTTCGACCGGCCGGCCCACCCCTATACCGAAGGTCTGATGGCCGCGGTGCCGCGGCTCGACGAGCAGAAGGAGCGGCTCGCCTCCATTCCCGGCCAGGTGCCGCCGGCGACCAGCTGGCCTGCCGGGTGCCGCTTCCATCCACGCTGCCCGTTCGCGTGGGACAAGTGCCGCACCGAGACCCCGCCGTTGCTGGACGCAGGCGTCGAGCGTCGGGCGCGGTGCTGGCTGGTCGCGGAGCCCCACAGGCGCACACGATGAGCGCGCTGCTCGACGTTCGAGACCTCGTGGTCCACTTCACCCATCGCGCCGGACTGCTCGGCGCGCGCGACACCGTACAGGCCGTGAACGGCGTCTCGCTCACGGTCGCGAAGGGCGAAACGTTAGGCCTGGTCGGGGAGTCGGGCTGCGGCAAGACGACGCTCGCGCGCGCCGTGCTGCGCCTGATCGAGCCGACGGCGGGCCGCGTGACGTTCGACGGGCAGGACGTGCTCGCGCTCCCCGCGCGGCCGCTGCGAGCGCTGCGCAGGCGAATGCAGATCGTGTTCCAGGATCCGTACAGCTCGCTCAATCCGCGGATGACCGTCGGCGCGGCGGTGCGCGAGGGCCTCGAGATCCACAAGCTCGCCCGCGGCGCCGACGCCGATCGGCGGGTCGCCGAGCTGCTCGAAGAGGTCGGGCTTTCGGCCGATGCGGCGGTGCAGTACCCGCACGCGTTCTCGGGCGGGCAGCGGCAGCGCATCGCGCTGGCCCGCGCGCTCGCGGTCGGCCCCGACCTGCTGGTGTGCGACGAGCCGGTCTCCGCACTCGACGTGAGCGTGCAGGCCCAGGTTCTGAACCTGCTCGCCGATCTCCAGTCGCGCCGCGGGCTGGCGCTGCTGTTCGTGAGCCACGATCTGGCGGTCGTGCGCCACATCGCGCCGCGCGTCGCCGTGATGTACGTCGGCCGGATCGTGGAGGAGGGACCGGCGGACGCCATCTTCTCCGCCCCGAAGCACCCCTACACGCAGGCCCTGCTCTCGGCCGTGCCAGTGCCGGACCCGAAGGCGGAGCGCCGGCGCATCGTGCTCGAGGGGGAACCCCCCTCGCCCGTCCATCCGCCGCCGGGCTGCCCGTTCCACCCCCGCTGCCAGCATCCCGCCAAGGACGATGCGTGCCGCACGGTCCGGCCTGAGCTCATGACGCTGGGTCCGGGACACATGGCGGCGTGTCACAAGGCAACCGCCTAACGTTCCTTCGCGTAACCGGCGATCCGCCGGGTCTCGCTGAGCCCCAGCAGCACGCTCAGCCCCAGCGCGATCCAGCCGACAAATTTCACAAGGTGCCCGAGCGCGACGTCGCTGTTGAGCAGGTGCATCCGCTCGAGCAGGTAGTTCCAGTCGTGCACACCGCCCTCGGGGCTGAACGACACGAGATCGAGCGACTCGGCGCGCGCGTCGGCCACGTAGATGCCGAGCTGGCCCAGGCTGACGGCGAGCCAGCACCCGATCACCGCGACCGCGTACCGGTTCTTCTGCTTGTGGAACAGGGCCATCACGGCGATGGGCAGCGCGACCTGGGCGATGCTCCCGCCCGCGACCGTGAGGAATTCTCCCAGCGGCGCGAACACCAGGTGGCCCAGCTCGTGGACGCCGAAGATCACGCCGCCGAACACGCTGAATTCGAAATCGTGGGAGCGCAGCTGGCGCGCCGCCTCCCACGTGAAGAACGCGAGCAACGCCAGGCGGACCGCCGCGCCGCCGAGCGACGGCTTCGGCGCTTCCGGGGCGGCGGTCACGCCGTCTTGGGCCTCAGGAGCTTGTCGTACGCCACCATCAGCGCGGTCGTCAGCAGCCCCACGCCGGTGACCACCACCCACATCTGGGTCGGATGGTGTGCCTCCTCGCCGAAGTGGTGGACCAGCCAGCCGCCGAGCGTGCCCGCGATGAAGTAGCCGATCGCAACGGGCACGAACGAGAAGCCCATGAACAGTCCCTGCTGGCCCGGGGGAGCGAGCCGCGAGCAGTACTCGTACAGCCGCGGCGATGCCGTGATCTCGCCCAGGGCGAACACGAACAGCGTGACAGCCGCCATCGGCACGCTCGCGAAGGCGGCGAGGATGAGCCAGGCCAGCGAAGAGATCAGCACGCCGGCGGTCATCCCCGCGAACAGCGGCACGCGCCGGATCAGGACGTTCACGGCGAACGTGAACAGGATCACCGTCGCCGGATCCACCGAGAGCAGGAGGTCGGTGTTGGCCTTCGGGTCCACGTAGCCCCGGAGGAACAGCGGCAGCGCGACGTACTGCTGCCACAGCATCACGTAGAACCCCGAGAAGATCAGGAGGAACGCCATGAACCGGAAGTTGCCGAGCACCACGACGAGGTTCTTGAGCGATTGCGCGACGGTCGTGACCTGGCCCGTCTCGCGCTCCGGCTCGTGGTAGAAGGCGAGCGTGAACAGGAACATCGCCAGTGTGACGACGGCGCTCACCCGGAATACGTTCTCGACGCCCAGCGTGGTCCGCACCCGGAACGCCACGATCGGCCCGAGCGTGCCGCCGATGTTCACGATCGTGTAGTAGATGGAATAGCCGAGGCTGCGCACGTTCTCCTTGGCCGCGCGCGCCGTCGTGCCGACGACCACCGGCTTCACGACGGCCGGACCCAGGGCCGGCACCATCACGACCAGCAGCACCAGCCAGTACAGCGGCACCGCCTGGCGCAGCGGGGCCATGAAGTCGGCCGCGAGCGAGCCCAGGAGGAAGTACCCGACGGTCAGGACCAGGTAGGCGCCGGCCAGGGTGCGCCGGAAGCCGTAGCGATCGGCGAGCGCGCCGCCGATGATGGGCAGGAACCACACGACCAGCCCGTAGAACCCGATGAGCTGGCCCGCCTGCACGGCGGTGAAATGCAGCCCCTCGGTGAGGTAGACCGCGAGCACCGACTGCGGCCCGTAGTACGCGAGCCGTTCGAACAGCTCGGTCGTGTTCGCGATCCAGAACGGGCGCTGGAACCCGCTGCGGATCTCGCCCCATCGCTCCGCTACGCTCACCGTGCCTCCCTAGTCTCAGTACCGCTGGAAGCTGAACAGGTCGATCGTCGAAATCGGCATGCGGCTGCGCTCCACGTCGTCCGGCGCCGGCGCGGAGATCCCGAACTGGCGGCCGACGGTGAGCCTGAACTCGACTCCCTTGCCCCCCCGGAGTGGAACCGCGAGGTCGAGCCGGGTCGTGAGCCGCGAGCCGCTCGGAAAGCCGATCCGCAGGCCGCCGCCCGCGGCGACCAGCGTGCCCGTGTTCTCGCCGAACGGCGCGTCGCCGGCCCAGCCGCGCCCCACGTCCACGAAGGCGGCGGTGCCCAGGTCCAGGGCGCCGAACAGCGTGCCGAGAAAGTAGCGGTGTTCGGCCTGCACCACGACCCGCTGCCCGGCCGGGAGCGCGCTGAGGCCGAAGCCGCGCATCGTGCGCGGCGAACTCACGACCAATTGGAACGGCGCGGTCGTGTGCCAGCCGCCGGCGCCCTGCGCCGTGAAGACCATGCCTCCGCGTTCACCGACGCCCGTGTACAGGAACGCGTCCACCGCGCCGATCACGTCGTCCCATGCGTCCGTGTCGAGCAGGCGCCTCCCCTCGATTCGCCCGCGCAGGAAGCCGAGCGAATGGTCGCCGAACTCGGCGCCGACGTAGAGATCGGCGAGGCCGAACACGTCGTGCTGGAGCCCTCCGCCCGAGCCTAACGTATGGCCCGCGATGGCGAGCACCTCCACGCCCTCGCGAATGTCCTCCGTCGCGTTGACCGCGTCCACGCCGGAGCGCGTCACGAAGCGCACGTCGCGCGCGCCGAGCATGAAGCTGGCGGCGACCCGGCGCCGCTCGGTGAACCGCCCCTGGAGCGCCGCCGCGGCGGCCGAGTCCTGGGCCGGATCGGACGCCAGCACCTGGTCGGTGATGAACAGCCGCTCGACCGACAGCGCGAGACCGGCCACCAGCTGCTTGCCGCGGCGGCCGATCCGCCCGATGGTGGCGAGTTCTGCGCCGGTGGACACCAGCGGCTGCGCGGCCGAGCCGAACACCGTCGAGACCATGGAGAAGGGCTCCTCGCGGTAGCGCACCGCGGCGCGCCAGCCCACGCGATCGTACTCGCTCTCGAACGGGCGGCGGAAGCTCAACTCCCAGTCGGGGCCCACGCTGGAACGCCCGGCCACCACCTCCGCGTCGGTGCGGCTGCCCATGAACTGGCGGTCCAGCACGTCGAATACCAGGCCCGCGTGCCGCCCGTAGTAATCGTAGTGCACCTGGCCCAGCATCCCACGGCCGAACAGGTCGTTCTCGGTGATCTGGATCGCTCTGAGCGCGCGCGGTCCGCTGGCGTTGACCGCGACGCTGCCGCCGAGCGCCCAGTCGTCACGCGTCACGACGTCCACGTCCACCGAGTCGCCTCGCACCAGCCGCGTCGTAATGACCGCCGAGCGGATGTAGCCGGGGCTCCGCAGCACGCGCGCGCTCTCGCGCAGCCGCTCCGGATCGCAGCGATCGCCCTCGGCGAACCGCAGCTCGCGACGCACTACGTCGGGATGGGTCTGCCAGCTTATGGCGTTGGCGACGCCCTGGATGAGCGGCGGGAAGCGCCGGCCCTCGACATCGGTGACCGGAGCGGTGTGAATGGTGATGCGGCGAATCGGACGGCCAGCGCACACATTCTGCGCGGCGCTCGCGCGCAGCGGCGCGGCGAGCAGCAGCGCGGCCAGCGCCGCGGGCGCGGCGCGTTGCACCTACTCGCGACCCATCTTCTTCTTCAGCTCCTCGAGCTTCGCGTCGGCCTGCGCCTCGCGCGCGGCGCGCTCCATGCGGCCCTTGAGCAGCTCGCCCTCGAGGTCGGTCTCGGGCCGATCCATGCCTGCCCGGCCCAGGCCCTGCCAGGCCGCCTCCGCCGAGCGCTCCGACGCGAGCTTCGGATGCCGCGCTGCTTCCTGGAGCTGGGCCGTCATCTCGGCGAGCTCCTTCTCGGCCAGCGCGATCTCGTCCTTCTGCACGACGACCTTCTTCTCCAGGACCACCACCCGCTCGCCCAGCTTCGCGATGAACTTCTGCGCCACGGCGACGGTCTCTTCGTCCTTGATGCCCTCGGCCAGCGCGCGCCGACGCTGGGCCGTGGCCAGCTCCGCCCTCTGGTGCGACAGCAGCTCCTCGACCTTCCCCAGCTCGGCCTGGAGGCCGCGCACCAGCGCCTTCTGCTCGATCACGGCCTCGCGCATCCGCGAGGCGATCTCCCCGAGATCGGGGGGCGGCGTCGCCGCGGCCAGCGCCCGCTCGAGCGCGTCACGCAGCTTCTCGAACATCAGCTCTTCCGGATCGTCTTGGCGTAGAACGCGGACGGAACCTGGTGGGTCTCGCGCGACTTGCACTTCGGGCAGGCGGGCGCGCCCGTGGCGCTGATCGGGCGCACGACCGTGAATCGCTCGGCACACCTGTCGCACTGGAATTCGTACGTCGGCACGACTGGAAATTGGGGGCCTTTGCGGCCCGCTGCAAGCAGACCGGACCCGAACGCCTACGCGGTCAGCCGGAACTCGTCCTCGACCTGGCGCATCAGCCGCTCGGGCGAATGATGATGCGGGAACATCAGCCGGTCGCTGAGCCGGTTCAGGGCCACGCGCAGCTCGCCGAATCGCTCGCCCGCCGAGCGCAGCACGCCGATCAGGCCGTAGTGTCCGGCGAGCGTATGGTCGCTCGCCATCAGGAAGCCCTTCCGGCCGAGCGCCTCGTAGTACGGCATCGGCGGACCGCCCTTGCGTGTGCGGCGCGCGGCGATATAGTCGGGAAAGATGCCCGTCAGCCACAGCGAGAAGTCCCCCAGGTGCACGCGCACCCGGAACTGGCGTTCGCCCTCCGCCCGGCCCGCCTCGGCGATCAGGTCCACGAGATAGGCGTAGCGGTTCTCCTCGTGCTCACCGACACGGTACGCGCGGTCCCCGCGCCCGAACGCCAGCACCATCGCGGCGCAATAGTCGGTGACGGCCCGGTCGTCCACGCCCAGCTCGAGCAGCAGCCGACGCAGCACCACATAAAAGAAGAGGGACGGCGAAGGGCGCCGCAGGTCCCGGCTCTGGATCAGCGCGTCCATCAGCCGCGGATCGTCCCACAATGCATCGGGGCCCTCCTCGACCGCGCGCTGCGCCAGCCGGTGACGCTCGGCAGCGCTCCGGCCGAGCAGCTCGACCGCGAGTCGCATGTCTTCCGCCGTCAGCGATGCGCGAACCGACGTCGCGATCATGGTTGACCCTCTCTCGGCCCTCGCCGAGCTCACCAGGTTCGGGCGCGTGCTCTCGGGCGCCCTCAGCCGCGAGACCGTCGCCTCCTGCACCAGGGACTGCCTCGTGCGCCTCTTCGCGCCCTCGGCCCTGGCCCTCGCGCTCACGGAGCCGAAGGACCGCCTGGGCCTCCTCGCCTCCTTCGGAAGTCCTACCCCGCGAGCCGACGATCCATTCCTGGCTGAAGTGCTGGCCGAAGACCGTGTCGTCCGTCACCGCGAGCCTGCGCGGGTTGGCACACGGCTCGTGGCCGCCGGTCACACGATGGGGGTTCTGGCACTGTGGAGCAATAGCCCGGACGCATTCGCCGAGACGGATGAGGCGGTGCTCGCCGCGATCGGCGCGCAGGTGGCCATCGCGCTCCAGAACGCCAGCCTCATCGCCATCCTCTCCTCGGGCAAGCGCGAATGGGAGCAGCTCGTGGACGCGATCCGCCCGGCCATCGCCGTGGTGGACGCGGCCGGCGCGATCCGCCGCGCGAACCAGGCGTTCGCGGGCCTGGTGGGATCGCCGGTGAAGGCGCTCACCGGCCGGCCGTGGCTGTTCCTGTTGCCCCCCGCCTGGGCCGACCCGATCGGCCGGGCGCTGAGCGCGCCGGACGGCGAGGGCGGCGAGATCCGGACCGACCAGCGCACGTTCACGGTCCGCGCGCATCCGCTCGCCGACGAGCCCGGCGTGTCGGTGCTGCTGATCGAGGACGTCACCGAGACGCGCCGCCTCCAGGAACAGCTGGTCCAGTCCGAGAAGCTGTCCGCGATCGGCCAGCTCATCGCCGGCGTGGCCCACGAGCTCAACAACCCCCTCGCCTCCGTGCTCGGCTTCGCGGATTTCCTGGGCGAGTCGGGCCAGATGCCCGCCGAGCTCGCCGAGCCGGTGCGCGTCATTCAACAGGAAGCGCAGCGCGCGGCCGGCATCGTGCGGAACCTGCTCACGTTCGCGCGCCGCCAGGAGCAGGACCACCGGCACGTGGACGTCGGCTCGATCCTCCAGCGCACGGTGCAGCTGCTGGGCAACCAGCTCGTCGGGCTCAAGGTCGAGCCGCGGCTCGAAATCGAGGCGGACCTTCCCGCCGTCGCGTGCAGCCCCAACCAACTCCAGCAGGTGTTCCTGAACCTGATCAACAACGCCGCCCAGGCCATCGCGAGCACCGGCAGCGGCGGCATCGTGACGATCTCGGCGCGCGCGTGGCTCGACGGCGTCGCGGTCGAGGTCAAGGACGACGGCCCTGGAATTCCGGACGACCTCCAGCAGCGTGTGTTCGAGCCGTTCTTCACCACCAAGCCCGCCGGCCAGGGCACCGGCCTCGGCCTCTCGATCTGCCAGGGCATCATCAAGGAGCACGGCGGGCGGATCACGCTGAAATCGAAGCGCGGCGAAGGCGCGACGTTCACGGTCGAGCTGCCGGCCGCGCGCCCCGAGCGGCCCGCGGCCGCCGTGGCGCCCAGCGCCTCGCGCGCCGGACCCGGCCGGATCCTGGTCGTGGACGACGAGCCCCACATTCTCCACTACATGCGCGCCACGCTCGAGGCGTGGGGCCACACGGTCGAAACCGCGGCCGACGGCGTCGACGCGCTCGCCATCTCGCTCGGCGGCACGCACGACGTCATCATCACCGACGTCAGGATGCCGAAGCTCGGCGGCCGCGAATTCTACGAGCGGCTGTCGGCCGAGCGGCCGGACGTGGCGGCCCGCGTCGTCTTCTCGACCGGCGACACGGTGCGTGACGACACCATGGCGTTTCTCGAGCGTTCGGGACGACCTTTCCTGCACAAACCTTTCAAGCTGGCCGAACTGCGCAGCATGTTGTCGGCCGCACTGGAGTCCGACCGATGAAGCGCGCCCCGATCGTCCTCGTCATCGCGACCGTCCTGGCGGTCGCGAGCGTCCCCGCGTTGCTCATCAGCCGCGAGGGCGACCGCTTCGATCCCGATCACACCTGGGCGGAGGACACCGTGTTCACGGTCAGCCAGGTGCGGCCCGGCGTGTACTTCGCGACCGGCCGGCAGGGACAGCTGGTCGGCGCGAATTCCACCTTCATCGTGACCGACCGCGACGTCGTGCTCGTGGACGATCACATCACGCAGCGCGCCGCGCGCGCGCTCGTGGCGGAAATCCGGCGCATCACCGACAAGCCGATCCGCTACGTCGTGGACACGCACTTCCACTACGACCACACCAGCGGCAACTCGATCTTCGGGCCCGAGGTGGAGATCTTCTCGCACCCGAAGACGCGCGAGCACCTCCTCGCGAGCGGACAGGAGACGATCCGGCAGCAGGCCGCGGCCCTCCCGGCCAGGATCACCGCGCTCAGGGCGCGCCGCGACACGACGCGCGGCGACTCATTGCGCGCGGCGCTCGGCGAGCAGATCGCCGGGCTCGAGGGTCAGCTGGAGGACTACCGGAGTCTGGTGGTCACGATGCCGTCGGCCACCGTGGACAGCTCGCTGGTGCTGTATCGCGGCGGCGGCCAGGAAATCCGCGTCTTCTACATGGGCCGCGGCCACACCGACGGCGACGTCGTGGTGCAGCTGCCCAGGGAGCGCCTGCTGATCGCGGGCGACCTCATCACCAACACGGCGGGCCCGCCGAACATGATGGACGGCTACGCGGGCGACTGGGGCGCGACGCTGCGGCGACTCGAGCAGCTCGACTTCACGACCACCCTGCCCGGCCACGGGCCGGTATTCGACGGGAAGCAGCGCTACGACGCGACGGCCGATTTCATGGACGATGTCTGGCGGCAGGTGCAGGCGGCCCGGGGCCGGGGGGCCACGCGCGACAACGTGGCCTCGCAGCTCGACCTGGCCCGGCACCAGGCCACGTTCCCGGCGCTGCGCAACGGGATCAATCCCGTCTGGGCGCAGCGAATGTTCGACCTGTCGGCGGGGGTGATCCAGTAAACCGAAGAGCTGCAATCGGTTAGGAACGCGCGGGGTGCCGCGCACCGGGCGACTGCGCTAGATTGCTGCTTCGCATGATCTACGTCCTGGTTCCCGCGCACAACGAGGCCCCGACCGTCGGGCTGCTGCTGTGGAAGATCCGGCAGCTGTTCACCTCGTTCAACCGCGAGTACCACCTGCTCGTGGTCAACGACGGCTCGACCGACGGCAGCGACGGCGTGCTCGCACCCTACACGCGCGCGCTTCCCCTCACATTGATCACACACCGCCAGCGCCGCGGCTACGCGCGGAGCCTGGAGGCGCTGCTGCGCGAGAGCATCCGACGCACCGACCGGCCGCGCCGCGACTTCGCGGTGACGATCCAGGCCGATTTCTCCGAATCACCCGACGACCTGCTCGAGCTGATCAAGCGCCTCGAAGGCGGAGCCGACGTGGTGGTGCCCGATCGGCGCCGGCGCGCAGGCGCGGGACGCGTCGAGCGGTTCGCGCGCGGCACGCTCGCGAGGCTGGTGCGCGGCAAGCTGGCCCTCGAGGGAGCTTCCGACGTGGTCGGCACGATGCGCGGTTACCGGCTGACGGTGATCGAGCGGCTGGTGCGCGAGGCGGGCAACAGCCCGATCCTCTCGCGCGAAGGATGGGCCGCCGATCTCGAGCTGCTCGCACGGGTCTCCAGGCACGCGCGGCGCACCGAGTCGGTCGTCGTCACGGGCGAGCGGCACGAGAGCGCCAGGCCCTCGCGGCTCCGGCCGCTGGCCGAGGCGTGGCGCGCGCTGCGCGCCTCCGGATCGCTCACCGGTCCGCTGCCCGCGCATCCGATGCATGCCGACGTCGAGGAGCCGCGGGTTGAAGATCTGCCGCGCCCACTCGAGCACGCGCATACGAAAGGCGACCGGGAGCCCAGGCGCGGCGAGCACCGGCACCGCGAGCACCGGCAGCATGAGCACCGGCAGCACGAACACCGGCAGCACGAGCATGCAGCCCGGCAGGGTGACGCCGCGCCGCAGGGCGCCGCCCCGCAAGAGGGCGGTTCGCGCCGCCGCCGCCGGCGTGGACGCGGCCGAGGCCGCGGCCCAAGGCCCGGCGCCCCGCCACCCGCCGCGTGATCCGCACAGTTGCGGCGCTGACCGCGCTGACCCTGCTCGGCGCGCAGCCCCCACGCGCGCAGCAAACCCCTGCGCCGGACTCGCTCCGCCAGCTGCCCTGGATCGTGGGCGAACACCTCGAGTTCCAGGTGAAGTTCGATCTGTTCAACGTCGGTCACGCTGCGATGGACGTCGTCGGCATCGACACGATCCGCGGCGAGCCCTGCTACCACGTGATGTTCACGATCCACGCGCACGCGATCTTCTATACGCTGAACGACTCGCTTCAATCGTGGTTCGGTGTGAACGACCTGGTGTCGCACCGCTTCACCCAGGACACGGACGACAACGGCACCCGGCGCATTCACCACTACGACCTGTTCCCGGAGCGCGGCCTCTGGATCAGGAACGGCACCGACTCCGGCGAAACCGTCGCCGACCCTCTCGACGATGCCTCGTTCTTCTTCTTCGCGCGCACCCTGCCCTTCGGGCCCGGCGAGACGTATTCGTTCCCGCGCTACTTCATCGCGGACCACAACCCGGTCACGATCCGGGTGCTGGGGCGCCAGACGATCCGCGTACCCGCCGGGCGGTTCCCGGCCGTGGCCGTGCGGCCGATCTTCAAGAGCGGCGGCATGTTCAGCCAGGGCGGCGAGGCGATCATCTGGTTCAGCGACGACAGCCTGCACATCCCGCTGAAGATCCGCACCAGCATGGTCGTGGGCACGCTCGAGATCAACCTGCGCTCGCGCAACTGAGACGCGGGCGATGAGCGAGCCGCGCTACACCGAAGCCGATCTCTCCAGGATCCGATCGATCCCGATCGCGAAGCGCGCCAACAAGGTCAACCCCGCGCTGCTCGCCAAGCCGCCGCACGGCGGCTCCTTCGACGACTTCCTCGCCAGCCTGCCCGGCGTGCTCGGCGCCGAGAGCCTGCGCGCCGTGGTGGCGGCCGTCGCGGGCGCCGTCCGCGCGCGGCGCGGTATCATCGTCCAGATCGGCGGACACGTCATCAAGACCGGGCTCGGCCCGCTCCTGCTCCACCTGATGAAGCGGGGCGCGATCACGCACCTGGCGATGAACAGCGCCGCGTCCATCCACGACTTCGAGCTCGCCGCGTTCGGCGGCACCAGCGAGGACGTCGCGGCGGGGCTCAAGGACGGCACGTTCGGCATGGCCGAGGAAACCGGCACGGAGATCAATGCGGCGATCAAGACCGGGGCCGGGAAGGACTGGGGACTCGGCGAGGCGCTGGGCCGTTACCTGAAGTCGAGGCGCGACCTGCCGGGCCGCGATGTGAGCGTGCTGCTCGGCGCATTCGAGCTCGGCGTGCCCGTCACCGTGCACGCTGCCATCGGCACCGACATCACGCACCAGCATCCCGCCGCCGACGGCGCCGCGATCGGCGCGACCAGCTTCCGCGATTTCCGCCGCCTCGCGGGCGCCGTGCCGTCGCTGCACGACGGCGGCGTCGTGATCAACCTCGGCAGCGCGGTGATCATGCCCGAGGTGTTCCTCAAGGCGTTGACCGTCGCGCGCAACCTGGGCGGCGGGAAGCCGCAGCGGTTCGTGGCGGCGGACTTCGACATGATCCGCCACTACCGGCCCCGCCTGAACGTCGTCGAACGGCCGACGGCCGAGAGCGGCGCGGGTTACAGTCTCACGGGCCATCACGAAATCCTCGTGCCGTTGCTGGTGTGGGGCGTGGATGCGGCGCTGCGCCAGCGCTAGCACCGCCCTGCTGCTGCTCGCGCTGACCGCTCCGGCGGCCCGCGCGCAGCGCCGTCCGACGCCGCCGGCGCACGACAACCCTCCCATCCAGTCCCCGTCCCAGATCGTCGCCGACGCCGACGCGGCCCGCGCCGCAGTCGCGGCGTTCGTGTCCGCCGAGGCCCGGGGCGATGCGGGCGCCGACACGCTGCTCGCGCCCGGCGCCGACTTCATCCTGACCGGCGTCAAAGTGCACACCCGGCCGAGGCTCGCCGGACTCAACGGTCCGGGCGAGACGACGATCGGGGAGTCGGAGTGCACGCTCGCGGGAGCGTTCGCGTGGGTGGTGATCAACTACCGGTTCGCGGGGCGCACCAGCGATCTCGACGAGGTCGCCCGCGCGACGTTCATCCTGGAAAAACAACGTGCCGGATGGCGGATCCGGCACGTCCACAGCAGCATGGTCGAGCGGTGGTGATCAGGCCACCGGCCGCTCTCCCTTGATCATCTCGTCGACCTTCCGCGCCGTGCTCGGCGCCACGAGCTTGAGCACCCAGTAGATGGCCAGCCCGATCAGCGCGAGCTTGAGCACGACGAACGCCAGTCCGACGGCCACGCCCAGCAGGCTGAAAGCCAGCCGCAGCGCGAAGAACGCGACGACCGCCAGCACCGCGAAGCCCAGTATTTTCCTCAACATGGCACTCCTCCAGCCTTTCTTGGTAACCGGCCCTACGAAGCTAGCGGGGCCGGAGTTTCACGCAACGGAGGCCGCCCGTGACTGACCGGTTCGACGTCGCCATTGTCGGGGCCGGCGTGGTCGGGTTGGCCGCCGCCCGGGCGCTGGCCCTGGCCGGCCGGCGGGTCCTGGTCCTGGATCCGGGGTCTCCCGGCGGCGAGGCCTCGGCAGCGTCCGCCGGGATGCTGGCCGCCCAGATCGAGGCCCACGCCGGCGAGGCGCTGCTGCGCTTCGGCATCGCCGGCCGCGAGCGCCACCAGGCGCTCGCCGCCGATTGCGCAGCGGCCGGGAACCCGTACCCGCTCTCGATGTCCGGCATCGCCGTCGTCGCCTTCGATGATGCGCGCGCCTCGGAGCTCGAGGCGCAAGCGGCCGCGCAGCGCGCGCTCGGACTCGAGGCCGAGTGGCTGACGCGCGCGGCACTCGCCAGGCGCCAGCCCGGAATCTCGGAAGAGGCTCGTGGCGCGTTCTTCGCGCCGCACGACGGGTTCCTCGACAACGTCGCCCTGTGCGCCGCCCTCGCGGCGACCGCGCGCGCGAGCGGCGCCGCGTTCGTGACCGACGCGGCACGCTCGCTCCAGACGCGCGCCGGCCAGGTGAGCGGGGTTCGCGGCGCGCGCGGCGAATTCGAAGCCGCCACGGTCGTGATCGCCGCAGGAGCGTGGTCGGGCGCCATCGGCGGCCTGCCGCGTCTCCTCCCGGTCGAACCCGTGCGCGGGCAAATGGCGGAAGTACCATGGCCCGTGGGCGAACCCCGCAATGTGCTGTTCGGCCGCGCCGGCTACGCCGTGCCGCGCGCAGGTCGAGCGCTCCTGGGCAGCACGATGGAACGCGTGGGCTTCGACAAGGGCACGACCGAGGAGGGACTCGCGCACATCCGGAACCAGGCGTCCCTCATCCTGCCCGCGCTCGCCAGGGCGCCGTTCACCAGGACGTGGTCCGGCCTGCGCCCGATGTCGCCCGACGGCCTGCCGATCCTGGGATACGATCCCGAGGTCAGGGGCCTGATCTACGCCACCGGCCACGGCCGCAACGGCATGCTCCTCGGGCCGATCAGCGGCGAGATCGTCCGCGACCTGGTTGTGCGCGGGGAAACTTCGTGGGACATCTCGGCGTATTCGATACGGAGGTTCGGCGGCTGACCCTTATGTACACCACGTGCGGTTTCTGCGCGGGCGACCTCGGCGGCGACGGCGCCTCGAGCGGCCTCGGCGTCGGCCGTCGGTTCGCCTACGACGGGTGGCGCTCGCGCGCGTGGGTCATCTGCCAGCGCTGCGGGCGCTGGAACCTCACGCCGTTCGACTCGCGCGAGGATACGATCCAGAAGCTCGACGCGATGGCGAACGGCGGTCGCGTCGCGGCGACCAGCGAGCAGGTCGCGCTGATGCGTTCCGGCTCGTACGACGTGGTGCGCGTGGGACGACCGCTCCGGCCCGAGTTCGCGACCTGGCGTTACGGCGAGCGCATCAAGGCGCGCGAGCGCGAGCGGCTCAAGTTCATCATCCCCGCCACGGCGGTCGCGATCGGCGGCATGGTCGCCTTCAACTTCGCGATCGGCGGCAGCATGGCGTACATGGTCGGCCAGATTCCCGGCATGGCCGACTCGCTCTACACCACGATGGTGGGCAACCGCAAGGTGCCGAACGTCGAGCCGCCGATCTGTTCGAAGTGCGGCACGATCATGATCCTCAAGGCAAAACACGTTCAGCACGCCCGGCTGACCCACACGTCCCACGAGGACATGGCCCTGCTCCTGGCCTGCCCCAAGTGCCAGGCCTACGGCGCCCAGCTCGAGGGCGCCGACGCCGAGCAGGCGCTGCGCGCCGGCCTCACGTTCGTGAACCTGAAGAAGGGCAAGCGCATCAAGCGGAAGGCCGAGGAGGCCGCCGGCTACGTGGACCGTCACGGCGGCCCGGAACGGTTCATCCAGGTCACGACCCGGTTCGAGAAGCCGGTGAGCGCGCTGGTCGGGACCGAGGCGCTGGCCCTCGAAATGGCGGTGGACGAGCAGGCCGAGCTGCGGGAGCTGGAGCGCCAGTGGCGGCAGGCGGAGGAGATCGCCAACATCGCCGACGGCCTGCTGGTGGATCCGAGGATCGAAAAGGAACTGGAGGACGTACGGCAGCGCGCTCGGAACCTGCCCGGCCAGCCACCACACCCTGGAGCCGATCAACCAAACGGTTGATCCTGTCTGGTTGGCCCCCCCGGCCGGGGCTATCTTTCGCCCCGCATGGCCACTCCCCTCCCGCTGGTCCAGATCACGCCGAGCAATCGCGCCAGCCTCGCGCAGCCCATCGCCCGGAAGCCGGCCTGGCTCAAGGTGAAAGCGCCGGGCGGCGCGGCGTACGTCGGCGTGAAGGGCCTGCTCAAGGGCCTGAACCTGCACACGGTCTGCGAGGAGGCCCACTGCCCCAACATCGGGGAGTGCTGGGACCACCGGGCCGCGACGTTCATGATCCTGGGTGACGTCTGCACCCGGAATTGCGCGTACTGCGCGGTCGCCCACGGCACGCCCGCCGCGCTCGACACCGAAGAGCCGCGCCGCCTCGCCGAGGCGGTCGCCGCGATGCAGATGCGGCACATCGTGGTCACCAGCGTGGATCGCGACGACCTCCCGAACGGCGGTGCGGAGATGTTCGCGGCCGTCGTGACGGAGACGCGCGAGCGCTCGCCCGCCACGTCCATCGAGCTGCTGATCCCCGACTTCAAGGGCAGCGAGACGGCCCTGCGCATCGTGGTGGAGGCCGGGCCCGACATCCTGAACCACAACCTCGAAACGGTGCCTCGGCTGTACCGCATCGCGCGCCCCGGCGGCCGCTACGATCGCGCGCTCGAGCTGATCGGCCGCATCAAGCGGATGGATCCGGACATGCTCTCCAAGTCCGGCATCATGGTCGGCCTGGGCGAGCAGTGGGACGAGCTGCTCACCGCGATCCGCGACCTCCGCGCCGTGGGCTGCGACATCCTCACCATCGGCCAGTACCTGCGCCCCTCGGCGGACCACATGCCGGTCGCGCGCTTCTACACGCCGGACGAATTCGGCCAGCTCAAGGACTTCGCCGAATCGCTCGGCTTCCGCCACGTGCTCTCGGGCCCGCTGGTGCGCTCATCCTACCACGCGTGGGAGCAGGCCGAGCGCGCCGGCGCGGCGACCGAGCCGTGAAGGCACCCCCGGCGAAGGGCGCGAGCCGCGCAGGGGCGGCGCAGCCCGCCGACGCGCTCGCCGGCGAGGACCCGGCCGCGCTGCGCGGCTACCTGCGCAACATGCTGCTGATCCGCCGCTTCGAGGAGCGGGCGGGCGAGCAGTATGCGTTAGGCAGGATCGGCGGGTTCTGCCACCTGTACATCGGCCAGGAAGCCGTGGCGGTCGGCACGATGGCGGCGCTGCGCAAGGACGACCTGGTGATGTGCAGCTATCGCGATCACGGCCACGCGCTGGCGCGCGGCATGAGCGCCCGCGCGGTGATGGCCGAGCTGTTCGGCAAGGCGACGGGCTGCTCGGCAGGCAAGGGCGGCTCGATGCACCTGTTCGACGCCGAGAAGGGCTTTCTCGGCGGGCACGCGATCGTGGGCGGGCACATCCCGCTCGTCACGGGCGCGGCGTTCGCGATCAAGTATCGGGGCACAGGCCAGGTCTCGGTCGGGTTCTTCGGCGAGGCCGCGGTCAACAACGGGGCGTTCCACGAGGCCCTGAACATGGCCGCCCTGTGGAAGCTGCCCGCGATCTACGTCTGCGAGAACAACCGCTACGGCATGGGCACCGCGCTGGAGCGCGCGAGCGCGATCTACGACGTCGCCGCGCGGGCGTGCAGCTACGACATGCCCGCCGAGACCGTGGACGGCATGGAGGTGCTGGCGGTGCGCGAGGCGGTGGCGCGCGCCGCGACTCGGGCGCGCGAGAGCAAGGAGCCCACGCTGCTCGAGATCCGTACCTACCGGTTCATGGGCCACTCGATGTCGGATCCGATCCACGGCCACTACCGGACCAAGGAAGAAGTCGAGCAGCAGAAGCTGCGCGATCCGTTGATCACGTTCCGCAAGCGGCTCTCGGACGCCAGGCTCCTGACCGAAGACCAGTGGCAGACGATGGAGGCCGACGTCCTGGCCGAGGTCGAGGATTCCGTGCGGTTCGCCGACGAGAGCCCCGATCCCGATCCGTCCGAGCTCAAGACCCACGTCTACTCGGACGGCTGACGTGGCGACGCTGACCTACCGGGACGCGCTGAACCAGGCGCTGCGCGAGGAAATGCGGCGCAACGACAAGGTCTTCCTCATGGGCGAGGAAGTCGGCGTCTACCAGGGCGCCTACAAGGTGAGCCGCGGGCTGCTCGAGGAATTCGGCCCGACGCGCGTCGTGGACACGCCGATCACCGAGTTGGGCTTCGCCGGCGTCGGCGTCGGCGCGGCGATGGGCGGCCTGGTGCCCGTCATCGAGTTCATGACCTGGAACTTCGCGCTGCTCGCAATCGACCAGATCGTCAATTCCGCGGCCAAGATGCTGTACATGTCGGCCGGCCAGGTGAAGATGCCGATCGTGTTCCGCGGCCCGGGCGGTGCCGCGCTCCAGCTCGCCGCGCAGCACTCCCAGTCCTTCGAGTCGTGGTTCGCCAACGTGCCGGGCCTGAAGGTCGTCATGCCCGCGACGCCGGCGGACGCCAAGGGACTGCTCAAGAGCGCGATCCGCGACGGCAACCCCGTCGTGTTCATCGAAGGCGAGATGCTGTACAACACCAAGGGCGAGGTGCCCGAGGGCGAGTACACCATTCCGCTGGGTGCGGCCGACATCAAGCGCGAAGGCAGAGACGTCACGATCGTCGCGCACGCCAAGATGGTCTCGGTCGCGCTCAAGGCCGCCGAGGAGCTCGCGAAGGAGGGCATCCAGGCGGAGGTCGTGGACCCGCGCACCATCCGCCCGCTCGACGTCGCGACGATCGCCGCCTCGGTGAAGAAGACCAACCGCTGCGTGATCGTCGAGGAGGGCTGGCCGTTCGCCGGCGTCGGCGCGCAGTTCGCGTACGACGTTCAGAAGGAAGCGTTCGACTGGCTCGACGCGCCGATCGTGCGCGTCGCCGGCGAGGACGTCCCGATGCCGTACAACAAGGCGCTCGAAAAACTCGCCAAGCCGGACGCCGCGAAGGTTGCGGCCGCCTGCCGGCAGGTCTGCTACAGGGCCTGACGCGTGGCCACCAGGGTCGTGATGGAGGCGCTCTCGCCCACGATGGAGGAGGGGCGGCTCGTCTCGTGGAAGAAGAAGGAGGGCGACGCGGTGAAGGCGGGCGAGACGCTGGCCGAGGTCGAGACCGACAAGGCCGTGATGGACCTGGTCGCGCGCGGTGACGGCGTGCTGCGCAAGATCATCCTCCAGGAAGGCGCGACGGTTCCGGTGAGCGCGCTGGTCGCGATCATCGGAGCGCCTAACGAGGACATCAGCGCCCTCGCGGGCGACGGCGGAAAGGGCACAGCGCCGGCCGAAAGTACGCGTCCTGAAGGACGCGCTCGGCCAGAGCAAGTCCTGAAGGACTCCGGCCTGGCGCCGGCTCCTTCGGCTTCCGGCCGAGTCCTCGCCTCGCCACTGGCCCGCCGCATGGCCGCGGAGAAGGGGCTGGACCTGAGTCACGTCACGGGCAGCGGGCCGGCGGGCCGCGTGACCAAGCGTGACATCGAGTCCGCAGGTGTCTCTCTGCCGCCCGCCGCCGGCCATCCGACGCCTGTTGCCGGCTTCACCGATGTTCCGCTCACCCAGATCCGCAAGACCATCGCGAAGCGCCTCGTCCAGTCCATCGGCCCGGTCCCGCACTTCTTTCTGACGACCGAGATCGACATGGAGCGCGCGTGGGACCTGCGCGCCGCGCTCAAGGCAAAAGGCGACCAGTACGCCGTTTCCTTCAACGACATCGTGATCAAGGCGGTCGCGCTCGCGCTGCGCCGCCACGGCGCGTGCAACGCGTGGTGGATGGAGGACCACATCCGCTACCACGGCGACGTGCACGTCGGCATGGCGGTCGCGGTCGAAGACGGCCTGATCACGCCCGTGATCCGCTTCGCCGACCAGAAGGGCCTCCAGGCGATCAGCGCCGAGGCGAAGACGCTCGCCGAGAAAGCACGCGCGCGCCGGCTCACGCCCGAGGAGTACAGCGGCGCGACGTTCAGCATCTCCAACCTCGGCATGTTCGAGATCGACGAGTTCACCGCGGTGATCAACCCGCCCGAGGCCGGGATCCTCGCCGTCGGGCGCATCGCGCAGAAGCCGGCCGTGGTGGACGGCCAGGTCGTGCCGCGCCGGATGATGCGCGTCACCATGTCGTGCGACCACCGCGTGATCGACGGCGCCACCGGCGCCGATTTCCTCCAGACCGTGAAGCTCAACCTCGAGAACCCCCTGGCGATGCTGCTCTAGGAGCAATTCGTGGCGACCCAATTCGACGTCATCATCATCGGCGGCGGCCCCGGCGGTTACGTGTGCGCGATCCGCTGCGCCCAGCTCGGCATGACCGCGGCCGTGGTCGAAAAGGACAAGATGGGCGGCGTGTGCGTGAACATCGGCTGCATCCCGACCAAGGCCCTGCTCCACTCGGCGGCCACGATCGCGAGCCTCAAGGGCGCCGCGGACCTCGGCATCACGACCGGCGAGATCAAGACCGACTACGGCGTGGCCATGAAGCGCTCGCGCCGCGTCGCCGAGGCGAACTCGAAGGGCGCCGAGTTCCTGATGAAGAAGAACAAGATCGAGGTCATCAAGGGCACCGGCACCGTGAAGCCCGGCCGCAAGGTCTCGGTGAGGACGGACGCGGGAACGCAGGAGCTCACGGCGACCAAGGCGATCGTGATCGCGACGGGCTCACGTCCCAAGGACATCCCGGCGATCGGGCTCGCGTTCAACGGCAAGACGATCTTCAGCTCCACCGAGGCGTTGTTCCTGGAGAAAGCGCCGCCCACGATGGCGATCGTGGGCGCCGGCGCCGTGGGCTGCGAATTCGCCGACGTGTTCAGCGCCTTCGGCACCAGGGTGACCCTGGTCGAGATGCTGCCGCGGCTGCTGCCCGTCGAGGACGGCGAGAGCTCGGAGGCGCTTGCCAAGGCGTTCAAGAAGCGCGGCATCGCCATGCTGGTGGGCGCGAAGATCGGCAAGGCGGCCGCCAGGGGAAGCGGCGTCGCGCTCGAGGTCGAGGCCGGCGGCAAGAAGGAGTCCCTCGAGGTCGCATGCGTGCTGGTCGCCGCGGGCCGCGCGCCCAACTGCGAGAACATCGGTCTCGAGGCCGTCGGCATCGCCCTCGACCGGGGCTTCATCAAGGTGGACAAGACGCTCCAGACGAACGTGCCGGGCTACTACGCCATCGGCGACGTCGCCGGCCCGCCGCTGCTGGCCCACAAGGGCAGCCGCGAAGGCATCGTCGCGGCCGAGGCGATTGCGGGCAAGAAGCCGCACCCGATCGACTACAGCAACGTGCCGGGCGCGACCTACTGCCATCCTGAGGTCGCGAGCATCGGCATGACCGAGGAGGCGTGCAAGGAAAAGAAGGTCGACTACAAGGTCGGGCGCTTCCCGTTCAGCGCCAACGGCCGCGCGCGCACGGCCGGCGAGACCGACGGGTTCGTCAAGATCATCACCGACAGGAAGTACGGTGAGATCCTCGGCGCGCATATCGTCGGCGCACACGCGACGGAACTGATCCACGAGCTCGCGGTCGCGCGCGCCAACGAGTACACGGTCGAGGAAATCGAGCTCGCGATCCACGCGCACCCCACGCTGTCGGAGGCGATCGACCAGGCCGCGCTCGACGCGATGGGACGGGCGATCGACTTCTGACCGACAGAGGCTCGGACTGGGCGGCCGCCGGCACCGCGCTCACCGCGATCGTGGTCGGCGGCGGATCGGGCGGCGCGCTCCTCTGCCTCGTGCTGGCCGCGGCGCACGGCATGCCGCGCGGGCCCGACACTGCTTTCTCGAGGATCGCCATCGGTGCCCTGGCCACGTCCATGACGTCCGCCATCGGCATCGGCTTCGCCCTCGCCCGCCCGCTCGGCGTGTGGCGCGCCGCCGTCTCCGCGATGGTCTCGCTCGCGGGTGCCGCACTCGTCGGCGTCCTGACGACCGCCGCCGACATCGCGGGCGGAGCCGTTGGCCTGCTCGCCCTCGCGGCACTGTGCATCGCCGTCTCGTTAGGCGCCTGGCGGATCCGGCCGCTGAAGGGCGAGACATGAAGGGAGCGCTCGAAGTCCGCGATCTGGGGCGCGTCCCCTACGGCGAAGCGCTGGAGCTCCAGCGCACCCTCGCCGAGGACCGCATCGCCGGCCGGATCCCCGACACGCTGCTGCTGCTCGAGCACCCGCCGGTCATCACGCTGGGCCGCGGCACCCGCCACACCAGCCTGCCGATCGACCCCGAGGCGCTGACGCGCCGCGGTGTCGAGGTGTTCGAGATCGAGCGCGGCGGCGACGTGACGTACCACGGACCCGGCCAGCTCGTGGGCTATCCGATCATCGATCTCCAGCAGCATCGGCCCGACCTGCACTGGTACCTGCGCCGGCTCGAGGACGTCCTCATCGCGGCCCTCGCCGGCTTCGGCATACCCGCCGAGCGGCGCGAGAAGTACACCGGCGTGTGGACGCGCGGGCGCAAGATCGCGAGCATCGGCATCCATGTCAGGCAATGGGTCACGTGGCACGGCTTCGCGCTCAACGTGACGACGGACCTGTCGCCGTTCTCGCTCATCGTGCCGTGCGGAATTCCGGACGTGGTGATGACGAGCATCGAGAAAGAGGCGGACGGACGAACCGGCGGACAGGCGGACGCCGCACAACTCGCCGCCCGGGCCCGCGAGACGGTAGTGGGAGCGTTCGAACGAGTGTTCGAATACGAGCACCATGCGGTGAGCGGCAACGGCTGAGGAAAGAAGAGCGCGAGTGGGGCGGTCGGCCGCACCACTCGCGTCTTGTACTGCGGGAATCGGGTCTCGGTGCCGCTGCGAGACGTTACCGGGACCCCTGAGGAACTACACCTGTATAGACGTGCCTCGGCCCGAGAAAGTTGCAAAGCCCCCCTGACCATGCCCGGACACCGCCTCCCCCCCCGCCTCGGGGAGCCCCGAGGTCAGCGGGTGCGCCAGTTGAGGGAGGCCATGACAGCCACCGGGAATGCCGCGAGCCAGGGCGACCTGGCCCATCCGGCACCCAGGCCCAGGGCGACCATGGCCAAGGCCGCGGGCCAGCCGGCGGTCACCCGAACCAGCCGCCGCCGGAACGAAAGGCCGTCGGCCCGGATCCAGGCCCGCCCGACTGCCACGGCCCGGGCCGAGACGGGACCCGCCACGAGCACCAGGATCACCAGGGCGAGCGCCGCGGCGGTCCATCTCCCGGCCTGGGGCGTGCCGAGCCGCTGATACAGGTCGGCAGCCGGCCCGGCACCTCGCCTCGTACTGCCTGCCGCCAGCGCCGCCGGCACCCAGAGCAGCGCCACGACGACCCAGGCGAGGGCGAAGCCGCGCAGCCATCCCGGCGAGCGCATCGCCGCAGTCACCGCGCCGAGCAGCAGGGCCAGGCTGACCACGGAGGCCGTCCCGGCCAGCACGACGAAGGCGAAACCCCAGGGACCGAGCCCGGTCAGCGGCCCGTGGAACACGAGAAGCAAGTAGCGATCACTGAGCGTGATGGGCCCCATCGGGACGCCGAGCAGCGCCCCCGCCAGGCCGCGAGCCAGCTGGTCCACGGCCAGGCTGACCCAGACCGCGGCGAGCGCGGCGATGCTGCACAGCACGGTGAGGACGGGTGGCGACGGTGGAGGGCGCGGCGGCACGATCGAAGATAGTACTTTTGAACGATGAGCAAAGGCGAGATCGACGCACGGACGAAGGACAAGCCGCGCCTGCCGCCGGGCCAGATCGCGACGACGAAATGGCCGGTCCTCCACTACAGCGAGATCCCGCGCGTGGACACTGCGACGTGGACGTTCCGGCTGTGGGGTGAGGTCGAGCGACCGCTCACGTTCAGCTGGACGGATCTTGGCGCGTTGCCGACGCTCGATGTGCGCTGCGACATCCACTGCGTCACGAAATGGTCGCGCTACGATAACGTGTTCAGCGGCGTGAGCGTCCAGCTGCTGTTCGAGAAGGCGGGCATCAGGCCGACCGCGAGCCACGCGCTGATCTACGCGGCTCCTGATTACACGACGAACCTGCCTCTGAGCGATCTCAACCGTCCGGAGAACCTGCTCGCGACGCACCATGACGGCGAGCCGCTCTCACCCGAGCACGGCGGCCCGGTGCGCCTGCTCGTGCCGCACCTGTATCTGTGGAAGTCCGCGAAGTGGGTCACGGGCATCGAGCTGATGGACGGCGACGAGCCCGGATTCTGGGAGCAGAACGGATATCACATGCGCGGAGATCCGTGGGCCGAGCAGAGATATGGAAGGCCGGACCCCGCGCGGATGCGTAGAGGACCCCGGAAGTAGACCGCTACTTCTGGTGCTCGGCCATCATCTCGAAGAACCGGCCGAACAGCACGATCCCCTTCCATAGTTGCTCGAGCGTCAGCTTCTCGTTCGGCGCGTGCAGCCCGTCGTCCGGGAGCCCGATGCCCGTCAGCAGCACCGGCGCCTCGCGCTGCTGGAGCAGCGGGACGATCGGGATCGAGCCGCCGCTCCGGATCGGCGCGACGCCGCGCCGCCACACCTCGCGGTACGCCTTGTCGAGCACCTCGAACGGCCACGCGTCGAGCGGCGTCTGGACCGGGTCGCTCGCCGAGAGGATCTCGACGGTGACGTCCGCGTACCTGGGCGCGAGCTTCTTCACGGCCCTGACCAGGCGCGCCGCGATCTCGCTGGAGCGCTGGTCCGGCACGAGACGCAGCGAGCACTTCGCCGTCGCCTCGGCGGGAATCACCGTCTTGGCGCCCGCGCCCACGAAGCCGCCGACGATTCCGTGCACTTCGAGCGTGGGGCGCGCCCAGATGCGCTCGAGGAAGCTGTAGCGCAGCTCGCCGTTCAGCGCTTTCGCCCCGGCCTCCTCGCGGAACCCCTTCTCGCGGATCGGGAGCGCCCGCCAGGCCTTCAGCTCCTTCGCCGTCGGCTTGCTGACGCGGTCGTACATCCCGGGGATCCGGATCTTCCCGTCCGGGCCCTTGAGCTGCTCCAGGAGGTGCCAGAGCGTCTCGATCGCGTTGGGCGCGGCGCCGCCGTAGAGCCCGCTGTGCAGGTCCTTCTTCAGCGTCCGCACCCTGATCTCGGCGTGCACGATGCCGCGCAGCGCCGTGTCCACGCTCGGATACCCCGGAGCGACCATGTGTACGTCGGTGACGAGCACGGCGTCGGCCTTCGTCCGGTCGGGCTCGGAGGTGAGGAACTTCGTCAGCCCCCTGGAGCCGACCTCCTCTTCGCCCTCGATCAGCAGGCGCACGTTGACGGGCAGCGAGCCCCTCGTCGCCTTCAGCGCCTCGAGCGCCGAAACGACGCAGAACACCTGGCCCTTGTCGTCGGCCGTGCCACGCGCGTAGAGGTTACCGTTGCGCTCCGTCGGATCGAACGGGCCTGAAAGCCACTCGTCCAGCGGATCCGGCGGCTGCACGTCGTAGTGCCCGTAGCACAGCACGAGCGGCGCGCCTTCGACGCGCGGGCCTTCGGCCCACAGGATCGGATGGCCCGCCGTTTCGATCGTGTCGACCTTGAATCCCATATTGCGCACGCGGCTCGCGAGCCATTCGGCCGCCTTGCGGCAGTCGCCGGCGTGCTCGGGGAGCGTGCTGACGCTCGGGATGCGCAGCCAGGCCTTGAGGTCATCCAGCAACCGCGCGCGTTCGCGCTCGACGTACGTCGTGAGTTGGTTCATTGTCGAAGAAACTACCGCGCCATCGTACCGCTGCGCTACCCTCTCCCGGCGCTTTCCCTCCTCGATCCGCGCTGCGGAATTGTGATCTGCCTCACTGCGTAGCTGCCCTAGCCGTCCTCATGCGGGCGGGTATCTTCTCCCGCCATGCGGCTCTCCTCTTCGTTTGCCGTCTTCCGCGCCGACCCCGCCGAGCAGGATCTGGCCCGGGCGCGCTGGTTGACGCGCGACGGAAAGACGGACGCCGCCGAGCGCGAATACCGAGCCGCTCTGGCCTCGCGGCCCGACATGGCCGCCGGCTGGATCGAACTGGTCGAGCTGCTCCGCCGGGACAACCGCCACCAGGCGGCACTCGAGGTCGCGATGGGCGCTGAAGCGCACTTCGGACCCGACGCCGCCATGCCGCTCGTCCTCAAGGGCGCGGCGCTGAGCGAGCTGGGGCGGACCCGGGAAGCCGTGCAGGCCCTCGAGGCCGCGCTCGAGCGCGACGGCAACCTCGCCCTCGCCTGGCACGAGCTCGCGTACGCGGCGTTCAAGGTCGGCGAGTTCTCGCGTGCGCTGCTCGCCCTGGACCGCGCCTTTGCGCTTGAGCCCCATATCGACACGCTGCTGCTGCGCGGCCGGATCCTGCGCGAAGCCGGGCAGTATGAGGCCGCCGAGGTGGCCTTCGACGCCGCGCAACAGGCGACCGAGCACGACATCCCGAAGCGCGACGCGGAGCGCGAGGGGCTGACGACCCGCCGCGCCGCGGCCCTGGGCGGCAAGCGGCCCGCCGCATTCACCATGCGCGAGCGCGTGTTCGTTGAGACCGGCACCGCGGTGATCGACGCCGGAGCACCCGACGCGGGGCTCACGGCGGACCTGCTGGCCGGCTGCCTCGCGGCCCTGCCGGACCTCGCCTTTGGCGCCGGGTGGAAGCCGGCGGTCGTCGCCAGCGCGTCCGGAGTGGATGGAGTGCTCGCCCAGGCCGTCGCGAAGGCGCTGGGCGCCACCACGGCACTGATCGTGGCCATCGACCCGGTGGACCGCCCACTGATCGTCACGCTCGCGAACGACGGAAACGAGGAGTGGACCAAGCAGACGAAGCGGCTCTCGCGCTGGAGCGCGGGGACGACGTTCGCGCTGGTCCAGGTCCCCGGCGCCCCGGATCCCGCCGACCTCGCCGGCGCCATTCGTGCCGTGTCCGCCGATGAGGTCCGCTCCTTCGCCGGCGCCGCTCTGGCGCTCCCCGTGAGCGAGCCCGCCGACAGCACCGAAACCGCCCGCCTCGTCTCCAACGCGCAGGCGCCGTGGCACCGCCGTGCCGCCAGCCAGGAGCCCGCTTCCTGAAGGCGCCCTGAGCGCTTCTTCACGCGGTTTTCCCACTCGTTTCACTGACCTGCCGCGAGCGTACGTGACCCGTGGCCCCGGCTGTGCCGTTTCAGGCAGCCGCGGCCGCTGACGACACCCACGTGACGTAACAGGAGGCCTCTGTATGGCTCGCACGATCAGCGCTCCACCGCAGTTGGAGTCCGTCGACTACCACACGGTCGGCATGTCGACGTTCGTGGACAACCAGGATCCCTTCTTCATCGCGCAGCGCCAACTCGACGAGGCCGCCGGCATCCTGGAGCTCAACGCGGCGACGCACGAGATGCTGCGCTGGCCGATCCGGGAGCTGCACACCCGCCTGCCGGTCCGGATGGACGACGGGAGCGTGAAGGTATTCCACGCCTTCCGGGTGCAGTACAACGACGCCCGCGGGCCGTGCAAGGGCGGCATCCGGTTCCACAAGGACGAGAACATCGACACCGTCCGCGCCCTCGCGGCCTGGATGACCTGGAAGACGGCCGTGGTGGACATCCCGCTCGGCGGCGCCAAGGGCGGCGTCGTGTGCGACCCCACGAAGATGTCCCCGCGTGAGCTGGAGAACGTCTCGCGGGCGTACATCCGCCAGGTGGGCCGCATCATCGGCCTCGAGAAGGACGTGCCGGCACCCGACGTCTACACCACGCCCCAGATCATGGCGTGGATGATGGACGAGTACTCGTTCCTGAAGGGTTCCAACGAGTTCGGCATGATCACGGGCAAGCCGCTGGCGCTGGGCGGCTCGCAAGGCCGCGGCGACGCCACGGCCCGCGGCGGCATCTACTGCATCCGCGAGGCCGCGAAGATCCTGAGGATGAACCTCAAGGGTGCCACCGCCGCGATCCAGGGCTACGGCAACGCGGGGTACTTCGCGCACCAGCTTGGCCACGACCTGCTCGGCCTCAAGGTGGTCGCGGTGTCCGACTCGAAGGGCGGAATCCACAATCCGCACGGCCTGGAATTCGAGCGGGTGATGGCGCACAAGGCCAAGACGGGATCGGTCGTGAACTTCCCCGGCGCGAATCCGATCTCCAACGAGGAGCTGCTGGAGCTCGACGTGCAGGTGCTGATGCCGTCGGCGCTGGAGAACGTGATCACCGGTACGAACGCGAGCAACATCCGCGCGAAGCTGATCGCGGAGCTCGCCAACGGCCCCACCACTCCGGAAGCGGACCTGATCCTGCACGAGAACGGTGTGTACGTCATCCCGGACTTCCTGTGCAACGCGGGCGGCGTCACCGTTTCGTACTTCGAGATGGTCCAGAACCACTACAACTTCTACTGGGACCTCGACCTGGTGCACAAGCGCCTGGAGCAGAAGATGACGGCCGCCTTCAACGCCGTGCACGAAGCGGCCATGGACCACAAGGTGCACAACCGGCTGGCCGCCTACCTCGTCGCGGTGAGCAGGGTGGCGGACGCGATGAAGCTGCGCGGCTGGGTCTAGCGCGAGCAGCGGGACGCGTGACACGGCGGGGCGGCAGGGGCCGCCCCGCCGGCGTTTCGACTACGGAGTGCCCAGCGCGTCCCAGGGATCGTCCTTCAGCGCGACCTTCGCCTTGAGGTCGGCGACCGTCTTCTTCAGGCTTCCGCCTTCCTGCGCCAGCAGCCGGTCGAAACGATCCAGTCCCGTCCCGTAGACGCGCTGCGCGAGCAGCACGGCGTTGTTCAGCGGCTGCTCCGCGAGCCGCTTGCCGCTGATTGTCCGCAGCTCCTCGGCCAGCGGGCCCCGCATCTGGTCCTGGGCCTCGCGGAAGACGACGGCCCGCTCCTCGAGGATCGTGCGCGGCGGCTCGCTGCTGCCGTAGACGCGCGAAAGCCGCTCCTCCAGGTGCTGCCAGAACCGCTCCAGCACCAGCTCGTCGCGCCACCGCGCCGCCGCGCGCGCCGCGTGCAGCGAATCGCCGCGCGATCGGAAGAACAGCTCCGCACCGTGGTAGCCCACGAATTCCGCGAGCGACTCGTTGAAATCCACGTGGCCCCGGACGAACAGCGTGTTGTGCAGGATCTCGTGGATCACCGTGGCCACCAGCTCGACGGAGTCGGCGCGCAGCGTCGTGGAGAGCAACGGATCGTTGAACCATCCGAGCGTCGAGAACGCGCTCGCCGGCCGCAGGTAGGTGTCGAGGCCCGCGCGCTCCAGCTTCTGCGCCTCGCGCTGCGCCGCCTCGAGCTCGAAGAACCCCTTGTACGGCACGCGGCCCACCACGGGGAAGGTCCACGTCCAGGACTCGAGCCGGTCGTTGCGGGCCGCCGAGAGCACGATCACGAGCGTGTCGCTGGCCAGCGCGCTGTAGGTTGTGAACGTCTCGCCGGCGGCGAGGTTGAGGGAATCCTTCGCGAAGGCGCGCGCCGCGAGCACCACCAGCAGCTTGCTGCGCACCCGTGGATCGGTGGATGGGTCGTCGACGACCGCGGCGATCGAGCGGCGCCGACTCAGAATGCCGGCCTCCGCGATGGCCGCGCGCGTCACGTACCGCACGTCCGCGAAGGCGAGCCACGCCACGGCGTACACCACGAGCACGACCCCGACCAGGATGGCAAGGGTCCGGACCAGGCGCCGACCCGTGCGCTTGTCCATCAGTCCTGCCCGCGCGATCTCATGGGATCCACCTGACGCCGAGCCGCTGCTCGGAGCCGGCCAGCGCCCCGTACGGCTGCCATGCGTAGTCCACTCGAATGGCGCGCACCACCAGCCCCGCGCCCAGGCTCAGTCCCTTGCGATCGGTGGGAGCGCGGCCCGTCGCCACGCCGAGCCGGCCCAGCACGCCCATACCGTCCGCCACCACGCCGCCCTCGAACCCGAGGGCCCAGTAGGAAGCCGAGCCGGGCGGCTTCACCCAGTCGGTGGTCGCCATGAGCCGCGCGGTGCCCTGGGGATCGATGAAGTTGAGCGTGAAGCCGATCCGCCCGGTGCGCGGCAGACTCGCCGCGTTGGCGCTGGTCGCGTGGCTCGTGCCGCCGATGTTCTGCAGCACCGCGCCCAGCGAGAAGATGTCGAACACCGCGATCGCGAACCCGATGTCGCCCCCGACCGCCGACGACCTGTAGGCCGCGCTTCCGCCGCCGATCTCCTCGTGCAGCACCTTCACGCTGCCGCCTAACGACAGCATGCCGCGCCGGTACGCCAGCGCGCCGACCGCGAGACCGTTCCACGCGCTGATCAGCGCCCCGGTCGTCTGTCCGAAGTCGCCGCCGGTCGAAGGATCGGGAACCACCACGCTGTCGCCGCCCAGGTCCTGGTACATCACGCCGAACCCGACGTCGAACGAGTGACCGAGACGCATCGCCAGCGCGCCCGTCGAGAGCCGCGAGCCCATCAGCCCCTGCTCGTAGCTCAGGCCGAGCACGAGATGGTGGATCGGCGCCATTCCGGCGGGATTGACGAAAATGCTCCCCTCGTCGCCGAC
The DNA here is from genome assembly GCA_044449445.1 of Gemmatimonadales bacterium. Lineage (GTDB taxonomy): Bacteria > Gemmatimonadota > Gemmatimonadetes > Gemmatimonadales > JACORV01 > DASXPG01. Next base: position 45,623 of record JBIOIA010000001.1, read on the forward strand.
CACCGACGCGTAGGCCCCCTGGAGCGCGAGCGCGCGCGGGGTCGCCGGGATGTCGAGCAGGCTGCCGCCACTCGCGCCGCCCTGCGCCCACAGCGCCCCGCCGCGCGAGGCGCCGAGCAGACACGCGATCAGCACGGGTCGGAAAAGCGCAAGCCTTTGTCGCACAACGACTTCACCGGCCACATGTCCCCCTCGCGATGCCCAACCTTCGCGGATCGCACTCGGCGCTGTCAAGGAGCCCGCTCACGCGGTATCTTGCCCGTAGCGCGATGCCCTTCGTTCATCTCCACACCCACTCCGAATACTCGCTCCTCGACGGCGCCAATCGGATCCCGGATCTGATCAGCCGCGTGAAGGAGCTGGGGATGGACTCCCTGGCCCTCACGGACCATGGAAACCTGTTCGGCGCGTGGACCTTCCACGAGCAGGCCCGCGCGGCCGGCATCCGCCCGATCCTCGGCTTCGAGGCCTACGTCGCCTTCGGCGACCGCCGCGGCCGTGACAAGGTCGAGGGCGCACCCTCCAACTACAGTCACCTCGTGCTGCTCGCCCAGAACAAGGCCGGCTACCGCAACCTGGTCAAGCTGACGTCGATCGGGTTCGTCGAGGGTTACTACCGCAGGCCCCGGGTGGACCGCGAGACGCTCGAGCGGCACCACGAGGGCATCGTGTGCCTCTCGGCGTGTCTCACGGGCGAGGTCGCGCTGTGGCTGCGGCAGGGCAACTACGACAAGGCGAGAGAATCGGCGCAGTGGCACGCTCGCGTGTTCAAGGACCGCTACTGGCTCGAGGTCCAGGACCACGGGATCGGCGACGAGAAGGTGGTTCAGGAGGGCGTCTACCGGCTCGCGAAGGACCTCGGCCTGCCGGTCGTGGCCACCAACGACGCGCATTACCTCAAGCGCGACGACGCCGCCGCGCACGACGTGCTGCTCGCGATCGGCACCGGCAAGGACCTGAACGATCCCAAGCGGTTCCGGTTCGAGGGCACGGAGAGCTACGTCAAGTCGGAAGACGAGATGCGGCGCCTGTTCCCGGACCGGGACGACCTGTTCGAGAACACCCAGAAGGTCGCGAACACCTGCGAGTTCGACTTCGAGAAGCGGTTCTTCATTCCCGAATTCCCGCGGCCGAAGGAATACGCGACCGACGGCGACCTGCTCATCGCGCTGGCGACCGAGGGCGCGAAGGGCCGCTACGGCGACCCGCTCCCCAAGGAAGTCCGGGAGCGGCTCGACTACGAGCTGGGCGTCATCACGCGGGTCGGCTACGCCGGCTACTTCCTGATCGTCGCCGACTTCATCCGCTGGGCGAAGGAGCGCGGCATCCCCGTCGGGCCGGGCCGCGGTTCCTCCGCCGCCTCGATCGTGGCTTACTCGACCGGGATCACCAAAATCGACCCACTGCGCTTCGATCTGCTGTTCGAGCGGTTCCTGAATCCCGAGCGCATTTCACCGCCCGACATCGACGTGGATTTCTGCGAGGAGCGCCGCGGCGAAGTGATCGAGTACGTACGCGGCCGCTACGGGCGCGAATCGGTCGGCCAGATCGTGACGTTCGGGACGATGAAGGCTCGCGCCGCGGTAAAGGACGTCGCGCGCGTGCTTGGCGTCCTGCCCGGCGACGCGGACCGGCTCACCAAGCTCATCCCGAACAACCCGGGCCAGGCATACGTCTCGCTGCCCGAGGCGATCCAGCTGGTCTCCGAGCTCCGGGAGCAGATCAACGCCAACCCGACCTACCAGACACTGGTGGGCTACGCGGAGCGGATCGAGCGGCTGGCACGGCACATCTCCGTCCACGCGGCGGGCATCGTGATCGCCCCGGGCCCGCTGACCGATTACGTGCCGGTGTGCACGATGCCCGGCAAGGGCACGGGCGCGGGCGCCGCCGAAGACGCGATCATCACGCAGTACGACATGGTGGGGCTCGAGAAGGTCGGGATGCTGAAGATGGACTTCCTCGGCCTCACCACCCTGACGGTGCTGCGCCGGGCGGTGGACACGATCAAGGAGCGCCACGGCGTCACCATCGATCTCGACACGCTCCCGCTCGACGATGCCGCGACGTACCAACTGCTGCGCGAAGGCCACACGTCGGGCGTCTTTCAGCTCGAGTCCGCACTCGCGACCGACGCCCTGACGCGCATGAAGTGCGACCGGTTCGACGACCTCGTGGCCACGAACGCGCTGATCCGCCCCGGACCGCTCGACAGCGGCATGCACCAGGTCTACATCCGCCGCAAGCGCGGGGACGAGCCGGTGCGCTACGCGCTGCCCGAGCTGCGCGAGGTACTCGAGCCGACATTCGGCGTGATCGTGTACCAGGAACAGGTGATGCGTATTCCCAACGTCCTGGCGGGCTACTCGCTCGCCGAGGCCGACGTGTTCCGGAAGGCGGTGGGAAAGAAGAAGCGCGAGCTGATCGAGGCGGAGGTGGAGAAGTTCGTCAAGCGCGCGGTCGAGCGCGGACATCCGCGGCGCGTGATCGAGGACCTCGCCGCGCAGATCGAGACCTTCGGCCGCTACGGCTTCGTCAAGGCGCACGCGGTCGCGTATTCGATTCTCAGCTACCAGACCGCGTGGCTCAAGGCGCACTACCCCGCCGAGTTCATGGCCGCGATGCTCAGCTGCGCGATCGGCGACCCGAAGGCCGTCGTGAAGTACATCGGCGCGTGCCGCGACATGGACATCAAGGTGCTCGCCCCCGACGTGAACGAGTCGGGCTGGCACTTCACGGTCGTCGCCGACCGGCGCGTCCGCTTCGGCCTGGGCGCGATCCGCAACGTGGGCCGCGGCGCCGCCGACTCGATCCTCGGCGCGCGCGCGCGGCGGCCCTTCACGTCGCTCCAGGACCTCGTTTCGCGCATCGACCTCAGGGTGTGCAACAAGCGGGTGATCGAGGCACTGGTCGCCTCGGGCGCGTGCGACGGCCTGGGCGGCCACCGGGCCCAGTTGTTCGCCGCCATCGAGTCCGTGGTCGCCGAGGCGAGCCTCAAGCAGGCCGAGGCCGCGGCCGGCCAGTCCACCCTGTTCGGGAGCGACGACCCGGAGCATCTGCTGCCTGCCGCCGGCCGCCTTCCCGAGGTCCCGGAATGGACCGAGCAGGAGCGGCTTGCGCGCGAGAAGGAACTGGTGGGATTCTTTGTCTCGGGCCATCCGCTCAGCCGGTTCACGGCGGAGGCCGCGCTGTTCGCGACGCACACGACCGCGGACCTCGGCCAGTGGGTCGAGGGTCCGGTGCTGGTGGCGGCCGTGGTCACGTCGCTGAAGCGCCAGACCGCTCGGCGCACGGGCGCCGAGTGGGCCAAGATCACGCTCGAGGACTTCCACGGCTCCGCCGAGGCGCTGGTGTTCCCGGAGGCCTGGAAGAAGCTGTCCCGGGTGATCCAGCCCGACGGGGCGTACCTGGTGGTCGGCGGCTACTCGAGCCGCGATCGGGGCGAGGAGGACGCGCCGTTCATCGTGGAGGACGCGCAGCCGCTGGCGGATTTCCGCCACAACGGCCGCGTCGGCCTCGCGCTCAGGTGGAGGCGGAAGGACCAGGTGGCGCCCTCAACACTCGAGGCGGCGGCGGCGGTGTGCCGCGCGCACCCGGGGCCCGCGCCGGTGCTGATCGAATGGAGCGACGACAACGGCGGCGGCGCGGCGCGCTTCAAGGCCCGCGGCCTGACCGTCGCGCTGGACGATGACCTGATCGCCGCACTGAAGGACGTCGTGGGCGATGAGCGCGTCGAACTCGTCAAGGCGGGGTGAGGCGATGGCCTCCGCATTCGCACTGGACTTCGAGAAGCCGATCGCGGAGCTGGAGCGGCAGATCGAGTCGCTCCGGCGCCTCGCGACGCAGCGCTCGCTCGACGTGCGCCGCGAGATCGAGCCGCTCGAGGAGAAGCTCGCCGAGATGCGCCAGGAGATCTACCGCAACCTGACGCCGTTCCAGCGCGTGCAGGTGGCGCGCCACCCGCGCCGGCCCTACGCGCTCGACTACATCAACACGGTGTTCACCGACTTCGTGGAGCTGCACGGCGACCGGCTGTACCGCGACGATCCCGCGATCGTGGGCGGCACGGCGCGCTTGGGCGGACGGAGCGTGGTCGTCATCGGCCAGCAGAAGGGCCGCGACACCAAGGAGAACCTCAAGCGCAACTTCGGAATGCCCCACCCCGAGGGTTACCGCAAGGCGCTGCGCCTCCTGAAGCTCGCGGAGCGCTTCAAGCTGCCGGTCGTGACGCTGGTGGACACGCCGGGGGCCTACCCGGGCCTCGGCGCCGAGGAGCGCGGCCAGGCCGAGGCGATCGCGCGCAACCTGGAGGAGATGGCGACGCTCAGGACGCCGACCGTGGCGGTCGTGATTGGCGAAGGCGGGTCCGGCGGCGCGCTCGCCCTGGGCATCGCCGACCGCGTGCTGATGTTCGAGAACGCGATCTACTCGGTGATCTCGCCCGAGGGATGCGCCGCGATCCTGTGGAAGGACTCCACGCAGCGCGAGCGCGCCGCCGAAGCGCTCAAGCTCACCGCGCCCGACCTGATGGGCCTGGGCGTGATCGACGAGATCGTGCGCGAGCCGCTGGGCGGCAACCACGCCGATCCCGACGCGGCCGCCGCCAACCTGGCCGAGGCGGTGCGCCGCCACCTGGGTGAGCTCGAGGGTCTGTCGCTCGACGATCTCGTCACCCGCCGCGCCGAGAAGTTCCTCCGCATGGGGAAGTTCGAGGAGACCTGAGCGTGCCGCAGCTGGTCGAGGTGCGCTTCAAGGGCAACCGCAAGGCGTACTTCGAATGGCACGAGAGCGAGCCCCTGCGGATGCAGGAGCCCGTGATCGTCGAGTCCGACCGCGGGCTCGACTTCGGCACCGTGTCTGCCACCGGAACCGTCGCGCAGCAGAAGTGCGACCGCTGCGCGGGCTGCGCGTTGAACGCGTCGAAGGAAAGCCACGAGTCGACGCGCCGCGCCATCGAGCCGACGCGGAAGGTCGTGCGGCGCGCCACGTCGTCCGACCGCAAGGTCATGACCGACCTGCGGCGCGGCGAGGACGACGTCCGGCGCAAGGTTCGAGAGAAGGCGACCTCCCACGGCCTGCCGTTGAAGGTCTCGGACACCGAGTGGCAGTGGGACCGCAACAAGCTCACCGTGTACTTCACCGCCGACAAGCGCGTGGACTTCCGCTCGCTGGTGCGCGAGCTGGCGTCGCAGTTCCGCACCCGCATCGACCTCCGGCAGATCGGCGTGCGCGACGAGGCCGCCCGGCTCTCCGGCATCGGGCGCTGCGGTCGCGAGCTGTGCTCGGCGAGCTGGCTGCCCGAGCTCCGCCCCATCGGGCTCCACATCGCCAAGGACCAGCGGCTCTCGCTCAACCCCTCGCAGATCTCGGGGCCGTGCGGTCGGCTGCTCTGCTGCCTGCGCTACGAGCACGAGTTCTACGTGCAGAGCCGCAAGCGGTTCCCCAAGGAAGGCAGGATCCTCGAGCTGGCGAAGGGCAAGGAGAAGGTCCACAGCATCGACATCTTCCGGGACCGCGTGACGCTGCGGGCTGA
>JBIOIA010000002.1:0-45296 GCA_044449445.1 Gemmatimonadales bacterium
CGTGCATCGGCTCCAGGGACAGTGCCTTCAACACCAGTAGTTCGAGAGTGCCCTGTAGAAGATCCGACGAGTCCGGCACGATGTCTCCTCTAGAACGTCTGGAGTACGGTACTCCATCTTCTCCAGAGCGTCAAGAGGAGATCTTACCGCCCTGCGGCCTTCCTCACTTCTCCGACGATCTCATCCGCCGACTTCCCCGACGCCTCGGCGTTGAAGTTGACGACGATGCGGTGCCGCAGCACCGGCAGCACGACCGCGTCGAGGTCCTCGAGGTCCGCCATCGGCCTGCCGTCCATCGCCGCGCGCGCCTTCGCGCCGAGCACCATGTACTGGGACGCCCGCGGGCCCGCGCCCCACGCCACGAATTCCTTCACCGCCGGAATCGCGAGCTCGTCGCCGGGCCGGGTCATGCGCGCGATCTTCACCGCCTGCTCGACCACCACCGCCGGCGCCGGCACGCGGCGCACCAGGTGTTGGAGCCGCACCACCTCCTCGGCGTCCACCACCGGCGTGATCACGGAGGCCAGATCGCCCGTCGTGCGCTCGACGATCCGCTGCTCCTCTTCGCGCGAGGGATAGCCCACGTGCAGCTCGAGCATGAACCGGTCGAGCTGCGCCTCGGGCAGGGGATAGGTGCCCTCCTGCTCGATCGGGTTCTGCGTCGCCAGCACGAAGAACGGCTCGGAAAGCGGGTACGTGTTCCCGCCCACGGTGACCTCGTGCTCCTGCATCGCCTGGAGCAGCGCGGCCTGGGTCTTGGGCGGCGTGCGGTTGATCTCGTCGGCCAGGATGATGTTCGCGAAGATCGGACCCTTCACGAACCGGAAACTGCGATGCCCCGTCGAGTGGTCCTCCTCGATCACCTCGGTGCCCGTGATGTCGCTCGGCATGAGGTCGGGTGTGAACTGGATGCGCGAGAAGTTGAGCGCGAGCGCGTCGGAGACCGACTGCACCATCATCGTCTTGGCGAGCCCCGGCACGCCCACCAGCAGCGCGTGACCGCCCGAGAGCACCGCCGTCAGGATTCCGTCCAGCACCTCGGCCTGGCCGACGATGCGGCGGCCCACCTGCTCCAGGAGGCGGGTGCGCGCCGCGGCGAGCCGCGCAAGGAGCGCCTCGTCGCCGTCTTCGGACGTTTCGAGCCGGATCGGGGTTATTGCCATGGCAGTCTTTAGGTTACCCCCGCGGGCGGCAAAGGGTCAATTGCGCGCCGCGGCGCGCCCCGCCGCGCGCCCGGTCGCCCACGCCCACAGGAAGTTGTAGCCACCGATCGGCCCGAACGCGTCCAGCGCTTCGCCGCAGATATAGAGCCCCGCGCGTTTCCTGCTTTCCATTGTCCTGGGGTCGATGTCCGCCAGGCTCACGCCGCCGCCGGTGACCTCCGCCTTCGCGTATCCGCCGTGGCCGGTCCAGGGCAGGTCGCAGCGGGCGAGCAGTCCCACCAGCTTCGCGCGGTCCTCGCGGCGCAGCTGCGAGAGCCGGGTGTCGGGCGCGACGCCGGCCATGACGAGGAGCGTGTCGGCTAGTCGAGCAGGCATGTGCTCACGCACGAGCGTCGCGACGTTGCGAGGGCCCGCGGGCCTGAGCGCCGCATCCCACGCCTCCTCATTCATCGTGGTCCACTGCACGAGGAGTCGAGCGCGATCGACTCCGGCGCCCTTCGAGCGCACCAGCACATGCGACACGTCGAGCACCGACGGACCGCTGTAGCCGCGATGCGTGAACAGGAATCCACCCGTCGCCTCGGTGCGCCGCTCAGCGTCGGACGCGGTCAGCGTGACGGTCAGCGACACGCCGGACAGCTCGCCGAACGCATTGGGGTTGGCAAGGACGGGCGTGAGCGCGGCGTAGGTGGGGTGCACCGTGTGGCCGAGCGCGCGCAGCCACGCCAGGCCGCGCCCGTCGCTGCCGGTGGCCGGGACGGACAGGCCGCCGGTCGCCACGATAACGGCCTCGGCCGCGATCAAGCGCCCGTCCTCGGTCGCGACCCGCCAGCCGGTGTCGCTCTGCTCAAGGCCGACGACGGTCGCGTCCGGCACCCACGTCGTGCCCTTGGCGATGGCGTGCGCGAGCAGGCCATCGCGCACGTCGCGCGCCTTGTTCGACACCGGAAACAGTTTCGCGGATTCCGTCTCTTCAGCAAGCGGGATGCCGAGGTCCTGCTCGAAGAAGGCGCGCTGCTCGGAGAGCGGCCACGAGCGGATGATGTTGCGCAGTGTGTGGGGCGAGGAATCGGTGACGAACCGGGTTTCGTCGAGGCGGGAGGGGAGGATGTTGCAGCGCCCGCCGCCGCTGATGAGGATCTTCCTGCCGCCATCGGGCGTGCGCTCGATCAGGAGCGTCTCGGCGCCGCCCTCGGCCGCGAAGATGGCGGCCATCATGCCCGCCGCGCCGCCGCCGATCACCGCCACGCGCGCCATGCATAAGGATAGCCACTAGCCGCTCCCATACGGTCGCGGCATCTTCAACACCCAATGCCAGGCATCGACGACCTGATTTCGGCGCTCGCGGACCGCTACCGCATCGAGCGCGAGCTCGGCGCAGGCGGCATGGCGACCGTGTACCTCGCGCACGACGTGCGGCACGACCGCAAGGTCGCGCTGAAGGTGCTGCGGCCCGAGCTCAGCGCCATCCTTGGCGCCGGGCGCTTCCTGGCCGAGATCAAGACGACGGCCAACCTGCAGCATCCCCACATCCTGTCGCTGTTCGATTCGGGCGAGGCCGACGGGCTCGTGTTCTACGTGATGCCGTACGTGGAGGGCGAGTCGCTGCGCGATCGCATCCATCGCGAGCACCAGCTGCCGGTCGAGGACGCCGTGCGCATCGCGCGTGAGGTGGCCGACGCGCTCCACTACGCGCACCAGCACGGCATCGTGCACCGCGACATCAAGCCGGAGAACATCCTGCTCCATGGCGGCCACGCGCAGGTGGCCGACTTCGGCATCGCGCTCGCCGCCAGCCGCAGCGAGGGCGGCACGCGGATGACCGAGACCGGCATGTCGCTCGGCACGCCGCAGTACATGAGCCCCGAGCAGGCGATGGGCGAGCGCGAGATCACGCCCAAGGCCGACGTGTACGCGCTGGGCTGCGTGCTGTACGAGATGCTGACGGGCGAGCCGCCGTTCACCGGCCCCACGGCGCAGGCGATCGTCGCGCGGGTGATGACCGAGGAGCCGCGCTCGCTGACGCTCCAGCGCCGCACTGTGCCCCCGCACGTCGAGGCCGCGGTGCACACGGCGCTGTCCAAGCTGCCGGCCGACCGGTTCGGCTCGGCGGCCGAGTTCGCCTCGGCACTGGGCGATGCCCGGGCGATGGCGACCGGCCGGGTTGCCGCCGGGCCCGTCCGCGCGCAGCCTGCTCCGACGCGCCGCCTGCTCGTTCCTGCGGCGGTCGTCGCGGCGCTCGCGGCGGGGATCGTGATCGGCGCCCGCGTGCTCTCGGGTCCGGCTTCCTCGCGGCTGCTCCGGATGTCCATGACGCTGCCTAACGAGACGCCGCCCGTCGCCATCCGCCTGTCGCCGGACGGACGCGTGCTGGCCTACATAACCGGGCAGGGCGACCGGCTGGCGATCTTCACGCGCCGCCTCGACGAGCTGGTGGCGCGTCGGATGGAAGGCACGGAGGACGCCGCGACCATCAGTTTCTCTCCGGACGGCCAGTGGATCGCGTTCGTGGTCGGGACGCAGGCGCGCAAGGTGCCGGTGGCGGGCGGCGCCCCGGTGAACATTCCGGTCCAGGGCGGCGCAGCGGTCACCGCCATCGAATGGGCGGGCAACGACCGCTACGTCGTGAGCGCGAACGGCGGGCTGGCGACGCTGGCAGCGGACGGCGCCCTGCATTTCTTCGCCCGGCAGGATTCGGCGCATGGCGAATCGAACATGGTGGTGGACCAGATGCTGCCCGGCGGGCGCGTGCTGGCGCGTCCGTGGAGCTCGCCCCCCGACGGTCCCGTTCTCGCCATCGACGTCGCCTCGGGCCGGCGCGACACGATCGTGAGCGCCAACGTGGCGTGGTCGGGGTACGCCGATGGCCTGCTGGTCTGGACGCTCCCGGACGGCTCGCTGTACGGGGCAGTCTTCGAACCCGGCGCACACCGGCTGGCCGGCCAGGCGCAGCCGCTGGGCGGCAGCGTGCTGTCCATCCTGGGATTCACGCCGCCGGTCAGCATCGGAGTGGGCGGGCTCGCGTACGCCCCGACCCGTCCGCGTGCGCTGGTGCGCGTGGCTCGCAACGGGATCGTCACGCCGTTGCTCGTCACCGACCGCACCTATCACAACCCGCGCGTCTCGCCGGACGGCCGCCGCCTGTCGCTCGACTTCACCGACCAGGTGCGGGACGTCTGGCTGTTCGACATCGCGGACTCGACGCTCACGCGCTTCGGTTTCGACTCGACCGCGCACGACGCCGAGTGGCTGCCGGACGGCCGAGGCCTCGTGTTCGCCGCGAGCCGCGGGGGCAACATCGGTGTGTTCCGGCGCCGGTTCGACACCGGCGCCCGTGCCGAGTCCGTGCTCGTGGCGGTCCAGCAGCTGTCGATGCACGCCTTCACGCCGGACGGTCGCACCGGCATAGCCGTGGCGATCGACAACGGCGCGTTCGACCTTGTGGCGGTCGGGCTCGATCGGCACAGCTACGACACCGTGCTCGCCACGCGGTACAACGAGGGGTGGCCGGCGCTGTCCCCCAACGGGAAATGGCTGGCCTACGAATCGGACGAGTCGGGCCGCTACGAGGTCTATGTGCGCGCCTGGCCGGGCCTGGGCGGCAAGGTCCAGGTCTCGCAGAACGGCGGCAGCGAGCCGTGCTGGTCGCGCGACGGCCGGGAGCTGTTCTACCGCTCGGGGGGCGGGGCGGACCCCTGGCTGGTGGCGGCCGTTGTCGAGCCGGGCCCGCTGATGCGCGTGCGCTCGCGTACGCAGTTGTTCAACGTGGCCACCTACGAGTTTGCCACGCCCCACCGCAACTACGATGTGTTCCCCGACGGCCGCTCGTTCGTGATGGTGCGCCAAGGCAGCCCGGGGCAGCTCGCGGAAGTCGTGTACGTGCAGGACCCCAAGGCGCTGCTCGGCCGCCGCTGAGGCGGGCCGGCATTCCTCGCGCTATATTTCCGCCCGCCGCATGGCCGAAGACCAGGACGCACAGAAGGAAGGCCGGGGTTTCGGGGCCGGCTACGCCATCGTCGGCGCCGGGTTCCAGTTGGTGTTTTCCATCCTCTTCTTCATGTGGATGGGTTCGCTCCTCGACCGGAAGACGCACACCGCGCCGTTGTTTCTGCTGATCGGCCTGGGCGTCGGTCTCGCGGCGGGCTTCTACGCCTTCTGGGTCCGCGTGATGGCGGAGTCGAAGGACCGGAAGTGAAGCCGCTGACGCGGCTGGTGCTGACGGCGGCTTCGCTCGAGGTGTGCTGCGGCGCCTTCGGGTACGTGGCCGGCGGGGTGTACGCGATGGCCGCGGCGTTCGTCGGAGCGAGCATAGGGGCCGCCGCGCAGATCCTGGCTGTCGTGCTGCTCAGCCCCGCGATGCGGGCGGGCACCGCGCAGTTCCAGCAGCGCTGGGTCCTCGGCATGGCGGTGCGGTTCGCGAGCTTCCTGCTGTTCGCGGCCCTGCTCGTGCTGACGAAACAGACGCTGCCGCCGCTGTGGATGGCGGCCGGCTACCTCGGCACGCTGCTCGTTCTTCTCTTTGCGGAGACGCGATTTCTGTGATGATGCAGGATCCCGACATCGGCGGGATGATTCTCCATCACACCTCGGACGCGCACGAAATCGAGCTGCCGTTCGCGGAGTGGCTGCACTGGGGGCCGATCCACTTGCCCCAGTGGGCGCCGGTGCACGTGGGTGGCATGGAGATCGACCTGTCGCCGACCAAGCACGTCGTGTTCATGATCCTGGCGGCGTTCCTGGTCTGGCTCACGATGTACCTGACGGGCCGCGCGCTGGAGAAACAGCGGCTGTCCGGGCGTGGGCCGCGCGGCATCCCGGGGATGATCGAGGCGATGGTGTTGTACGTGCGCAAGGACGTCGCGCTCGCCAACATCGGTCACGGAGGCGGGCCGTTCGTCCCGTACATCCTGACGCTGTTCTGGTTCATCCTGTACTGCAACATGCTCGGCCTGCTGCCGTGGGGTGCGACGCCGACGGGCAACCTCGCCGTCACGGGCGCGCTGGCACTGACGGCGTTCGCCACGATCGAGATTTCGGGGATGGTGGCCCTGGGGCCCAAGGGCTACATGAAGACGATCGTGTTCTCGCCGCCCGGCACCACCGGCGTCACCAGGGTGCTGCTTACGCTGATCATGATCCCGGTCGAGCTGATCGGGAAGGTCGTGAAGCCGTTCGCGCTGATGCTCCGTCTGTTCGCGAACATGACGGCCGGCCACTTCGTCGTGCTGTCGCTACTCGGCCTGATCTTCCTGTTCGGCAACGTGGCCATCGTCAAGTGGCTGGTGGCCGGCGGGTCGGTCTTCTTCGTACTGTTCATGATGGCCCTGGAGCTGTTCGTGGCGCTGCTCCAGGCGTACATCTTCGCGCTGCTCACGAGTGTGTTCATCGGCCTGATGCAGCATGAACATTGAGACTAGGCGGCAGGCGATGGAGTGCAGGCGGCAGAACCACATTCACGAATTCGGGAGGCTGTAATGTTTCAGGCTCAGGTTGCGGTTGACGCAGCGAAGACCGCCCTCAACACCAACGCGCTGCTGGGCGCGGGCATCGGCATGGGCCTCGCCATCATCGGCGCGGGGCTGGGCATCGGCCGCATCGGCGGCCAGGCCGTCGAGGCGATGGCCCGCCAGCCCGAGGCGTCCGGCGACATCCGCGGCGCGATGATCCTGACGGCGGCGCTGATCGAGGGTGCGACCCTCGCGGCGCTCGTGTTCGCGCTGCTCTTCAAGGTCATCAAGTGACGCCGGTGCTCGCGAGTCTCACCGCCGCCCTGCAGGAGGGCGAGGCCGGCGGCGGGCCGTTCACGATCAACCCGGGGCTGACCATCTGGACGCTGGTCATCTTCGGATTGCTGCTCGTCATCCTCGCGCGGACCGCCTGGCCGATGATCATGAAGCAGGTCGAGGAGCGCGAGGCGAGGATCAAGCAGCACTTGGGCGAGGCAGAGAAGACCAACGCCGAGGCCCAACGACTGCTCGCCGAGTACCAGGCCCAGATGGCGAAGGCCAAGTCCGACGCGCAGGAGCTGGTCGCTCAGGGCCGCCAGGCCGGCGAGCATGTTCGCGAGGAGATGGTTGCGAAAGGCCGCACCGAGCAGGAGGAGCTGCTCGAGCGGGCGCGGCGCGAGATCGGACTCGAGCGCGACCGCGCGCTCGCCGAGCTCCGGCGCGAGGCGGTCGAGCTCTCGATCGCCGCGGCGAGCAAGGTGATCGAGCGAAACCTGGACAGCGAGGCCGACCGCAAGCTGGTCCAGGACTACCTGAGCGGCCTCTCCCCCAAGACGTCGTGAAGAACCCGGTCGTCGCCCGCAACTACGCTTCGGCCCTGCTCGCGCTCGCGCGCGAGGCCGACACGGTCGAGCGCTTCGGCGATCTGCTGGACGCCATGGCGGGCGCCGTCGCGGCAACGCCCGCGGTGAAGGCCGTGCTGATGTCGCCGCGGGTGCGCAAGGATGCCAAGCAGCAGGTGCTCGCGAAGGCGCTCAAGGGCGTCGCGCCCGAGACGTTCGTGCGGTTCCTTCAGGCCATCGTGCGGCGCGGCCGCCAGGGGATGCTGTCGGACATCAGCGCCGCCTACGGCGAGCTGGCCGACCAGCACTTCAACCGGGTGCACGCGAGCGTCACGACGGCGCGCGAAGTGGACAAGAAGCTCGCCAGGGAGATCGGGGAGCGGCTCGAGCGGGCGGTGGGCAAGACGGTGCTGCCGCACTTCCACGTGGACCCGGAGGTCGTGGGCGGGGTCGTGGTCCGGGTCGGCGACCGCGTGTTCGACGGCTCGCTCAGGCGTCGCCTGCAGACCCTGCGACGCGCCATGCTGACCTCGCGCGGGGCGGGCGCCTAGCGCGTAGATTTCCGGTGTGAGCGGGCCTGCTGACGGCAGTTTTTCGCGGCGCGGTTTTCTCGGTGAGGCCATCAAGCTGGTGGCCCAGCAGGCTGGCAGCCTGCTCGCCGAGAAAATGGCGCCGCGGCGCCATTTCCGGCCGCCCGGTGCGCTGCCGGAGCCGGCCTTCCTGGCCGTCTGCACGCGCTGCGGGTACTGCACGGAGGCCTGCCCGGTGCACGCGATCGTGTCGGCCCCGTCCCCGGCGGGCCTGGCGGCCGGCACGCCCATCATCGAGCCCACGGTGCAACCGTGCGTGGCCTGCGAGGGTATGTTCTGCGCGAGCGTGTGTCCGACCGGCGCGCTGGTGCCGCCGGTGGACGGCTGGGCGAAGGAGAAGCTCGGCGACCTCGTGCTGGACGCCGAGCGCTGCATCGCGTTTCAGGGCATCGAGTGCGGCGTGTGCGTGCGCGTCTGTCCCATAGGGCCGGACGCGCTGGACCTCGACGAAAAGGGACGGCCGGTGATCCGGAGCGGGTGCGTGGGATGCGGCGTGTGCGTGCGGGCGTGCGTGACGAGTCCGAGCTCGCTCGGGCTCAGCCTCGCGGAGGATTATTGATGGACCATCCGCACGGGTTCACACCGGAACGGACCGAGAAGCCCTGGGGGTACGAGATCCTGTGGGCGCACACGGATCGTTATGTGGGGAAGATCCTGCATATCGAGCCGGGCCACATCCTGAGCCTGCAGTATCACAAGCAGAAGCACGAATCCATCTACGTGCTGCGAGGCCGCATGATCTTCCGCTACCAGGACGAAGCGGGCGAGATGAAGGAACGCGAGATGATCGCGGGCGACGCGCAGCAGGTGCCGACGGGAATGGTCCACCAGTTCGAGGCGATCGAGCGCACCGACGTGCTCGAGGCCTCGACCGATCACCTGGGCGACGTGGTCCGGCTCCAGGACCGGTACGGGAGGGCCTGATGCAGGTCATCATCCCGCTCGCCGGCAAGGGCACCCGGATACGGCCGCACACCCACCTGGTGCCGAAGCCGCTCATCAAGGTGGCGGGCCGGCCCGTGATGGACTGGGTGATGGACACGCTCAAGGGTCTCGATGTCTCCGAACTGATCTTCATCACGGGGCATCTCAAGGGGCAGGTCGAGTCGTACGTCCGCGAGCACTACAAGATCTCGGCGCGGTTCGTCGAGCAGCGCGTGCAGGACGGCACGGCGGGCGCGGTGAATCTCGCGCGTCCCTACGTCACGGGTCCGGTGCTGATCATCTTCGTGGACACCGTGTTCGAGGCCGACCTCTCGATCGTCGAAGGCGACCGCGACGACGGCATCATCTGGGCGAAGGAAGTCGAGGACTACCAGCGCTTCGGCGTGGTGGTGACCGACAAGCGCGGCTACATGACGAGGATCGTCGAGAAGCCGAAGGATCCCATCTCGAAGCTCGCGAACATCGGGCTGTACTACATCCGCGACGTGGACGCGCTGTGGGCGGGCATCGACCACGTCCTCAAGAGCCCGCAGAACAAGGGCGAGTGGTACCTGACCGACGCGTTCCAGCACATGATCGAGCACGGCAAGCGGATCAAGACCGCCAAGGTGGCGGGCTGGTACGACTGCGGCGCCCTGAGCACGACGCTCGAGACCAACGCGATCCTGCTCGAGAAGACGAAAGGCGGCGGCCCGCGCAATTTCCCGAGCCACGTGAAGATCGTGGAGCCGTGCCTGATCGAGGAAGGCGTCATGATCGAGCGCTCGACGGTCGGGCCGCACGTGGTGCTGGAGGCGGGCACCGTGGTGCGCGACAGCTCGATTCGCGAGTCGATGGTGGGCCGCAAGTGCCGCATCGAGCGCGCCGAGCTCCGGGACTCGATGCTCGGCGACGAGGTGGTGGTGGTGGGGCTGCTGGGAACCGCGTCGCTGGGCTCCCACAGCGAGGTACTGGTCTAGCCGCTACTCGTTGCGCGCCATCGCGAGGTCCACGATGGCGCCCATCGCCTCGGCGTAGGAACGGCCCGACTTGCGCGCGGCCATCGCGAACTCGGCGCCCGAGCTGAGCCACGGGTTCGGGTTCGCCTCGATGACGTAGATCTTTCCCTCCCCGGTCAGCCGCAGGTCGATGCGCCCGTAGTCGCGCAGCTGGAGCGCCTGGTAGGCGGCCACCGCGGTCTGCTGCAGGCTCTCGGCGGTCTCGCCGTCCAGGTCTTCGGCGATCCTCGAGCGCGTCTTCCTGTACGCCTCGGTGTCCTTGTCCCACTTCACCTCGGTGCCCGCGATCCGCGGCGTGCCCTCGGGCAGCTTCGAGAGGTCCATCTCGACCAGGGGCAGCGCCTCCGGCTGCTCGTTGCCGAGGATCGAGGCGTAGATCTCGCGGCCCTCGATGTACTCCTCGATCAGCGCCGGCGTGTCGAATTCCTCGTGGATGTAGTGGATGCGCTCCATCAGCTCCTTGACGCTCGAGACCACGGACCCCGCGTCGATGCCGATCGAGCCGTCCTCGCTCTGCGGCTTCACGATGAGCGGGAACGCGATGTCGTGGGCGTGCTCGCTGAAGCCCTTGTAGCTGACGGCGAAGAACGGCGTGCGGATGTCGTGGAAATGGAACAGCTTCTTGGCGAGCGACTTGTTCTGGGCGAGGTAGAGGCCCTGCGGGCCGGCGCCGGTGTAGGGCAGGTCGAGCAGGTCGAGGTACGCGGCGACGTTCATGTCCTTGGTGTCGTCGCCGGCGTACGACTCCGACAGGTTGAAGATCAGATCCGCCCGCGTCTTGGCGACGGCCAGGAGGGAAGGATCCGCGCCGTCGATGACGAGGTAGCTCGGCTGGTGGCCCAGCCTGCCTAACGCTTCGAAGATCTCTTCGCGGTCGAGCTTGGGCCGGCGCACCTTCCTGGTCTTCCGGCCCTTGCGGCGGCGCCGGCGAGGCGCGGGCTCCTGGACCAGCACGTCCGCGGTCGGCTCCTCGGCGCCATCGTCCCAGGTGTCGTAGAGGATCGCGACCTTCAGGCCCTCGTATGCCACGGATCTCCTAGGGCTGGGTGAAGCGGCCGCGGGCGAGGTAGTTCATCGCGAGCGCGGTCGTGTACGCGGTGACCTCCACCACGTGGGCCTGCTCGCGGCCGTGCTGCGTGGCCAGCTTGAGGTGCCGCACGCGGTCCTCGATGGATTCCACCAGCTTCTTCACCAGCGGCCGCCGCACGCCGGTCCAGTACGTCACCTTGTCCACGATGTCCTTGCGGCGCTCGGCGAGCAGGTCCGCAGCGGGGCGCACGTGGTTGCGCCGGACTCCGCGTTTCCGGACAAAGATGTCCGCGAGGTCCGTATCGAGGGCGAGATCGGCGATGGCCTGGGACTCGTCGGGCATGGTCTGCCGGTAGAACTCACCCAGCGTGACCGCCATGTCGTCCACCGTCACGTCGGTCTCGCCCATGGCGCGGACCGGCTCGCGGTTTGCGCACTGGCGCGCCATCCGGTCCACGTAGCGCAGTTTGCGCAGCGCGCCCCAACCCTTGTAGCGCCGGCGCCAGTTGGACCGCGGCGTGAGCCACACGGCGAACGTCTCGGCGAAGTCCTCGTCGGGGTGCTTTTGCGCGTACCAGCCGGCGATGTGCCTGACGTGGCGGCGCGAAAACGGCACGGGGCGGTAACGGTCGCGGTAGGGGCGGCGGAACGGGCCGAACACCGCCTTCCAGTCGTCCCGCTTGTAGAGCTCGTAGGCGTAGTTGAACGCGTGCCCGGCCTCGTGGCGCAGGTACATCATGATCTCGCGCTCGTCCTCGAGGTCGTTGATTTCGCGCTCAAGCGCCTGGAGCTTGGGATCGGCGAGGTAGAATGGAATGCCGATGACGGGCTCCTGATCGGGGCAGCCCCACTCGTCGGTGAGGTAGCAGCGCGGGCGGAAGTGCTTCAGTCCCTTGCGCTCGAGCTCCGCCTGGAGCTGCACGACGTACTTCTCGAGTGGCGAGCCCTCGAGGCGCAGGCCGAGGTCCTTGATGGGCCTGCCGAGCAGCTCGGGATCGGCGTGGGGCGCTTCGAAGGGATGCACGCTCACGCCTCGCCGGCGGCGACGGCCACGACCAGCGCCCTGAACACGCCGTCAGGACCGTTCGCGTTCTCGTACCACTCGGTCTCGAGGTGCGCGTCGCCGCCCTTGCCGCCGGCGCCGAGCGCGATGCCCGGCACGCCGCGGCTGATGGGCACGTTGGCATCGGTGGACGCGGCGGCGAGCTGCGGGTTGGCGCCGAGGGCGCGCGTGGCGGCGAGCGCGGCCTGGACGAGCGGGTGCTTCTCGCTGGTCGCGCCCGAAGGGCGCTGGCCCAGCGGCGTCAGGTCGAGCGTCAGGGGCGGCGTTCCCGCCGAGCGACTGCGGTTCACGAGGTCAAGGGCGCGCGCGAGCGCGTTGGTTGCCGACTCGTAGAGGCGCTCGAGCGCGGCCTCGGACTCCGAGCGCAGGTCGAACTCGAGCCACGCTTCCTGCGGAATCGTGTTCAGCGAGCTGCCGCCGCCGATGCGCACGACGCTGAGCGACGCGCGCGGGCTCGCCGGCAGCGGGATCTCGGCGATGCGCGCGGCGGCGAGGCCGACGGCGTGCGCGGGATTGGCGACGCCGAAGGCGGCCCACGAGTGCCCGCCGGGTCCCTTGAACGCGGCGCGCAGGCGCCGCGATCCCAGCGCCCGGTGGACCACGCGTTCCATGCCGGGCCCGTCCAGCGCGATGAACGCGTCGGGCGTGAACGCGGGATCTTCGAACAGGTGCTTGACGCCCTTGAGGTCGCCGTGCCCCTCCTCACCGACCGACGCGATGAAGGTGATCGGCTTGGCGGGGACGACGTCGCAGGCGCGGCACGCCTCGGCGACGGTGAGCAGCGCCGCGAGCCCGCGGGCGTTGTCGCCTATTCCGGGCGCGGCGATGCGCCCGTTGGTCTCCCGCACGTCGAGCGCGACGGAGGACGCGAAGACGGTGTCGAGGTGGGAGCACAGCACGACGCCGGGGCCGGTACCCCCGCCCAGCCGCCCGTGCACGTTGCCGGCCCGGTCGATCCGGGTTCCGGCGAGCCCCAGCGCCTCGAACCGCTCGGCGACGAAGGCACCGCGCCGGCCCTCGTCGCCCGTCGGGGCGGGGATCTTCACGATTGCGCGCTGAAGCTCGAGCACCCGCGCATCGTGGCCGAGCAGCCAGCCCCGGGCGCGCTCGATGTCGGCGCGGGCGAGGAGAGAGGTGACAGTGCGCTCCACGGCCGGAGCGTAACGTTCGGGCGGGTCCGCGGCAAGCGCGCTTGACGCGCTTTCCACCTACCTTAGACTGGTGACGGCGATGGAATACCGCGATCTCATTTACGACTGGAATGCCGAGGGCCCGGGCTTCGACTGGCCCGGCGCGCGCGTCGACCTCAACGACGAGACCCTGCGCGACGGCCTCCAGTGCCCGTCCGTGAAGGACCCGACGATGGACCAGAAGGTGCGGCTGCTGCACCTGATGGCCGAGCTGGGGATCGTCGCGGCCGACATCGGCCTGCCGGGCGCCGGGCCAAGGGTCAGGGAGCAGGTGCTACGGCTCGCGCGCGAAATCGCGAGCGCGAAGCTCACCATCGCGCCCAACTGCGCGGCGCGCACCCACCTCAACGACGTCAGGCCGATCGTCGAGATCAGCCAGCAGGTCGGCATCGCGATCGAGGCCGCCACGTTCATCGGCAGCTCGCCGATCCGCCAGTACGCCGAGGACTGGACGCTCGACAAGATGTTGAAGACGAGCGAGGAGGCCGTGACGTTCGCCGTGAAGAACGGCCTGCCGGTCATGTTCGTCACCGAGGATACCACGCGCGCCCGGCCCGACGTGCTGAAGGCGCTCTACGGCAACGCGATCTCGTGGGGTGCGCGCCGCATCTGCCTGGCCGACACCGTGGGGCACGCGACCCCCGACGGCGTGAGGCGGCTGGTGAAGTTCGTGAAAGAGCAGGTCGTCGCGCCCTCGGGCGAGGCCGTGAAGGTGGACTGGCACGGGCACCGGGACCGCGGGATGGGCGTGATCAACTGCCTGGCCGCGATCGAGGCCGGCGCGGACCGCGTGCACGCCACCGCGCTCGGCGTCGGCGAACGCGTGGGCAACGCCGAGATGGACCTGCTGATCGTGAACCTCCACCTGCTCGGCGCGTACCGCGGCGACCTGACGCGGCTGCCCGAGTATTGCCGGCTCGCCGCCGAGGCCGTGGGTCGCCCGATCGCCGTGGATTACCCGGTGATGGGCGCCGACGCGTTCCGCACCGGCACCGGCGTCCACGCGGCCGCGATCGTGAAGGCGCGCGCCAAGGGCGATGCCTGGCTCGCGGACCGCGTCTACTCCAGCGTGCCCGCGGGCGAGCTCGGCATGAGCCAGAAGATCGAGATCTCTCCGGTCTCGGGGCTCTCGAACGTGCAGTTCTGGCTGGAAGCGCACGGCTACGACCCGATGAACGAGCGCGCCGCGCAGGCGCTGTTCGACGCGGCGAAGCACGCCGAGCGCGTTCTCACGGACGAGGAGTGCCACAGGCTCGTGGCCGGCGCCAAGTCCTAGTGGCCCCCGCGAGCTATCGCGAGCTGGTTCGCAGTTACCTCGACCTCAGGTGGCAGCTCGATCCGGTCGCCGCCACTCTGGCCGGGGTCCCGACACACGACGCGCACCTGGGCCGGTTCTCGCGCCCCGACGTCAAAATCCAGATCGCGGCGCTCAAGGCGATGGCGACCGCATTCGAGGCCGCTGAAGTGGACGCGCTCGCCGACCAGGTGGATCTCACGGCCGTCCTCAACGACACCCGGATATGGATCGCGCGGCTCGAGACGGAGAAGCCGCACGAGCTGAACCCCGAGTTCCATCTCTCGCACCTCCTGACCGGACTGTTCGCGCTGATGATCCGCGACGGCCAGCCGGTGGACCTGCGCGGCCGCGCGCTCGCCGCGCGGCTGCTCGATACGCCGCGGTTCCTCACCGACGCCAGGACCGCGCTCCAGCGGCCGGCATCGGTCTTCACCGAGACGGCGGTGTCGGTTTCGCGCGGCGGGCGCACCCTGCTCCGGGAGGCGATCCCGCAATTCGCGACGGCGCTTCCGGTCGTCGTGAGGAAGCAGATCGAGGAGGCGCTGGTCCCGGCGCGCGATGCGTACGAGGAGTTCGCGGAGTTCCTGGCCGGCGAGCTGATCGACCGCTCGGACGGCGACTTCGCGATCGGGCGCGACGCGTTCGACTTCCGGCTCCACTTCGAGCACGCGCTGCGCGAGAGCGCGCCCCAGCTGCTGCGCTACGGCGAATCGCTGGCCGCGGAGCTCACAGCCGATCTCGAGCGCCGGGCCGAGGCGATCGCGCCGGGTACGCCGTGGCGGGCGCTCGCCGAGCGCCTGCGCAGGAACACGCCGCCGGCCGCCGGCCTGGTCGGGCGTTACGCCTCCGAGATGCAGCGCGCCCGCGAGTTCGTCGTGGGCAAGGGCCTGGTCAGCGTTCCCGACGGGCCGCTGGAAGTGGTTCCAACGCCCCCGTTCATGGAGCCGCTGATCCCGTTCGCCGCGTACGATCCTCCCGGCGCGTTCGCGGAGGAGCGCCGCGGCTGGTTCTACGTCACGGTTCCCGGCGCGGAGCGACTCACGGACCACTGCGTGCACGAGATCGCGTGCACGGCGCTGCACGAGGGCTATCCGGGCCATCACCTGCAGTTCCTGCGCGCCTTCGAGCAACCCTCGCCGGTGCGGCGCGTCGTCAGCTCGCCGCTCACGGTCGAGGGCTGGGCGCTCTACTGCGAGGAGCTGATGGCCGACCAGGGTTTCCTCGCTTCGCAGGAAGAGGTGTTCTTCCAGCGGCTGCACCTGCTGTGGCGCGCGGTGCGCATCGTGCTCGACGTGCGGCTCCACACCATGGGGATGCCGATGGACGAGGCGGTGCGCTACATGACCGAATCGTTAGGCATCGGAAAGGGCAGCGCCGATGCCGAGGTGCGGCGGTACTGCGGCGCGCCGGCGTACCAGTTGTGCTACGCGGTGGGCCGCCGGGAGCTGCTGCGGCTGCGCGAGGACGCGAAGCGGCGCGCGGGTGCGTCCTTCTCGTTGCGGGGTTTCCACGATGAGGTGCTCTCGTACGGCGGGCTGCCGGTGTCGCTCATCCGGTGGGGGATGGGACTGGGCGATGGCTGAGCGCTCCCGGCTCCCGCGCGCGGTCTACTGGTTCGGCGCGACCTCGCTCGCCAACGACTTCGCGTCCGAGATCATCTACCCGCTGCTGCCGGCGTTCGTGACCCAGACGCTGGGCGGCGGCGCGCTCGCCCTGGGCGTCCTGGACGGGGTCGCGGATGCGGTCGCGGCGTCGTTCAAGCTGATCAGCGGCTACCTCGCCGAGCTCCGATGGACGCGCGGCATCATGGTGGTGCTCGGCTACGGGATCGCGACGCTGGTGCGCCCGCTGATCGCCATGGCGAGCGCGGCCTGGCACGTGATCGTGCTGCGGGCCGCCGACCGCGTCGGCAAGGGGATCCGCACGGCGCCCCGCGACGTGATGATCGCGGACGTCACGGTGGACGAGATCCGCGGGCGCGCGTTCGGCCTGCACCGTGCGGCCGATCACGTCGGCGCGATTCTCGGCCCGCTCGCGGCAGCGCTCCTGCTCGCGCGCGGCTTCGCGGTGCGCGACGTGTTCTGGGTGGCGGCACTGCCCGGGGCGGCGGCGGTCATTCTGTCGTGGGTCGCCGTGCTCGCGGCGCGGCGCGCCGGATCCGGTTCGGGCGAGGGCCCCTCGCCTTGGGCGCAGACGGAACGGCAGGGTCGCGCGCCCGGCTTCGTATCGCTGGTGCTCGTCCTCGCGCTCGGCACGTTGCTGCGCGCACCGGAGACGCTCCTGATCCTGCGCACGCAGGACCTGGGGGTAGCGGTCGGCGCGGTGCCGCTCCTGTGGGCCGCGCTGCACGTGGTGCGATCGAGCGCGAGTTACGGCGGCGGCACGCTGGCCGACCGCTGGGGACCGCGCCGGACGATGGCGGTTGGCTGGGTGCTGTACGCGGCGTTGGCGGTGGGCTTCGCGCGCGCCACGACGATGGCGCAGGCGATCGCGCTGTTTCTGGCTTACGGACTCGTCGCCGCGCTGACCGAGAGCCCCGAGCGCAAGCTGATCGCGCACGTCTCGGGCGGCGCCAGGCGCGGCCGCGGCTTCGGCTGGTACCACGGAACGCTGAGCGCGGTGGCGCTTCCCGGCGCAGCGCTGTTCGGCTGGCTGTACCAGGCGCACGGCGCGGCGTTGGCCTTTGAAGTCAGCGCCGCGGCGACGATGCTGGCGGTGGCGTCGCTCGCGGCCGCAGGTGCGGCGCGCACCGGCGAGGCGGCCTAGTCCCCCGAGGCGAGCGCCGTCTGCACGAACGGCGTCTCGCTCATCCGCGGCAGCTTGCGCTTGCTGAGCACCAGGAACCACTCCCACAGGCTCGCGACGATCACCAGCACGACCACCGCCATGAACGCCAGCGCCAGCGCCGCATCGAGGCGGTCGTTGAACATCAGCCGCTGGGCGCCGGGGGCTCCCGAGCCCGCGAGCGAGCGCGCGTGCGAGAGAAACCCGAGCCGCGGATCGAGCGCGAAGACCTTCTCGATGCCGGCCGTGAGCGTCACGGTGGTGACGAAAGCCAGGGGGACGAGCGTCACCCACGCGTAGCGGACCCGGTTCATCTTGATGATGATCGTCGTGGTGACGCACAGCGCGATGCATGCCAGCAGCTGGTTGGCGATGCCGAACAGCGGCCACAGCGAGTTGATGCCGCCCAGCGGATCCACCACGCCCTGGTAGAGGACGTAGCCCCAGCCGGCCACGAACAACCCGCTCGCCACGACGTTGGCCGGATACCACGACAGCTCGCCGAGTCGCTTCCACCCGTGCCCGAGCAGCTCCTGCACCATGAACCGGCCGACCCGCGTGCCGGCGTCCACCGTCGTCAGGATGAACAGCGCCTCGAACATGATGGCGAAGTGGTACCACAGGGCGAGTGCGCCGGGCGAAAACAGCCCGCCCAGGATGTGCGCCATGCCCACGGCGAGGCTCGGCGCGCCGCCGGTGCGTGAGTACAGCGACACCTCGCCCATCTGGCGCGCGAGCGCCTCCATCTGTCCCGGCTCCAGCACGAAGCCCCATGCCGCCACCGTGCGGATCGCCGCCTCGCCCGTGCCCACCGTGGCGGCCGGCGCGTTCATCGCGAAGTAGACGCCGGGTTGGAGCGTCGTCGCGGCGATCATCGCCATCAGGCCGACGAACGACTCGGTCAGCATGGCGCCGTAGCCGATCAGCCGGGCGTGCGATTCGCGCGTGACCATTTTCGGGGTCGTGCCGCTCGCCACCAGCGCGTGGAATCCCGAAATCGCGCCGCACGCTATGGTGATGAACGCGAACGGAAACAGCTTGCCCGCGAACACCGGACCGGTGCCGTTGACGAACGGCGTCACGGCGGGCATCCGGATCGGCGGCAGCAGGATCAGGATCGCCGCGGCCAGAACGACCACGGTGCCGACCTTGAGGAACGTCGAGAGGTAATCGCGCGGGGCCAGCAGCAGCCACACCGGCAGCACCGAAGCCGCGAATCCGTAGACGATCACGGCCCAGGCCAGCGAGGTGCCCGACCAGGTGAACCAGCCCGACCAGGTCGGGTCCTGCGCGACCCAGCGCCCGCCCAGCAGCGCCACGGCCAGCAGCGCCACGCCGACGAGCGACGCCTCGAGCACGCGGCCCGGCCGGAAGCGGCGCATCCACCAGCCCATCAGCAGCGCGATCGGGATCGTGCACGCGATGGTGAACAGGCCCCAGGGGCTGGCGCGCAGCGCGTTGACCACCACGAGCCCGAGCACCGCGATCAGGATGACGAGGATCGCGATGATCGCGACCAGCGCCGCGCTGCCCGTCGCGGGGCCGATCTCCTCGGCCGCCATCTTGCCCAGCGACTTGCCGTCGCGGCGCAGCGAGCAGCACAGGATCGTGAAGTCCTGCACCGCTCCGCCCAGCACCACTCCGGCCACCAGCCACAGCGTCCCCGGCAGGAAGCCGAACTGTGCCGCCAGCGTCGGTCCGACCAGCGGACCGGCGCCCGCGATCGCCGCGAAGTGGTGGCCGTAGAGCACCCACTTGTTGGTCGGCACGAAGTCGCGGCCGTTGGCGAGGCGCTCGGCGGGCGTGGCCCTCCGGTCATCGAGGCCGAAGACCTTGAGCGACACGAAGCGCGAGTAGAAGCGGTACCCGATGACGTAGGAGCAGATGCCGGCGACCAGGATCCAGGCGGCGCTGATGGTCTCGCCCCGCGCCGTGGCCATGACGGCGAATCCGGCGGCGCCCAGGGCGGCGACGAGGAACCAGGCGATTCGGCGAAGCAGCGGCTGCATGTTGGCCGCTAGCATACGGTTGGGCGGGTGGCCCGGTCAATGACCTGCCTTGCGGCCGGTTTGGGCCCGGGATACGTTCGCCGCCGTGAGCCCCCGGGACAAGACCGACGCCGTGACCGCGCTGCTCGAGGAAGTGACCCACCGCGAGCAGGCGCAGCAGGTCGCGCCGCTCAAGCACGACCTCCACGGCAAGTCCGCGATCGTCACCGGCGCGGCCACCGGGATCGGCCGCGCCACCGCGCTCGAGCTGGCGCGGCGCGGCTGCGCGGTCGCCTTCAATTACGTGGATCTGCCGGGCCGGGACGTCTCGGTCCAGGCGGCCATGACCGAGGCGATCCTCAAGAGCCTCAACGTGGCCGTGTTCTGCGACCGCTGCGACGTCAGGCACCGCACGGAGGTCGAGAAGTTCGTGAAGGCCGCAAAGGAAGCGATCGGCGGCGTGCACATCCTCGTCAACAACGCCGGGATCTCGCGCGACGCCGCGCTGTGGAAGACCGACGACTCCGCCTGGCGAGACGTCGTGGATACGAACCTCACGGGCGCGTTCAACATGATCCACTGCGTGGCGCCGATCTTCCGGAACCAGCACTACGGCAAGATCGTGAACGTGGCCTCGATCATGGCGATGAAGCCGGGTTTCGGCGTCGCCAACTACGCAGCCTCCAAGGCCGGCCTCATCGGCCTGACCCATGCGGCCGCCGTCGAGCTCGGCCCCGCCAACGTGAACGTGAACGCGGTCGCGCCGGGGTTCGTGAAGACCGAGCTGACCGAGCACTTGAGCGAAGAGCTGGTGACCCGGGCCCGCGGCCAGACGCCTCTGGGGCGCCTCGCCGAGGCCGACGACGTCGCCCAGCTGATCGTGTTCCTCTGCTCCGACGCCGCGCGCCACATTACGGGCGAGATCATTCGCGTGGACGGAGGCCAGACCCTCAGTTAGGTTTCCCGCTGCTTCATGGGCCCGCCCCCGGAATGGTGTTAATGTCGCGTTACTACCGTGATGTTGTCGTGATGGTGACTCTACTTGCCGCAGCTGGCTGCCGTGGCCACCATCCTAGTCAGGCCCACCCAACGGATCCCTTTGCGGCTATTGCAGTTGCGCCACTCCCAGTCAGCTCGCTCAATGGCTCGAACGTGCTGCTCCTGGTGGTCGGCGGGCTGTCCCTGGGCGATTCGACGGGCACCCTTCCGGATCTCGAGCCCCGGCGCGCCGCCCTGCTCCTGGAGGCCAATTCCGCCCTGGACACCGCCGTGCGCCTGACCGGCCGCGGGGTGACCTGGATGGGTCTCGAGGAGCAGCGACGTGCCGCTCGCCGCAACCCGACCCTGGGGCTCGATCCCGACCAATTCGTCACGTCCTACCTGGTCGGGAGCACGGTAGACCGGGTCCCCGACCCGCTGTGGGGCCAGGTGCGCACCCTGGGGGCCATCACCGGGGCCCGGTTCGCCGTTGTGCCAGCGGCCGTGCGGGTTTCCGGGACCCCAGGCGCTCTGACTGCCTCCTACATCGTGGTCGTGGCGGACATCCGTACCGGGGCGGTGATGTTCCGGGCCCGGGCGGCCGGCCGGCCGATGGCGACCGCCGAGGCGGCGCTCGCCAGCGCCGCCGGCACGGTCATCGCCGCACCCCTTCACTGATTGGGACGCGAGCATGCGACGCGAGAGCCAGAGCGCCATTCACAGCGTGACCCTGCTGCCCGGCGACGGCATCGGTCCCGAGATCATCGAGGCCACGCTGCTGGTCCTCGAGGCGACCGGCGCCGAGTTCGCCTGGGACCGGCAGGCAGCGGGCAAGGTCGGCGTCGAGCGGCGCGGCGATCCGCTGCCCGATCCCGCGATCGAGTCCATCCGGATGACGAAGTGCGCGCTGAAAGGGCCATTTGAAACGCCGGTGGGCGGCGGCTACCGGTCCGTGAACGTCGCGCTCCGGAAGGAATTCCAGCTGTACGCGAACCTGCGGCCGGTGCGCTCCATCATCCCGTTCCGCTCGTACGACAAGATCGACGTCGTGCTGGTGCGCGAGAACACGCAGGGGCTCTACGCGGGCGTGGAGCACTTCGTGCAGATCGGCGACGATCCGAAGGCGGTCGCCGAATCGGTGGCCATCGTCACGCGCGAGGGCTGCGAGCGGATCTGCCGCTTCGCGTTCGAGTACGCGGTGCACCATGCGCGACGGAAGGTCACGCTCGTGCACAAGGCCAACATCCTGAAAATGGTGAGCGGACTGTTTCTCGAAGAGGGACGTCGCATCGCGAAGGAGTTCGACGGCCGCATCGAGTGCGACGAGAAGATCATCGACAACGCAGCGATGCAGATCGTGATGAAGCCCGAGAGCTTCGACGTGATCGTGACGACCAACATGTTCGGCGACATTCTGTCGGACCAGATCGCGGGTCTCGTCGGCGGACTCGGCCTGGCGCCGAGCGCCAACATCGGGACGAGGGCGTCCATCTTCGAGGCGGTGCACGGCACGGCGCCCGACATCGCGGGCCAGGGCAAGGCGAACCCGACGGCCCTGATGCTCTCGGCCGCGATGATGCTCGAGCACCTGGGCGAGATGGACGCGGGGCGGCGCCTGCGCGACGCCATCGTGGCGACGATCCGGGACGACGGGATCCGCACCGGGGACCTGGGCGGCAAAGCGTCGACGATGGAGTTCGCCAAGGCCGTCGCGAAGCGGGTGGCTTGAGGAGTCTCGCAACCGGGTCGTCGGCGTTCTCGACGTTCGTGCAGGTGGTGCCGCGGCTGCCGACGCTGATCCGGCGCATGCAGCCGACGTGGCACCTCCGGGCACTCGCGGCGCTCGACGGGCCGTTTCTCGAGGCGAACGGGATCCGCGGGCTGATCTGGGACGTGGACGGGGTGCTCGCCGCCGATCGCGGCCCGCTCATTCCCGAGGCCGCGCAGACGTTTCGCGCGCTGCGGGGGCGACCGGGTCTGAAGCACGTGATTCTGTCCAACGCGGGCGAGGAGCGGTTTCGGCAGCTTGGCGACATCTTCCCGGCAGTGCCGATCGTTCGTGGCTATCTGCTTGGGGAAAGCGTGCTGTATCGACGTCGCCTCGGCAGGGCGGACAGCTGGAGCGGGGCCGAGCTCGAGCAGCGGCTGGGCGAGGGCGCGCGGATGATCAGGAAGCCGAGCGCGCAGCTCGTGGACTACGCCATTCAGGAGCTGGGGTGCCGCAAGGATGAGACGGTGATGATCGGTGATCAGTACTTCACGGACGTGGCGGGCGCGAACCTCGCCGGCGTCCGCTCGATCAAGCTGCCGACCCTGGCGAAGGAGACGTTCCGGCTCTCAGTGCGGCTCTCGCACGCGCTCGAGTCGGCGATTTACGCCCTCCTGTACGGACGCGCCGCGTGACCGCCGAGGAGCTGCGCGCGCGCCTGGAATCGCTCGGTGTCGGCCGCATCGGGCGCCTGCGGCTGACCGACAACCACTCGGTGATGGTGAGCCTCTCGCGGCGCGGCGTGCTGAGCGTGCATCGTGGCTACGCTTCGGCGCCCGATCACGTGCTCAAGGCGATCGTGCGCTTCGTGTCGCGTGGCACGCCGCGGCGCGCGCGCGCGGCCGCCCGGCACGAGATCCTCGGCTACCGCGTGGTCCTGCGCGAAAACACGCCGGCCCGCCACCCTGACAGGGCGCTTCCCGGAGACCGGGAGCTGGCGGAGCGGCTGGCCGCTGCGTTCCGGTCGCTGAACGTGCGACATTTCGGCGGTGTGTTGGCCGAGTTGCCGATCAGGCTGTCCGGGCGCATGCGCTCGCGGCTGGGCCATCTGGCCCTCGACGAGAGCGGCCGGCCGGTGGAGATCACGATCGGCCGCGGGCACGTCATGCAGCACGACTGGTCGGAGGTGACGCAGACGCTGTTGCACGAGATGGTTCACTTGTGGCAGTTCGCGAACGGCCATCCCGTGAATCACGGAGCGACCTTCCGGGCCAAGGCTCGCGAAGTGGGCGCTCATGCTGCGGCCCGACGGACGCTCTAACGAAGGCGACGACCATGGCAGCTCGGTTCGACGGCGTGGACTACTACAACATGGATGGCCTCCTCAGCGAGGAGGAGCGTGCGGTCCGGGATACCGTCCGGCAGTGGGTGGACGACCGGCTCGCGCCGGTCATCAACGAGTGCTACCTCGAGGGCCGTTTCCCGGTGCAGCTCATCCCGGAAATGGCGGAGCTGGGCTTCCTAGGGGCGAACCTGCCGGAGGAATACGGCTGCGCCGGGCTCAACAACGTCGCCTACGGCCTGATCATGCAGGAGCTCGAGCGCGGCGATTCGGGCGTGCGCTCCTTCGCTTCGGTGCAGGGCGGGCTCGTCATGTATCCGATCTACACCTTCGGCTCCGAGGAGCAGCGGAAGCACTGGCTGCCGAAGCTGGCGAAGGGCGAGGTCATCGGCTGCTTCGGCCTGACCGAGCCGGATTTCGGCTCCAATCCCGGCGGCATGATCACGACGGCCAGGGAGACCAAGGACGGCTGGGTGCTGAACGGCGCCAAGATGTGGATCACCAGCGGCTCGATGGCGCAGCTCGCCGTGATCTGGGCCAAGACCGGCGATCCCAAGGACGTCTCGTCCATCCGCGGCTTCCTGGTTCCGACCGACGCCAAGGGCTTCACGGCGAAGGACCAGAAGGGGAAGCTGTCGCTGCGGGCCTCCGACACGTCCGAGCTGGTGCTCGAGAGCGTGAAGGTCCCGAAGGACGCGATTCTCCCGAAATCCTCCGGGATCAAGTCGCCGCTGATGTGCCTGACGCAGGCGCGCTACGGCATCGCGTGGGGCGCGATCGGCGCCGCGATGGGCTGCTACTGCGAGGCGCTGAGCTACGGCAAGCAGCGCGTCATGTTCGACAAGCCGATCGCCGGCTTCCAGCTCCAGCAGCTGCGCTTCGCGGAAATGCTGACGGAGATCACCAAGGCCCAGCTGCTGTGTCTCCAGCTCGGCCGGCTCAAGGACGCGGGGACGATGCGGCCGCAGCAGGTGTCGCTCGCCAAGCGGAACAACGTGAACATGGCGTGCGAGTGCGCGCGCGAGGCGCGCCGCCTGCTCGGCGCCAACGGCATCCTGGCCGAATACAGCGCGATGCGTCATCTCGCGAACCTCGAGAGCGTCTACACCTACGAGGGCACGCACGACATGCACACGCTGATCCTGGGCGAGGACGTCACGGGACTTTCGGCATTCGAATGACGGGGACCACCGAGTGAAAATCGCCGTGTGCATCAAGCGCGTGCCGGACACGGAGACGCGCATCAAGATCGCCGCCGACGGCGTCTCGATCGACGAGGCCGGCGTCAAGTTCATCCTCAATCCCTTCGACGAGTACGCGGTCGAGGAGGCGCTCCAGCGACGCGAGAAGGCCGGCGCCGGCGAGGTTGTGATCGTCACCCTGGGCGGCGAGTCCGCGCAGGAGACGATCCGCACCGCGCTCGCGATGGGCGCGGACCGCGGCGTTCTGCTCACGGCGCCGGCCATTCCGGCCGACGGCCTGGCGACCGCGAAGGCGCTCGCCGCCGAGCTCAAGGGTGGCGGCTACGACCTGATCCTGTTCGGCAAGATGGCCGCGGACGACTACAACCATCAGGTCGGCCCGATGGTCGCCGAGCTGCTCGGCGTGCCGTGCGCGAGCGCCGTCGTCAAGCTCCAGATCGAGGGCGGCACAGCGACTGCGGAGCGCGAGGTCGAGGGCGGCATCGAGGTCGTCGAGTGCTCGCTGCCGGCGGTCTTCACGGCCGACAAGGGCCTCAACACGCCGCGCTATCCGGCCCTCAAGGGAATCATGGCCGCGAAGAAGAAGCCGATCGAGGTGAAGCCCGCCGCGCTCGGGCCGGTGCGCGCCCGAGTGAAATCGCTCGGCTCGCCCCCTTTGCGGAAGGAAGGGCGCATCGTGGGTGAGGGCCCCGGCGCGGTGGGCGAGCTGGTGCGGTTGCTCCGCCAGGAAGCGAGGGTGATCTGATGGCGAAGATCCTCGTGGTCTGTGAGCAGAAGGGCGGCACGGTGCGGAAGGTGAGCCGCGAGGTCGTCGCCGCGGCGCGGCAGCTCGCCGATGCGTCGGGCACCGTGGACGCCATCGTCCTGGGCGCTCCCGGCCTCGACGCCGCGGGCGCGAAACTCGGCGAGGCCGGCGCCGACCGCGTGCTGGTCGCCGCCGCCGCCGGTTTCGGCAACTACGCGCCGGACGGCTACGCGGCGACCATCGCCGCGCAGGTGAAATCAGGCGGCTACTCCGCCGTGCTGCTGGGCGCGACCGCGATGGGGCGCGACCTCGCCGCGCGGCTTGCGGTGCAGGTGGACGCGCCGCTCGCGATGGACGCGACCGCGGTTGCAATGGAGGGCGGCAAGGTCGTCGCCACGCGGCCGGTGTTTGCGGGCAAGGCGATCCAGCAGCTCGTGCTCGATGCGGCCACGGTCCTGGTCGCGATCAGGCCGAACATCTTCGCGGTGGGAGCGGCCGGAAAGGCCGGTACGGTGGAGAACGTCACGGTCAGCGCGGTCACGCCGCGGACCCTCGTCAAGGAGGTCAAGGCGGCGGAGCAGGGCGCGCTGGACGTCTCGGAGGCGGCGGTCGTCGTGTCGGGCGGCCGCGGCATGAAGGGCCCCGAGCATTTCCATCTGATCGAGGAACTCGCGAAGGCGTTCGGGAACGCGGCGGTGGGCGCCTCGCGCGCGGTCGTGGATGCGGGGTGGCGGCCGCACGGTGAGCAGGTGGGGCAGACCGGCAAGACGGTCAGCCCGCAGCTCTACATCGCGATCGGCATCTCGGGAGCGATCCAGCACCTGGCGGGCATGCGCACGGCGAAGGTCATCGTGGCGATCAACAAGGACAAGGACGCACCGATCTTCAAGGTCGCCGACTACGGCATCGTGGGTGACGCGTTCGAGATCGTCCCGAAGCTCGCCGAGGAAATCCGCAAGGCGCGCGCCGGCTAGAGGCCGGGCGGCGGGTCGGCGCCGTAGAGATCGCCGGCGAGGTACTTCATCCCGCTGTCCACGGCTACCGTCACCACGGTCTTGCCCTCGCCGAGCTCGCGCGCGATCTGGAGCGCGCCGACGACGTTCAGCCCGGTGGAGGTGCCGGCGAAGATCCCCTCCTCGCGCGCCAGCCGCCACGCCATCAGCCGGCCTTCCTTCTCGTCGATGGCCCGCGCCTCGCCGACCTGGGCGACGTCGAAGAGCGGCGGGACGAAGCCGGGCGCCGTGCCTTCGACCCGGTGTGCGCCCGGCGCGCCTCCCGACAGCACGGCTGAGGTGGACGGCTCGAGCGCGACGAGGCGCGGCCGCGGCCGGCGGGAGTTGAGCACGCGCGCCACGCCCATCAGCATGCCCGACGTCCCCGTGCAGGCGCAGAATGCGTCGATCGAACCGTTCGTCTGCGCGAGGAGCTCTTCGCCGAGGCCGGCGTAGCCCGCGAGCATGTCCTTGTTGCGCATCTGATCGGTGAAGTAGCTCGGAGCCTCGGCCGCGACGCTTCGGGCACGCTCCGTCATCCGGGGCACCAGGTCCGGCGTGAGCTTGCCGGTCGGGCTGTCGACGATGTCCAGCTCCGCCCCGAACACCTGCATGCTTCGCAGCTTCTCGGCGGCGACCGCGTTGGACGAGACGACGCGGAACCGGTAGCCCTTCACGGCGCAGACGAACGCGAGCGAGATGCCGGTGCTGCCGCCCGTCCACTCGACCACCGTCATGCCCGGCTTGAGGTCGCCGCGCCGCTCGGCCGCGGCGATCATGGCGAGCGCCATGCGATCCTTGTACGAGCCGGTCGGGCTCAAGTACTCGAGCTTCACGAGCACCGCGGCGCTCTTCTCCGGCACGACGCGCCCAAGCCGCACCAGCGGCGTGTTCCCGATGGCGTCGAGCATCGACGGGACCCCGGGCGCCGTCACGCGCTCAGGTCCTGAAGAGGCCGACGATGCGCAACGTCTCGGCGGCGAACGCCGGGACCTCCGCGGGATCGACGAGCTTGTCGCCGCGGAAGGCGAGCAACCGGCCGCCGCGCGTCTGGACGCGCCAGCCCGGCGCGGCGGCGAACCATGCCAGCGCATCGATCGTGAAGGCCCGGCGGATCGCCGCTTCGTCCGGTCCCTTCAGCAGGTAGCGCTTCGAAAACTCTTCGTTCTGCTCGAAGTCGATGTCCTGCGCCCCGAACACCTCGGCCAGTCCATGCAGGAGCCCCTCGGGCGACAGCTGGAATTCCGGCAGTCCCTTCGCGCCGTCGGTGAACACGACGACGGTCTGGCGATGCGTATGCGCACTCTTGCCGGAGCCGGTCGTGTACCGATAGTCGATGATGGCGGTGTCGCGATCCGCGAGCTTGCCTCGGAGTATGCGCGCGGCCTTGCGGCTGTGCCCGATCCCGAACAGAGGGAGGTCGAACCCGGTGATATCGAGCGGCCGCCGGTTCGCCTGCTCCTCGTAGGCGAAGCCCATGGCCTGCGCGACCGCCCTCATGGCCGCGTTGCGCTTCTTCTCGGCCAGATACGAGGCGTACGCGGTGCCGGCGATACCGACGCCCACGACACCGAACACGATCAGGCCCGGCCAGGGCGAGCCCGAGCTCGCCACTAGAGCTGCGCCTCGTCGATCAGCCGGACCAGCTCGGCGAATGGCGCGGTTTCCTTCGTGGGCTTGTGGGTGGCGGGGTCGGTGCGGATGTGCCATTGCACCAGCTCGGCGAGCGCCATCGCATCGTCGTCGGTGAGCTTCAGGACGTGGCCGCCGTCACTCCCGGTCATCGCGTCGAAACGCGAACGGAGGCCGTCCGGCACGTCCGTGAGCGTCTTCAGCGCGTCCACGATGGGCTGCGTGAGCCTGACCTGCATGATCGCTCCTCCTAGACCGGCGGCTGGGAGCCGAATGCCTGCGCGTCTCCCAGCAGGATGGCGGTGATCGTCTCGCCCGGCAGCACCGCGTCGCGTCCCTCGGGAATCACGAGCAGCGCGTTGGCCCGCGCCATGCTCGTGAGAATGCCCGAGCCCTGCGGTCCCGTCAACGTCGCCCTGAGCGTTCCGTTCTCCTCGCGGATGACGCCGCGCAGGAAGTGCGTCAGCCGACCCGGCGTTTTCGCGGGCTCGTCCATGACCACGCGCACGGTGCGACGGAACAGGTCGCGATAACCCTGCATCTTCCGCACGGCGGGCCGCACGAACAATTCGAAGCACACCATGGTGCTCACCGGGTTGCCCGGCAGCCCGATCCACGGGACGCCGGCCAGGTGGGCGAATCCCAGCGGCGAGCCCGGGCGCATCTGCACGCGCCAGAAGTCCATCGTCGCGCCGAGCTTCTCGAGCGCGGTGCGCATGAAGTCGTGCTCGCCGACGCTGACGCCCGCCGTGGAGACGACCAGGTCGGACTCGCGCGCGCCGCGCTCGAGCAGGGCCGCCACGCTGTCCAGCGGGTCGGCCGCGATGCCTAACGGAACCGGCGTGGCGCCGGCGTCCAGGGCCAGCGCGTGGAGGGTGTACGAGTTCGAGGACGCGATCTTGTCGCCGGCCAGGATCGCCGCCGCCTGGTCGAGTTCGGCGATCTCGTCGCCGGAGGCGAGGATCGCGACCCGCGCGCGCCGGTGCACGCGCACCCGCGGCATCGCCATGGAGGCGAGCACGCCGAGCTGCGCCGCGCCGAGCACCGTGCCCGGCTCGAAAACGCGCGCGCCCTTCTTCAGGTCTTCGCCGGCCAGGCGCAGGTTCTTGCCCGCGTCACGCTCGTCGAAAACCGCGACCCTGTCGCCCGCGCGCTCGGTGTCCTCCTGGCGGATGACGCCGTCGGAGCCCTCGGGGAGCGCCGCGCCGGTGAAGATGCGCGCGCACTGGCCCGCGCCCAGCACTTTCGCCGGCAGCCGGCCCGCCGGGATTTCCTCGATGATGGCGAGCCGTTTCGGCGCGGCCTTCGTGGCGCCGCGCACGTCCGTCGAGCGAACCGCGTAGCCGTCCATCGCGGAGTTGGTGCGGGGCGGCAGCACGAGTGGGGAATCCACCGGCTCGGCGAGGACACGGTCCCTGGCCTCGAGGAGCGCGACTTCCTCGACGCCCAGGACTTTCACGCCGGCGACGATGCGCTCTGTCGCCTCGCGGACGCTGGTCACCGCCGCCGGCGCGCGAAGTTGGCCAGCCGCTCGACGACGTGGTCTTGCGCGCGCTCCACGACGCGGCGACTCGCGGTGAAGTGATTGCACAGCAGCACGAACACCAGCCGCTCGCCGTCCAGGGTCGTGACGTAGCCCGACAGGCTGCGCACGTTCGCGATCGATCCGGTCTTGGCGTGCACGTTGCCCTGGGCCGCCGTGCCGCGCAGGCGCTGGTCGATCGTCCCATCCACGCCCGCGATGGGGAGCGCGGCGTAGAAGGCGTTGAAGTCCGGATTGCGCGTGATCGAGACCAGCGCCTGCGCGATCGCTTCGGGCGCCACGTAGTTGTAGCGCGAGAGCCCGGACCCGTCGATGTAGACGTAGGCGTCCTCGGGAATCCCCCAGCCGGTCAGCGTTTCGTGCACGACCACGCGGCCGCTGTCGACGGACGCGACGTTCTTGACCACGCCGCCGAGCGTGCGCAAGAGCGCCTCGGCGATCTGGTTCTGGCTGGGCTTGAGGAGAAGCGTGAGGACGCTGTCCAGCCGCGGCGACTGCCAGGCGAACAGCGTGTCGATCCGCGGACTGCACAGGCAGCACGAACAACCGGGACCCGAAAGCGGCGAGGCGGGGACGATCGTCGTCGAGGGCGGCAGCCGCGGGCCGAGCACGCTGATGCCGGCTTCGCGCAGGGCCTGAGTCAGCGCATCCTCGAAGAAGCGCGTGGGGTCGGTGACCGCGGCCTCGAACTGCATGGGCGGGTGGCCTGCCGACAGCCGGCCGCTGAGCAGCACCGAGTCGGTGTAGAAGGCGCGCGAGTAGTGCACGTCCCGGATGTTCGAGTCCCGGCTCGCCGTAGTGACTTGCGAGAACACCCTGAGCGGAGCGCCTTCGGGCCACAGGCGAGCGTGCGCCGTGTCGCCGGGGTTGGCACCCGGCGTCACGTCGATCACGGCGAAGCCCTCGTTGAACTGGAGCGCGCCCACCGGTGC
The DNA here is from genome assembly GCA_044449445.1 of Gemmatimonadales bacterium. Classification (GTDB taxonomy): domain Bacteria; phylum Gemmatimonadota; class Gemmatimonadetes; order Gemmatimonadales; family JACORV01; genus DASXPG01. The sequence goes on from JBIOIA010000002.1 coordinate 30,411, forward strand.
CGAGTATGAGTCCTGGAGGTCGTCCCACATCCATCCCTCGCCGAGGACCGGGCCCTGGAACCAGCTCGCGTCGCCGACCACGCGCCCCGTGATCACGCGGATGCCGCGCGCCTTGAGCGAGTCGGCCCACGGCCGCAGCGGGGCCAGGATGTCGCCGTTGGCGCTGGCGTGCTGCGACAGTGCGGGATCGCCGTGCCCGACGACGACCAGGTCGCCGCTCAGCGTGTCGCCGCTGCGCGCTCCGCGCGCGAGAATCACGGTCCGCCACCTGAAGTCGGCGCCCAGCCGCGCGAGCGCGACGGTGCCGGTGACGATCTTCTGGTTGGACGCCGGCATGAACAGCCGCGCCGCGTTGCGTCGGTAGAGGACCTGCCCGTTGGTGGCCGACTGCACGACGACGCCCCACTGCGCGCGGGCGAACTCGGGGCCGTCGAACGTGCTGTCGAGCTCGGCGGCGAGGCTGCGGACTTCTGGAGCGAGGGGTTCGGTTGGATGACGGGCGGCGCAGCCCGCCACGAGGATCGCGGCGAGCGCGCACGCCCCGCGCCTCACCGGGCGCCCTGCAACACGATGTCGATCAGGCGGTACATCCATGCGGTGTCGGAGAAGCGCAGGATCGGCACCGCAGCGCGGAACTCGCGATCATCCGTCACGATCGCGAGAAACTTCTCGGAGCCCGGAACGCCGGCCTGGTAGAGCGGTTCGGCGTGCACGGCCTTGCGGAACACTTCGATCTTCGGCAGGTCGGATTCCTTGAATCCCTCGACCACCACGAACTGCGCCTCGGCGAGGTACTTGTCGGCCAGCTCGCGCGGTCCCATCGGCTCCTCGGGCTTCGCGAGCAGCACGCGCATCGTCGGCGTCTCCATCACGACGCGGCTCGATCCGCCCTCGTGCATGTGGCGCCACGTGTCCCGGCCCTGCTGGTCGATCTCGAACGGATGACTTCCGTGCTTGATCGTCATCACCTTGTGACCGCGGCGGACGAGCTCCTTCACCAGCGCGACCACGAGCGTGGTCTTGCCGGCGTTCTTCTTGCCTACGATCGCGATCAGCCGGGGACCCGGCATAGCGACTCCGCTCGCTCGAGGTCAGACGGTGAATTGACGTTGAAGAATAGAACGTCCGGGTCGCCGTACTGCAACACGCGCTCCCGGCCGAGCCGCGCCACGCGCACGTCGTTGTGGAACGCGATCGCGCGCTGGTCGCCACGGGCCAGGGCCGCGCGGATCGCCGGGCCGCAGGCGGGCCCGTAGGCGGCACACAGCGGCTCCACGCCGCGCCGAGAGTCGCTCTCGGGTATCGCGACGTCGGCCCCTTCCAGCATCTCCGCCAGCGTGCCGAGCAGCGGGGCGGGCACGAACGGCATGTCCCAGGCGACGCACAGGACGCTTCCGCTCGTCTCGACCGCCGTGAGTATGCCGCCCAGGGATCCCATGCCGGGGGCGACGTCCCGATGCACGGTGAGACCGGGCCGCCACTCCGGAGCTCCCGGGTCGTTCGCGATGAGGATGGGCGGTTTCCCCGTGGCCGCGGTGAGCGCGTCCACCACGCGGTCGATGACCCTTCGCCCGCCGACTCTGACCAGGCCCTTCGGGGCGCCGCCGTAGCGCGTGGCGGAGCCGCCGGCGATGACGGCGCCCGTGAGCGTCAGTAGCGCCTGGGATGCCGGCGCTCGAGCACAACGTCGAGGCCGATCAGGAAGGTGGGCAGGTGGCGCACGATGGTCGTCATCGGCGGCTCGGCCGCCGGGTTGTTGGGGTCTCGCGGACCCGTCGCGACGGACAGCTGGGTGATGACGTCGCGGAACTCCATCCTCGCGCGGTAGCCCGGAGCGAGCGACACCGACATTCCCACGGCCAGGTTGAGCACCCACGTGATGTCGGGCTTCGACGGGTTCTGGACGATGCTTTCCTCGCAGCCCAGGACGCACGTGGCCGTGTCCTGAAACACGCCGACCGTCTCGATGAACGAGCTGTTGCCCAGCAGCCCGGGCCCGCCCGTGACGCGCACGAAGGGCTGCACCGGGGCGTCTGGGGCCGTCGGCCGATAGGTGACGCCGCCCAGAAGGCCCACCACGTAGGTGCTGACGTGTGCGCCGTTCGCGGTATTGCAGACCTGCTCGTTCTCGCGCTGCGGATCGGACTGCCAGGCCGCGGGCCCGGTGCAGCGTTGCTCGGAGCCGATGCCGAAGAACGCGACGTCCGCGGTCCAACCCCAGTGCCGTGACGCGTAGTAGGTGGTCACCAGTCCCGTGACGAGACCGGGCCGCAGCAGCCGGGCGAGGGACAGCGTGTCGTGCTGGAAGTTCGGCGCGCTCACTGCCTGCGCCGGGATTTTCCACAGGTCGCTGCCCTCGCTCAGTCCGCCGTAGATCGTGAACACGAGCTGCGCCTCGTCGCTCGATTGTGCGTGAGCAGCGGGCACGGCCGCGAACAGCGGCAGCAGGGTGAGCAGCGTGAGCAGCGCGACGTGCGCGCACCCGGCTCTCACGTCGCGGCCGCTACGCATCGGGGCGATGGAGTTGGGCGTTGCCCGAAACTGCGCGACCGACGAGGACGACGCCCGCGCGCCGCGCGATCGTGACGGCGAGCGTCGTCGGCACCGAAACCGTCGCCACCCACGCGAGGCCCGCGCGCGCGGCCTTGAACGCCAGCTCGGCAGAGATGCGGCCGGTCACGAGCAGGCCGAGGCCGGCCGGATCGAGCTTCCTGAGCAACGCGGCGCCGATGACCTTGTCCACCGCGTTGTGTCGCCCGACGTCCTCGGCGTGCGAAACGAGTGCGGTGCCATCGGTGAGTGCCGCGGCGTGGATCCCGCCCGTCTCGTGATACCGTGATCCCTTGCCGAACATTTCCTTGAACAGAACCCGCAGTGTCGCCGTGTCCGGCGGCTCGCCCTTCGCGGGCGTCTTGCGCAGCGATTCGGGATCCGCGAGCGCGACGCTCACGGCGCCGCAGCCCGAGGCCAGGACGCGCCGCCGGTCGTCGGCGGCGACCGCTGCAAGGCGTTCCGCGGGCACCTCGGCCCAGAAGCCGAGGTCGGTCGCGCACGGCCGGAGCGAGAGCAGCTCGTCCACGCGGGCGATGTAGCCCTCGCCGTGCAGCCACCCGACCACGAGCTCCTCGAGCTGGTCGGGAGTGCACATCCAGGTCACCGCGGGCCGGCGATTGACCTCGAGCCACACCGTCACTTCCTCGACCGCGGCGAGCTGGTCCGTCGTGGTGTGCGACATCAGGTCTCGCCCCGGTATTCGGCGAACAGCGACGGCTCTTCCTCGACGCGCACCAGCGAGAGCGCGCATCCCTTCGGCAGCCGGGCGGCGACGCGCCGCCACACGTCGAGGCACAGCATCTCGCCGGTCGGCACGATGCCGCCGTACGCGAACTCGGCGACGTCGAGGTTGATGTGCCGGTGATCGAAGCGCCGCACGACCTCCTCGTCCAGGACGCGGTCGAGCAGCGCCAGGTCCACGACCATGCCGGAAGCCTGATCCGGCGTGCCGCGCACCGTCACGGCGCACCGGTAGGTGTGTCCGTGGCCGTGCTCGCGCGAGGACGTACCGAACACCTCGGCGTTCCGCTCCGCGCTCCACTCGGGCCGGAAGTAGCGGTGCGCGGCGCTGAACTGAACCACGCGCGTGAGGTAGCAGGTCGGCATCGTCGCAAGATACCTCAGAAGACGCGCACGGCGACACTCTTGAACGCCGCGTACACGCTCCCGCCGACCGAGAGTCCCAGCTCCTCGAAGCTGCGCCGCGTGATGAGCGAAACGAGCTCGATGCCGCCGGCGGCCGCGACCGTCACCCGCATGGCCGCGCCCTGCTCGGAGACGCGCACGATGCGCCCCTCGATGACGTTGCGCGCCGAGGAATGGAGCGGCTCCGTCGAGAGCAGGATGTCTTCGGGCGCGACCGCCAGCGTCGCCGGCCCCTCGCGATCCGTCACGACCTCGATCATGAGCGGGCCGACCGGGATGATCTTCTCCGGGTTGCCGCCCGAGAGCTCGACCCGGAACAGATTCTCCGGGGTGACAGGCGTCGGGACGCCGTTCAGCAGCGCGAGCAGCCGGTCAGCCCAGCGATAGGCGTCCTCGAGCAGGTGCGAAGCGACGCACACGGCCATCGGCCGCCGACCCTGCGCGGTCGTGATCGCCGTGTAGAGCGCGTGCTGCGCCGCGCGATCGGCGCCTGAGACCGGTTCGTCGAGCAGCAGCACGTCCGGCGCCACCGCGAGAGCGCGCGCGACCGCGACGCGCTGGATCTCGCCCTCGGAGAGCGAGCGCGACTCGCGCGCGGCGAGCGTCTTCGCCTGGAGCAGCGTGAGCGCGTCGAGCGCGGCGCGACGCGCCTCCTCGGCCGACACGCCGCGCGCGCGCTGTCCCCAGGCGACGTTCTCGAGCACCGTGCCGCGAAACAGGAACGGGCGCTGCTCGACCATCGTGACGCGGCGGCGCGCGCGGCGGCGCTGGCGCGCGGTCACGATCGGCATCTCATCGAGCGCGAGCGTCCCCGACGCGGGGCGATCGAGGAACGCGAGCAGCCGGAGCAGGGTGCTCTTGCCGGCGCCGTTCGGCCCGACCACCGCGAGGCGCGTGCCGGGCTCGAGCCGCAGCGACGGCACATCGAGCACCGTGCGCCCCTCGCGCTCCTGTCGGAGCGAGGTGACCTCAAGCATCGCCGCGCCCGTGCAGCATCTGGAGGATCGCGTTCACCGTCAGGGCGAGCGCGAGCAGGATCAGGCCCAGCGCGACCGCGAGCCCGAAGTCGCCCTGCGACGTGGCCAGCGTGATCGCCGTGGTGAGCGTCCGGGTCTCGCCCTTGATGTTGCCGCCCACGATCAGCGCCGCCCCGACCTCGGACAGCACGCGTCCGAACGCGACCGCGACGGCGGCCGCGAGCGCCAGTTTCGCCTCGCGCAACACCGCCCACGCCGAGCGCAGCGGGCCGGCGCCGAGCGTCAGCGCGGTGCGCAGCACGCGCGGGTCCACCGCCTGCACGGCCGCGGCCGACAGCGAGGCGGCGATCGGGAAGGCGAGCACGGCCTCGGCCGCGACGATCGCGCGCCAGGTGAACAGCAGCTGGAGCTCGCCGAACGGCCCGCGGCGCGCCAGCAGCAGGTAGAGGACGAGACCGACCACGACGGTCGGCAGCGCGAGGGCCGTGTTGAGCGCGGTGAGCAGGACGCGGCGGCCGCGGAACGTGGTGCTGCCCAGCCACGCGCCGGCCGGGATGCCGAGCGCGCACGCCACGAGCGTGGCGAGCACCGCGACCCTCAGCGACAGCGCCGCGATCCCGAGGATCTCGGCGTGCAGCCAGCTCATGCGCCGGCGTCTAGAGGTTGAAGTGGAACGTCAATCCGGCCGTCAGCGTGAAGTTGTGCGTCATCTGCGTGTCCTTCTCGCTGTTGGGATCGAGCACCGGCGGCGTGATCGGGACGCCATTGGCGTCGGTCGGGAAGAAGTAGGTGGAGGGCCAGGAATACTGGATCGTGTTGTCGCGCGCCTCGATCGTCAGCGAGATGGATCGTCCGATACGCGCCCGGGTCCCGATCGTCGGCACGAACGTCAGGTGGGAGTTCGGGCTGAAGCCGCCCGGGTCGGTCACGGTCTTCGTGGGCGCGACGATGCCGAACGCGACGCCGACGTAGGGCTCGAGCCCGTGAAACGACCGGGCGCCGGTGAGCCGGAGCGCGAGTCCCAGGTCGGCCGATACGAGCTTCAGGTCGATGGGCCCGGTCATGCGCGTGGCCGCAGGCTGTGAGGGATCGATCACGTTGCGCTTGCTGCTGATCTCCGCGAACGTGACCCACAGTTCCAACGCATTCGAGAGCGACTGCGTGAACCGGGCGCCGATCTCCGGGCCCGCCTGCGACCCGACGCCCGCGTTGGCTCGATTGCCGAAGAATTCGCTGACGAACGGGGTGATCGTCTGGTGCGTGGTCACGTCCTGGAAAGGCGAGTGCTCGGGATCGTGGCCCACCTGGGCGGACAGGCGGATGGGCGGCCGGGCGGACAGCAGGACCAGGGTCAGGAGCACCCACGCCCCCGCTCCAGGTGACCTGCGCCGGGTCCGTCCGCCAGTCCGCCTGTTCGCCTGTCCGCCTGCGTTTGACATCGCTACTCCCATGTTCTACAATGACTTTCGTGCGGTCCAGAACGGCACAATCTACCGCCGCTCGGCGTCACCTACCAGCCGCACGCGCCGCCCGTTTCCTGTTTCTCCTCGGTGCGCTCGCGTGGCTGACGGCCCGCCAGGCGCGCACCCAGCAGGCGACCCGGACCTTCGGGGCCGACGAGCCGATCTACGGCACGATCGGCGGGCCGCGCCTCGGCGAGGTCGTCGGCGGTGCCGCCGTGCGCGCCGGCGAGTCGCAACAGAACCATACTCAGATCACCCTCGACGGCTGGGTGTTCAAGCGGTCGCTCCAGGCGATGCAGCGCGACGGGCACACGCTCGCCGTCAAGCCGGCGGTCGAAAATCTCCGCGCCGCGCCTAACGGTCACGTCCTCGCGCGCCTGGTGCAGGGCTTCATGCTCGACGAAGTCGAGCGCAACGGGGCGTGGGTCCACGTGAGCCGCCAGGTGTGGGTCCGCTCCGCCGCGCTCGGCGGCCAGACGAGCGTCGCGGCCGTCCCGGCGCGTTCGCCGCCGCCGCGTCCCGCTCGCCCGAGCCCGGCGGTGCAGGAGCCGCCCCAGCCGGTGGACCCGCGGCGCGCGGTCGCGCGGCGCCGCATCGAGCTGTTCCGCGCGCCCGATTCGACTGCCATCGGCTCGCTCGAGGCCGGCCAGCCGCTGCGCATCACCGCGCGCGCGGGCGAGTGGGTCCGCATCGAGGCCCAGGCCTGGGTGCGCGAGAACGAGATCCGCCTCACCGACTCCGCGATACTCACCGGGCTCTCGGCTGCCGAGCTGCGCGGCGCACCCGCGGAGTTCCGCGGCAGGCTGCTGCGCTGGACGATCCAGTTCCTGTCGCTCCAGACCGCCGACGAGCTGCGCTCCGACTTCCAGCCCGGCCAGCGCTACATCCTCGCGCGCGGTCCCGCGCCCGAGTACGCCTTCGTCTACATCATCGTCCCGCCCGAACGGCTCGCCGAGGTACAGAAGCTCGAGCCGCTGGCGAGCGTCCAGATCGTGGCGCGCGTCGTGAACGGACGCAGCCAGTACCTCGCCAATCCCATCCTCGAGCTCGTGGAGCTCCAATGAATGAGTTCCTGAAGAAGCGTCTCGATCGCAAGCTCGAGTCCCTCAGCGACGAGCGGGTGTACCAGGTCCTCGACTACATCGAGTTCCTCGAGTCGAAGTACGGCGCGAAGGCGGCCGAGGCGCCCACCGCATTCCAGAAGCTGGCCGAGACGGTGGAGGACACGCTGCGCGCGGGCCGCGTCTCGGCCTCCGCGATCCGCGGCACGATGGACGCGATGTCGTCGGCCGGTCGCATGATGAGCGGGCTCGCCGCGGCGGGGAAGTCGGTCGTGGACCAGGTGGCGGGCAGCGCCGCAACGAAGCCCGAAGACGCGAAGCCGGCGCCGGGCAGCGCGCCGCCGGCCGCGCAGGACGGGACGCCATCGCCCGAAAAGGGCGGCACGCCGCCGGAGTCCGCGCCCCGGTCTGCTTGACCCGTCCCGCGGCGGCCCTTTACATTCCGCCATGGAGACCCGGATTCGCGCCACGGAAGGACTCGCGTTCGACGACGTCCTCCTGGTGCCCCGCCATTCGACGGTCCATCCCCGGCAGGTGGACGTCTCAAGCAGGCTGACCCGCGACATCCCGCTCAACATTCCGTTCCTCTCGGCCGCCATGGACACGGTGACCGAGGCGGAGATGGCCATCGCGATGGCGCGTCACGGCGGCATCGGCGTCATCCACAAGAACATGCCGATCGACCGGCAGGTTGCCGAAGTCGATCGCGTGAAGCGCTCCGAGAGCGGGATGATCCTCGATCCGATCACGCTGCCCGCGGACCGGCCGATCCGCGAGGCGATGCAGCTCATGGCGCGCTTCCGCATCTCCGGCGTGCCGATCGTGGACGATCGCCGCCGGCTCATCGGCATCATCACCAACCGCGATCTCCAGTTCGAACGCGACCCCAACCGGCTGATCCGGGACGTCATGACGTCGGCCGACCTGGTCACCGCGCCCGTGGGCACGACGCTCGACGAGGCGCAGAAGATCCTGGGCCGCCACAAGGTCGAGAAGCTCCCGGTCGTCGCGAAGGACGGCACGCTCAAGGGCCTCATCACGGTCAAGGACATCTTCAAGCGCCAGCAGTTTCCGGACGCGAACAAGGACAAGCACGGCCGCCTGAGGGTCGCCGCGGCGGTCGGGGCGACCAAGGACTCGGTGATCAGGGCGCGAGCGCTCTGCGACGCGGGCTGCGACGTGCTGGTGCTCGATTCCGCGCATGGCCACGCCGAGGGCGTGCTCAAGGCCGTCGCCGAGCTGCGCGAGGCGCTGCCCGAGGCGCAGATCGTCGGCGGCAACGTGGCCACGAGCGACGGCGCGCGCGCGATGGTCGAGCGCGGCGCGGACGCCGTGAAGGTCGGCGTCGGCCCGGGCTCGATCTGCACGACGCGCGTCGTCACCGGCGTCGGCGTGCCCCAGCTCACGGCCATCATCGACGCGGTGCGCGGGGCGGGTGACGTGCCCGTGATCGCCGACGGCGGCGTGAAGTACTCGGGCGACGCCGTGAAGGCGCTCGCCGCGGGCGCCGCCAGCGTGATGATGGGATCGATGTTCGCCGGCACCGAGGAGAGCCCGGGCGAGTCGCTGCTGATGGAAGGCCGCCGCTTCAAGGTGATCCGCGGCATGGGCTCGCTGGGCGCGATGCAGGAGGGCTCGGCCGACCGCTATTTCCAGGAAGGCGAGATGGCCGCCTCGAAGCTGGTCCCCGAGGGCATCGAGGGGCGCGTCCCCTACAAGGGCCCGGTGGCGGACGTGATCTACCAGATGGTCGGCGGCCTGAAGAGCGGGATGGGCTACTGCGGCGTCGGCACGATCAAGGCGCTCCAGACCGAGACCGAGCTGGTGCGCCAGACCGCGTCGGGCCTGCGCGAGTCGCATCCCCACGACGTGACGATCACGCGCGAGGCCCCGAACTACAGCGTCTGACCGGCCTTCGCGCCGTTCCGCCGTGCACCTCCCGGGGGCGCGAGGTCTTGCCCCGCCGTCCGATTAGCGGTAGTTAAGGCCACCCCAAATCCGAGTCCGGAGTGTTCATGAGCCTGACGGCGACCAAGTCCATCACGGCCCTGCGTGCCGAGGCCGATGCAGTCGGCGAGAAATCGCTGAAGCGCACGCTCGGACCGCTGAACCTGACCACGCTCGGCATCGGCGCCATCATCGGCGCGGGCATCTTCGTGCTGACGGGCCAGGCCGCGGCGCTGCACGCGGGACCGGCGGTTCCGATTTCGATGATCCTGGTCGGCATCGCCTGCGCCTTCGCCGGCCTGTGCTACGCCGAGATGGCGAGCGCGGTCCCGGTGGCGGGCAGCGCATACACCTACTCGTATGCGACCATGGGCGAGCTGGTCGCCTGGATCATCGGGTGGGACCTGGTCCTCGAGTACGCGGCGGGCGCCGCGACGGTGGGCGTGGGCTGGTCCGGCCATTTCGTCAGCCTGCTGAAGCAGTTCGGCTTCGCGCTCCCCGCCAACCTCACCAGTGCCCCCACGCTCTGGTGTTCGGCGGCCCAGGTCGGCACGATGGTCTCGGGCTGCGCGCACTCGGGCCTGAACCTGACGGGCGCCATTGTCAACCTGCCGGCCGTCTTCATCGTGGCACTGATGTCCACGATCCTGGTGATCGGCATCAAGGAGTCGGCGTCGGTCAACAACGTGATCGTGATGCTCAAGCTGACGATCATTCTGCTGATCGTCGGGGTCGGCCTGTTCCACATCACCCCCGCCAACTGGAAGCCCTTCATTCCGCCGAACACCGGCGAGTGGGGCACCTACGGGTACTCCGGCATTCTGCGCGGTGCCGGCCTGGTCTTCTTCGCCTATATCGGATTCGACGCCGTGTCCACGGCCGCGCAGGAAGCGCGCAATCCCCAGAAGGACATGGCCATCGGCATTCTGGGCTCGCTGGCGATCTGCACGCTGCTCTACGTCGTGGTGTCGGCGGTGCTGACCGGCATGGTCTCGTACAAGGACCTGAACGTCGCGGCCCCGATGGCCCTCGCAATGGAGCGCATCGGCGCGCCCGGCTGGGTGCGTGTCTCGGTGGACGTCGGGGCGGTGCTCGGCCTGGGCTCCGTCATCCTCGTGATGCTCCTCGGCCAGTCGCGCGTGTTCTACTCGATGTCGCGCGACGGCCTGCTCGGCAAGTGGGCCGGCTCGGTGCACCCGAAGTTCCGCACGCCGTATCTCTCCACGATCTTCACCGGGATCGCCGTCGGTCTCGCGACCGGCATCCTGCCGCTCCAGCTCCTGGGACAGCTGGTGAACATCGGCACGCTGCTCGCGTTCGTGCTGGTGTGCATCGGCGTCATGGTGCTGCGGAAGACCCGGCCCGACCTCGAGCGTCCGTTCCGGACCCCATGGGTGCCGTTCGTGCCGATCATGGGCGTGCTGTGTTGCCTCGGCCTGATGGCGACGCTGCCCGTCGACACCTGGATCCGGCTGGTGGTCTGGCTGCTGATCGGATTCGCCATCTACTTCGGGTACAGCCGCAGGCACAGTGTCCTGCAGCAGGAGCTGGCGAACGGCAAGACCACGACGTAGCGCAAGAACTCTTGGCCCCGGGGCGGCGCATCGGTAGGTTCCATCGCCGATGAGCCGCCCCGCGCATTTGGAAGCAGTCCCCGAAAACCGCCGCGCCCCCGCGCGCGATGTCGCCGCCGCGTTGCTCGGCGCACGCCGCATCGCCCTGACCACGCACGTCAACTCCGACGGCGACGGACTCGGCAGCGAGATCGCGCTGCTGCACCTGCTCGCCGCGCAGGGCCGCGAGGCGGTGATCGTCAATCCCACGCCGATCCCCGACCGCTATCAGTTCCTGGTCGAGAAGGTCGCCGAACGCGACCGGAGCTCCGGCGCTTCCGCCGCGATCAAGGCGGCGGATCTCATCCTCGTCCTCGACATCTCGGACTTAGGGCGCCTCGGCAACCTGGCCGAGCTCGTGCGCGCGCGGGGCGTGAAGGTCGCGTGCATCGACCACCACGCCTCGCCAGGCACGTTGCCCGAGGGCCCCAGGCTCGTGGACCCCGAGGCGAGCGCGACGGCCGAGCTGGTGTACGACCTCGCCGTCGAGGCGGGCTGGCCGATCGAGTCGGAGGCCGCGCGCGCTCTGTACGTCGGGCTGATGACCGACACGGGCGGGTTCCGCTTCGGCAACACGACGCCGCGGGTACTGCGCCTGGCGGCCTCGCTGCTCGAGGCGGGCGTGCATCCCGAGCGGCTCTACGAGCAGGTCTACGCGACCGCGCCGGTCGGGCGGATCCGGCTGACGGCGCAGGTGCTCGACACGCTCGTCGTCGAGCCGGAGTTCGGGCTCTCGTGGGTGACGGTGCCGGCGGGCGCGCTCGAGCGGCACGACGCGAGCGCCGACGACCTCGACGGCCTGGTCGAGTTCGCGCGGTCGGTGCAGGGAACGCGGCTCGCGCTGCTGTTCCGCAACCTGGCGAACGGCAAGGTGAAGGTGTCGTTCCGCTCGGTCGGCGACTTCGACGTCTCCGCGTTCGCGCACCAGTTCGGCGGCGGCGGCCACGCCAAGGCGTCGGGCGCGTCCATCGCGGGCAGCCTGGACGAGGTGCAACAGAAGGTCCTCGCGGCCGCGCGCGCCGCGCTGCTTCCCTCCCGCTAGATTCGTGTCATGACGGACGTGCAGCAGCTCAAGGCCCGCGTCGCCGCGGCCCTGACCGGCGTCGTGAACCCGCGCACCGGAACGGATCTCATCACGGCCGGGACGGTGAGCGAGGTCGCGGTGGATCCGGACGGCACCGTGCGGATCGCCGTCGCGCTCCTGGCCGAAGATCCGGGGAACCTGGCGCGCGAGGCGCGGCGGGCCGTGCAGCAGGTCGAGGGTGTAACGTCGGTGAAGGTCGGCGTCACGTCGACCGCGCCGCAGGCCACCACGCCCAAGGCCGTGCCCGCGCCGCAGCCGCGCGAGCTGCCGCACCTCGGCCGCGTGATCGCGGTGTCGAGCGGCAAGGGCGGCGTCGGCAAGTCCACCGTCTCGGTGAACCTCGCGGCCGCGCTTGCCGCGCGCGGACTGCGCGTCGGGCTGATGGACGCGGACATCTACGGCCCCAACGTGCCTCGCATGCTCGGCGTGGTGGGCAAGGAGCCGTCGATTTCCCCCGAGCGCCGCATCATGCCGCTGGAGGCGCACGGCATCAAGCTGATCTCGCTCGGCAACCTCGTGGGCCGCGACGTCGCCACGATCTGGCGCGGGCCCATCATCACCAAGATCATCCAGCAGTTCCTGGCCGACGTGGCGTGGGGCCAGCTCGACGCGCTCGTCGTGGACCTGCCGCCGGGGACCGGCGACGCGCAGCTCTCGCTGGTGCAGAACGTGCACGTCGCGGCCGGCATCATCGTGACCACGCCGCAGGAAGTCGCGGTGGGCGACGCGTTGCGCGGCGCGAAGATGTTCGAGAAGGTCGGCGTGCCGGTGCTCGGTATCGTGGAGAACATGTCGTACTTCGTGGTCCCCGGTACCGGGGCGCGCGAGTACGTCTTCGGGAAGGGCGGCGGTGGGCGGCTCGCGGCCGAGCTGGGCGTGCCGTTGCTCGCGGAGATTCCGCTGGCGACCCGCGTGCAGGAATTGGGCGAAGCTGGAACGCCGGTCGTCCTGGCCGACCCCGACTCTCCCGCGGCGCAGGCGTTGCGGACGATGGCCGAGCGCGTGCTCGCGCTGGTCGAAGAGCACGCCGTCCGCCTCCCGATCGTCGCCGACTGACCCCGCCCCCGCTGTCACCGACCGGCGCGCGACGCGTTCTATGCGTCTTATGCGTCTCTCTCTTGTGCGCCGCTCCCCTCACGCTCGCCGCGCAGGCCTCGAACGCGGACCTGCTCCGGGGCCAGGAGCTCATCTACGGCGGCCGCTTCGATTCGGCGCGCGCGCGTTTCGCCGTTCTCTCGCGCGAGCATCCGAGCGATGCCGCGCCGCTCGCGCTCGCGGCCACCGCGCTGATCTGGTCGGGTGCGGCCCGGAACGATGACGACTTTCAAGCCGACACCGTCGATCTCCTGCTCACCGATGCCATCAGGCTCGCCCAGGCCGCCCTCGACAGTGCCGGGAACGATTCGGTTCGCGTACGCGCGCTGTTCTGGCTCGGTACCGCCTACGGCTCGCGCGCCCGTCAGGCCGAGCTGCACGGACGGGTATGGCGCGCCATGGGTGACGCGAAGGGCATGCGTGGTGCACTGCAACACGCTGTCGCGATCGACTCCTCGTGCGTGGACTGCCGGCTGGGGCTCGGCGCGATCGACTACGGTCTTGCGCACGAGAACGCGATCGCGCGGCTGGTGGCGAAGCTCGTCGGCCTGGGCGGCAGCAATGCCGAGCGTGGGCTCGCGCTCGTTCTCCGCTGTACCGAATCGTGCGTGTTCATGCGGACCGAGGCGCGCTGGCTGTACGCCAACGCCATGCTCCGCGAGGCGGAGCACGACCCGACCGCGCGCGAGCGCGGCGAGCAGCTGATCGCCGAGCTCGCCCAGCAGTTCCCCGACAACCCGGTGTTCCAGCGCGCCGCTAGGGGCGAGGCCGCCTCGCCTTGATCACGGCCACGGCGCCGGCCGAGGCCCGCCGGATCCTGGTCGCGGGCCCGCTCGGGCAGGCCATCATGCGGCTGTCGCTGCCGGCCGTTGGCTCGAGTCTGCTCACGCTCGTGTTCCTGTTGGTGGACATCTTCTGGGTGGGTCGCATCCTCGGCCCGCCGGCGCTCGCCGCCGTCTCGACCGCGGGCTTCGCGGTGTGGATCATCGCCGCGCTCGCCGAGATGATCGGGGTCGGGCTGACCGCGGTCGCCGCGCGCCGCCACGGCGAGGGCGCGCACGGGCTCGCCGCGGTCGTCGCGGGCACCACCCTGCTGCTGGCCCTGAGTCTCGGGTTCCTCGTCGCGGCGCTCGGGCCGCTCCTGGTCCCATCGTTGTTCGCGGTGATGCAGACGCCGGCCGAAGTCACGTCGCTCGGGCGGACCTACCTCACCGCGTACCTGGTCGGCACGCCGCTGATCTTCGGGTTCTTCGCCGCCGAGGCGACGTTCCGCTCCTCCGGCGACACGCGCACGCCGCTCATCCTGCTCGGCCTGTCGGTGACGCTCAACGTCGTGCTCGACCCGCTGCTGATCCGCGGTTTCGGACCGCTGCCGGCCCTGGGCATCGCGGGCGCGGCGGTGGCCGCGATCCTGACGCGCGGCGGCGCGCTCGTCATGGGCCTCGTGATCCTGGTGCGGCGCGGCCTGGTGCGGTTCGGCGTGCTCGATCTTCGCTCCGCGCTCACGGCGCTCCGCGTCGGCCTGCCCACCGCGGGGACCGGCGTCTTCTTCTCATTCGTGTACATCGGGCTGACGCGGATCACGACGCGCTTCGGCGTGAGCGCGCTCGCCGCGCTCGGCATCGGGCACAAGCTCGAGGGGCTCTCGTTCATGATCGCCACGGGCTTCGGCATGGCATCGGCCGCCGCGGTGGGGCAGAACATCGGCGCGGGCCGGCTCGACCGGGCGCGGCGCGCCGGCTGGATCACGGCGTCGTACGCGTGCGCGGCCGGCACGGTGGTCGCGTTCGCGTTCGTCGCGTTCCCCGGCGCGATGGTCGGCATCTTCGTGCGCGACCCCGGGGTCATCGCCGACGGCGCACTGTACCTGCGCGCGATGGCGCTTGCGCAGATCACCATGGGACTCGAGATCGTCCTCGAGTCGGCGCTCGGCGGCGCGGGTTACAC
>JBIOIA010000003.1:0-42462 GCA_044449445.1 Gemmatimonadales bacterium
CTCCAGCACCATGCGCAGGGCTTCGAGCTGCGAGGGCGTGAGCTTCGGCGCCTCGTGCGGCTCGGCCGCGACGCCGCCAGGCACCAGCTCGCCGTAGAACGTGATGCCTTCCTTGAACAGCCGTGTGTAAGGCGAGGGCGGAAGTGCATTGACGGCCATGCGCGCGTCATCGAGCCGGGTGGCGTGGGCGACCGCGCGGAAGAAGCGCTGCGCGCCCTTCTTGAGGCTTCGGAATTGCCACCATTTGGCGACGATGAGGAACCACGAGACCAGCGAGAACACGACCAGCACCGCGAGCACGAACTTGGTCTCGCCGCTCGAGGTCGTGATCAGGTCCCACGGCGAAGTCGGAACGGCCCTTCCGGCTTGCATCAACTGGCATCCTCCACGACCCACGCGTAGGTGCGCGCGAGCCCGTCGGCGAGACTCACTTCCGGTTTCCAGCCGAGGACCCGCGCGGCCTTCTCGATCCGCACGACGCTCTCCTGGAGCTCACCCGGACGGGCGGGCGCGTGCTCGACGTTCACGTCGATATGGGCGGCGCGCATCATTGCCAGCGCCAGATCGCCGACTGACGTCGCGATCCCGGTGCCGATGTTGATGCCCCACGGATCGATCGTGCCGTCCGGCCCGGGCAGCTCGGCGTCTGCGGCGAGCACGTTGGCCCGGGCCACGTCGCCCACGTACACGTAGTCGCGCGTCTGGTTCCCATCCCCGAAGATGGTGATCGGCCGGCGCTCGCGCAGGCGGTTGCCGAAGATCGCCACCACTCCGGCCTCGCCGTGCGGGTCCTGGCGCGGGCCGTACACGTTGGCATAGCGGAGGGCCACGGATTCGAGCCCGTGGAGAGCGCGATACGCGGCGAGGTAGTACTCGGCGGCGAGCTTCGCGACGCCGTAGGGGGAGACGGGGAGCTTGGGCGCCGTTTCGGCGTGCGGCGGTTTGCGCTCGCCGTACACCACGCCGCCCGAGGAGGAGAAGATCACGCGGCGCACGCCGCCGTGGCGCGCGCCCTCGAGCAGGTTCAGCAGGGCGATCAGGTTGTCTTGCGCGTCGCGGACGGGATCGGCGACCGAGACGCGGACGTCCACCTGCGCGGCGAGATGGGCGATGACTTCGAAGTGGCCCGCGAGGGCCAACTCGCGCGCCTCCCGGGATCCCGCGTTCAGCTCCCGGAACGTCGCGGCGGCGGGGACGTTCTGCCTTTGGCCGCGCGAGAGGTTGTCGAGGACCGTGACTTCCCAGCCGGCGGCGAGGAAGGCGTCGGCGACGTGGGAGCCGATGAACCCGGCCCCGCCGGTCACCAGCACGCGGCGGCTCATGCGACGAACCCGCCGGGGCGGCGGGTTCGCAAGGGGCTCAGGAGGGGATGCGGCCGATTTGCCGGACCAGGGCCCCTGGTCCGACATCGCCGCTGTGGAGCTCGACGATCACCACGGTCGAGGTCGACGTCCGCGTGCTCACGACGACTCCGCGCGCAATGTCCTGCTCGATCGAGCCGCCATGGATGTCGTCCGGCCGGGTCCGATAGATCTGGATCAGGTCGCCGGGCTTCAGCCCGTCGTTCGCGCCCTTGTCGATGAACAACGCATGCTGCAGCTGCGCGAGCTCGTGAGGATCGCGCAGGCGGATCACCTGGCCCGTGACCCCGCCGGTCACCGGCACGGCGTGCCGGCTGCTGCCGAGTTCGAAGGGCTGGACGTCGAGCACTTCCTGGTCCAATGAGACCGGCCCGAACATGCGGATCACGGTCGCACGGAAGTGCCCTGCCTCCTCGGAGCCCTTGACGCGCAGCAGGGCCGTGGGCACGACGATCTCGCCCCAGTTGCCGACTTCGTCGCCGCGCCGGAACGCGAGCAGCAGATTTCCCGGCTGGAGCGTGTCGTTGGGCGGCGCCGCGACGACCACGTCGTCATACAGCTGCACGGCCGTCCGTGCGCCGGCCTGCGTCGACGAGGTCCGCGTGTCGCCGATGATCCGGCCGGTCGGGAGCGGCTGGTTCTCGGTGAGGAAGCCCGTCGAGTAGTACTCGCCGTCGCGCACGGCGCGGTAGCTGGCCGCCGAAAGACCCTGGAGCGTCGCCTCGCTCTGCGTCCGCTGCGCCTGCTGCGAAAAGATCGTGGGGCTGTTCGCCGGCGATACGTACGTCGGGTGCGCCGGCTCCTGGGTCGGGGCGCCGGTATCGGTCGGGGTCACCACAAACGACTGCCCGGTGGAGGGCGCGGCGGCCTGCGCTGCCGCGGGCGCGGCCGCGGCCGTGTCCTCTTCCGCCGTGATCCGCAGCTCCTCGCCCGGATAGATCCAGTGCGGGTCTTCGACGACGTTGGTGTTGAGGCGGTAGATCTCCGGCCACAGCAGCGGGTCGCCGAGGAACTGCTGGGCGAGGGCCCACAGGGTCTCGCCCTGGGCCACGGTATGCGTGGCCGGCGTCGCGGACGTCGCCTGCCGCGGGAATGCGCCGCCGCCGGACGTGATCGTCACGCTGCCGGAGACCGGCTGCGACTGCTGCTGGTTCTGTGGTGCGGACGGAGCAGGCTGCGGGACGCCCACGCTCTGGGGCCGGACACTGGGCGGCAAGCCGCGCACCGGCGCGTCCTGCGCGCTGGCGCTCAGCGGGATCGCTATCGCCACGAGGGCGAGCGTCAGCTCAGAACGGAAGATCGTCATCCTCCTCATCGAGCGCCTCCGGGTAGTCGCCGAACGGTTTCTCGGCGCCTTCCTTGGCCTTTCCACCTGCCGTAAGGCCGCCGGCGGCCGCGGGGGCGGCTGCACGCCGCCCCCCACCCTCGCCCCCGTCGCTCTTGCCCGACAGCATCACCAGATCCCGGACCTTGATCTCCGTCATGTACTTCGTCGTCCCGTCCTTCTTGTCTTCGTAGGAGCGGTACTCGATGCTCCCCTCGACATAGACCCGGTCGCCCTTCTTCAGGTACTTCTCGACCACTTCGACCAGGCCGGTGCCTTCACGCCGATTGTTCCAGATCACGATGCGGTGCCACTCCGTCTTCTCCTGCTTCTGGCCGGACTCGTTGTTCCAGGTCCGGTTCGTCGCCAGGCTGAACTGGGCCACCCGGGCCCCGCTCGGGATGGTTCGAATCTCCGGATCCGACCCGAGGTTTCCGATCAGCATGACCTTGTTCAGACTGCGAGCCACAGCACCCTCCTGGGGATCGACCCGGAAACCACGGACATAGGGCAAGTTAGGAAACCACAAGGGGTTTTGTCAACCGATTTCATGCAGTTCCTCATCCTTTCCTTGCGATTTGTGACGCAAGTTCCAGCACCATCGTGAGGGCGTCCTCCCGGGGCCGGCCGTAGTACCCTGGGCGGACCCCCAGGGGGCGGAACCCGGCGCTCCGGTACAGGCCGATGGCCGCCTCGTTCGAGCGCCTGACCTCGAGAAAGACCTGCCTGACGCCGCTCTGGCGCAGGTCGTCGAGCAGCTTGTCGAGCATGGCGCGTCCCGCCCCGTGTCCCCGGGCTCGCTCGTCCACGGCGATGTTGAGGATTTCCCCCTCGTCGCCGGCGCGGACCGACATGGCGTAGCCGACGAGCCGTCCCTGTTCGTCGTCGATCGCGAGCGAGCGCACCTGCTCGCGCTCGAGGGTCTCGGCGAAGCTCCTCCTGGACCACGGGTCGGGAAACGTCGCGCGCTCGATCTCGGCGACGCGGTCGAGATCCGCCGTGGCGAGCCGCCTGGGCTTACCGATCGCCATGACGCGCGAGGCGCCGCGCCTCGGCCTCGGCGGGACGGCCATAGTCCGGTTCCCACGTCGCAGCGTCGCGAACTGGCAGCGGGCCACCGGGAACGCCGACCAGGGAGAGCAGCGCGGCTGCCGAGGCGCCGCGCTCGTCGGCGCGCACAGCACCCTCGGGCGAGCGTTCCTTCGCGCGAACAACGGTTGGTCGCTCGATGACTTCGATCTTGCCAGCTTCGAACCGATAGACTGCGCGATACACATCACCCCTGAGTGCGTCGTACTCGGCCAGCACAAGGGCGGACGGGCGGACGGGCGGACAGGCGGTCCGCGCGGCGCCTAACAGCGACGGCGCCGCGAGCAGCGGGATTCCGAGCACGCGGCACAGTCCTTTTGCGAACGCGATGCCGATGCGCAGGCCCGTGAAGGAGCCGGGTCCGTCCGCGACGACGATTCCCTGGAGCTGCGCGGGGCCCACGCCACGCGCTGCAAACAGCTCGCGCGCGAGCCGGTCGATGTCGCGCGACAGGTCGTGCCGGTGGCTGGCCGCGACGTCCTCGCCCGGCGATTCGGGAGTGCCGAGGGCAAGCGTCGGGCGGTCGGTCGCGGTATCGATGGACAGCAAGAGCGCCGAAAGCTGAAAGTCGAAAGTCGAAGGGGGCGTCACGACCACTCCAGGTCGCGGATGCCGTCTGAGTCCGTGTATGCAAGATGAATCCGGTGCGTGAACTCGGGCGCCGCGGCACCGAGACGCTCGGGCCACTCGACGAGCACGACGCCCTGGGGCTCCTTCGCCATCTCCTCGAAGCCGAGGTCGCGCCCGTCGTCCGCGGGCTTGAGGCGGTAGGCGTCCACGTGCCAGACCGGAATGCCGGCGGCCTCGTAGCGGTGGACCAGCGCGAAGGTCGGGCTGGTCACCGGACCCTCGACACCGAGGCCGTGCGCGATCGCGCGGACGAGCGTCGTCTTGCCGGCGCCGAGCTCGCCGCTCAGCGCGACGACCGCGGGACGGCGGAGCGCGCGGGCGAACGAGCTGCCCCACGCGGCGAGCTGTTCCTCATCGACGCGCGCGCTTCCCACGCCTGCTCCCGGCCGGCCTGGGCGAGCGAGGCCCTGTCCGCCCGTCCGCCTGTCCGCCCGTCCGCCCGCCGCGCGCCGCCTTCAGGTCCATGATCTGGTCGCGGATCTGCGCGGCCAGCTCGAAGTCGAGGTCGTCGGCGGCGGTGCGCATCTCCTGCTCCAGCGTCTCGAGGATCTTCGCACGCTCCGATGCGTTGGCGTCGGCCCACGAGTGGCCCGCCTGCGCGATGGCCGACAGCGGCTCGGCGCGCGGCACGGGGTCCTCGCGCGCGTCGGCGACCCGCGTCGTGAACCGGATCTCCTCGATGGATTTCACGATGGAGGTCGGCGTGATGCCGTGCTCCTTGTTGTAGGCGCGCTGCACCTCGCGGCGGCGGTCCATCTCGTCCAGCGCGGCTTTCATCGAGTCGGTGATCCGGTCGGCGTACAGGATCGCCTTCCCCCGCTCGTTGCGGGCCGCGCGGCCCACCGTCTGGATGAGCGAGGTGCGCGAGCGCAGGAACCCCTCCTGGTCGGCGTCGAGCACGGCCACGAGCGACACTTCGGGCAGGTCGAGGCCTTCGCGCAGCAGGTTGATCCCGACCAGCACGTCGAACTCGCCGAGCCGGAGCCCGCGCACGATGTCCATGCGCTCGATCGCGTCGATGTCGGAGTGCATGTAGCGCACCCGCACGCCCACCTGCGCGAGGTAGTCGGTGAGGTCCTCGGACATCCGCTTGGTCAGCGTGGTGACGAGGACCCGCTCGCCGCGCCGCGCGCGGGCGCGGATCTCGCCCAGCAGGTCGTCCACCTGCCCCGCCACGGGTCTGATCTCCACCTCGGGGTCGAGCAGCCCGGTCGGGCGCACCAGCTGCTCGACGACCGCGCCGCCGCTGAGCCTCAGCTCCTCCGGGCCCGGCGTCGCGCTCACGAACAGGATCCGGGGCGCGAGCTTCAGGATCTCCTCGTAGCGCAGCGGCCGGTTGTCGAGCGCGCTCGGCAGCCGGAAGCCGTACTCGACCAGGGTCTCCTTGCGCGAGCGGTCGCCCGCGTACATCGCGTTGAGCTGCGGCACCGTAGCGTGGGACTCGTCCACGACCAGCAGGAAATCCTTGGGGAAGAAGTCGATCAGGCAGGCGGGCCGCTCGCCGGGCTGCCGGCCGGAGAGAACCCGCGAGTAGTTCTCGACGCCGTGGCACGTCCCGATCTCGATCAGCATCTCGAGGTCGAAGGAGCAGCGGGACTCGAGCCGCTGCGCCTCCAGCAGCTTGCCCTGCGTGCGCAGCTCGTTGAGCCGCTCCATCAGCTCGGCGCGGATCGCCGCGACGGCCCGCTGGAGGTTCGCCTTGTCGGTCACGAAGTGCGTGGCCGGATAGATCGCGCAGCGCTGGATCGGTGCGACGGCCTTGCCCGTGAGCGGGTCGATCTTGGTGATCCGCTCGATCTTATCGCCGAACAGCTCGAGGCGGACCGCCTGCTCCTCGTAGGCCGGGAAGATCTCGACCACGTCGCCGCGGACCCGGAAGGTGCCGGGCTCGAAGGCGACGTCGTTGCGCTGGTACTGGATGGCGACCAGCCGCTCGAGGATGGCGCGCCGCCCCGGGCTCTCGCCGACCTTGAGGTGGACCATCTGCTCGCGGTACTGCACGGGGTCGCCGAGCCCGTAGATCGCGCTCACCGTCGCCACGACCACGACGTCGTCGCGCTCGACCAGGCTGCTCGTGGCCCGCAGGCGCAGCCGCTCGATGTCCTCGTTGATCGAGGCGTCCTTCTCGATGTAGGTGTCGGTCGAGGGGACGTACGCCTCGGGCTGGTAGTAGTCGTAATAGGAGATGAAGTACTCGACGGCGTTGGACGGCAGGAACCCCTTGAACTCGCCGTACAGCTGGGCCCCCAGCGTCTTGTTGTGCGAGAGGATGAGCGCGGGCACGCCGAGCTCGGCGACGACGTGCGCGACGGTCATCGTTTTGCCGGATCCGGTGACGCCGAGCAGGACCTGGTGCGGATCGCCGCGCTTGAATCCGCGGACCAGCTCTTCGATCGCCTTCGGCTGGTCCCCGGCCGGGGAGAACGGCGCTTCGACCTTGAGGCCGCTCACGCGTCGAGGCGCTCGCGGCGCCCGACGTCCGACACGCCCTTCACGCGCCGCATCGCCTTCATGACCTTCGTGAGGTGGGAGAGATTCTCGACTTCGACGATGAGCGACCCGTCCACGCCGCCGTCGCCGCTATTGAGCTCGAGCGCGCGGATGTTGGTGCCCGTCCCCGAGATGGCGGTGCACAGGTCGGCGTAGAGGCCGCGCCGGTCCTCGCCCTGGAGACTGAGCCGCACCGTGAACAGCTCGCCCTCGACCTCCTGCCAGTCGAGCTCCATGCGCCGCTCCGGGTCGGCGAGCGCGAGCAGGTTCGGGCAATCCACCCGATGGATGCTGATGCCGCGGCCGCGCGTGACGTAACCCGTCACCTTGTCGCCCGGCACCGGCTGGCAGCACTGCGAGTAGCGCACCATCAGGCCGTCCACGCCCTGGATGCGCACGCCCTTTCCGACGCGCATCCGCTGCACCAGCCGGCCGATGGCCGTGGGCGGCGTGGGCGGCGGCGTCTCGGACTGCTCGGCGGGCAGCTCGGGATAGATCGCGCGCAGCACCTGCCCGGTTCCGACGTCGCCGCGCCCGAGCGCGGCCTCGACGTGCGCCGCGTCGGCCAGGCCGAGCGACGTCGCGGCGCGCGCCTTCTGCTCCTCGCCGGGCTTGGGGAGCCGGCGGCGGCGAATTTCGCGCGCCAGGATGTCCTGGCCGAGCTGGATCGAGGCCGACAGCTCCTCGTTGCGGATCCACTGCCGGATCTTCGAGCGCGCGCGGCCGGTACGGACGTGGGCGAGCCAGTCCTGCGACGGATGCGCGGCCGGCGACGTGAGGATCTCCACGTTGTCGCCGTTCTTCAGCATGCGGTGCAACGGCGCGATCCGGCCGTTCACCTTGGCGCCCTGGCAGTGCAGGCCGACCTCGGTGTGCACGAAGAACGCGAAATCGATCGGCGTCGCGCCCTTGGGCAGCTGCTTGACGTCGCCTTCGGGCGTGAAGATGAAGATCTCGTCCTGGTACAGGTCGATGCGCAGGAACTCGAGGAACTCCTGCGGCGTCTGCGCCTCCTGCTGGCGGTCGATCAGCTGGCGGAACCACTGGAGGTGCCGGTCCAGCTCGTCGCTCGCGCGGCCTTCCTTGTAGAGCCAGTGCGCCGCGATGCCGTACTCGGCCGTGTGGTGCATCTCGCGGGTGCGGATCTGGATCTCGTACAGGTGGCCGGCCGGGCCGAAGATCGTCGTGTGCAGCGACTGGTAGCCGTTCGACTTGGGCTGGGCGATGTAGTCCTTGATGCGCTCCTGGAGCGGCGTCCAGTGCGCGTGGATCACGCCGAGCGCGTGGTAGCAGTCGGGCACCGAGTTGACCAGGACCCGGATCGCCATCAGGTCGTAGATCATCTCGTAGGGCAGGTTGCGCGTCGTGATCTTGCGGAAGATCGAGTACAGGTGCTTCGGGCGCCCGGTGACCTCGACGTCGGCGATGCCCGCCTTGTCGAGCGCGCGCTTCAGCGGCTCGCGCATCTTGTCGACCAGCCCTTCGCGCTCGCCCTTCTTGCTCGCGAGCTTCTTCGACAGGGCCCGGTAGTCCACCGGCTCGAGGAACCGGAAGGCCAGGTCCTCGAGCTCGACGCGGGCCTGCCCCATGCCGAAGCGGTGCGCGAGCGGCGCGTAGATCTCGCGCGTCTCGAGCGCGATGCGCCGCTGCTTCTCCTCCGGCAGGTGCTCGAGCGTGCGCATGTTGTGCAGGCGGTCGGCGAGCTTGATGATGACCACGCGCGCATCGCGGGCCACCGAGACCAGCAGCTTGCGGTAGTTCTCGACCTGCTCTTCAGCGGTGGAGCGGAAGGTGAGCGTGGAGATCTTGGTGAGGCCGTCCACGATCGTCGCGACCTCGGCGCCGAACTCCTTCTCGAGGTCGGCGATCGTGACATCGGTGTCTTCGGCGACGTCGTGCAGCAGCCCGCAGGCGATCGACGCCGAATCGAGGTGCTGCTCGACCAGGATCCGCGCCACCGCGACCCCGTGGCTCACGGCCGTCTCCCCGCTCCAGCGCTTCTGGCCCTTGTGGGCGCGCGCGCTGAACTGCCAGGCCCGCTCGATCAGGTCCAGATCGAGCCGGTCGGCGAAGGACTCCAGGGCGTCGGAGAGCCCGGGAATCGAGGGAACGCGGATGGTGGTCACCCCGAATTATAAGGCGGGGGGCGGGAGTCAAAGCAATCCTGCCTCCGAGAACGACACATACCTCCCGTGGCCCACGATCACGTGGTCGTAGACCGGCAGATCGATGATGCGGCCGGCCTCGACCAGCTGGCGGGTGACGGCGCGGTCGTCCGCCGAAGGGGTCGGGTCGCCGGAGGGGTGGTTGTGCACCACGATGATCCCGGCGGCTGCCTCGGCGATGGCGCCGCGGAACACCTCGCGCGGATGCACCAGCGAGCTGTTGAGGATGCCGCGCGTGATCATGAGATCGCGCAGGACGGCGCTCTGGCTGTCGAGCGCGAGCACGTGAAACTCCTCGGCCGAGAGGTCCGAGAGCCGCGGTGCGAACCAGCGGAAGACATCGGCGGGCGAGCGGATGCGGTGCCGCTCGGTGCGGCCTTCTTCCTGGAGCCGCCGGCCGAGCTCGAGCGCGGCGGCGACCCGCGCCGCCTTCGCCGCGCCGACACCGCGGATACGTGCCACGTCGGCCGGTGGACGGCGAGCGAGCGCGCTCAGCGCGCCGCTGCCGGTCAAGAGCTCGGACGCCAGGTCGAGCGCCGAGGCGCCGGGGCCGCCCGTGCCCAGGAGGATGGCGACCAGCTCGGCCTGGGTGAGCGCGCCGGGGCCCAGGCGAAACAGGCGCTCGCGGGGCCGGTCGGCGGCGGGCGTTTCGGCGATGCGCACCGTCATGCGGCCGCTATATAAAGGAAAAGGCGCCGGCTGGTGTCGCCGGCGCCTTGCGGAGCGGAGCGGAATCGCGCGTCGCTACCTGGTCCAGAAGATCACCGCCCCGCAATCCACGCTCTCGGTGCTCAGGCCCCGGCCAGACGTCGAGGCCTGCTGACCGGACCGCTGGAACTCCTGCGGTACCTGCCCCGCCCGAGGGTAGATCTCGATCGCGGCGATCTGGCCGATCGGGATCAGGTCGTCGAGGCCGGTGTAGCGGGTCGTGGACCTCCGGCTTCCACCGCCGCTGCCGCCGAGCGAGGTGGGTCCGCGGGGCCCGGTCGAAGCCGGCGGGAACGCCGTCTCGATCAGCTGGTGCTCGATCCACGGAAACATCACGCAGTGCCCGTCGCCGCCATACAGCACGCTGATGCCGTTCTCGAAGCGCACGGTGACGCCCTGCGCGCCGTCGAACAGCTGGCTGACCTTCACCGCCTCGCGCGCCTCGATGTCCTCGGGCCCGAGGAACGTGAGGCGGTCGCGCTCACGGGCGTTGCGGCGCCGTTCCGAGAAGCCTTCGCGGTTGAGCTTGTCAACCAGCGCCGGGTCCGCGGCGCCCGCAGGTTCCATCGGAATGTCGGCCCGGACGGTGAGCGTGTCGTTGGGGAAGATGATCTCCATCTCGAGCGGGGAGAAGCCGCGCTTCCTGACCTCGAAGATGTGGTGCCCCGCACCCAGCCCCGGGAGCACGTAGCGCCCGAGCGAGTCGGACCGCGTGCTGTCGCCGGATCCCAACCGCATCACGAGCACGCCGGCGAGCGGGCGGCCCTGGGCGGTGACGGTGCCGGCTACCTGTGCCCGGCCACCCGGTGAGGTGACCTGGCCGAGCAGCGGCCCGGCGAGGAGAACGAGAGGAATCAGATGTGCGAAGCGACGGGCTGCGGCGCGCATACGCTCTCCGAAGCTAGAGGTCCTTGCCGTGGCATTTCTTGAACTTCTTCCCGGACCCGCACGGACAGGGCTCGTTGCGGCCGGTCTTTTCCCAGCCCGGCGGGAGACCTGAGCCCGTCGGGGGGCGAACGGGCGGACGGCCTGTTGGTTCGTCGGAGACGAACTCGCTCGCACCACTCTGTGGCGGCCCGCCCGGCAGCGCCGGTCCGCTGAACGTTCGGGGCGGCGGCGGGGGCGGAGCCGACGGTCCGGCGCTCACCTGCACCTTGAGGAACTGGTCCGTGAACGTCGCGCGCAGGTCGGCCATGAGGTCCACGAACATCGAGTAGGCCTCCTGCTTGTACTCGATCAGCGGGTCCTTCTGGCCCCAGGCCCGGTAGGTGATGGCGTTGCGCAGCTGGTCGAGGTCGTAGAGGTGGTCCTTCCACTTGTCGTCCAGCACGCGCAGCATCACCTGGCTGAGGATCTGCTCGGACAGGTTGTCCACCGGAACTTCGCGCCCCTGGGCGTCCAGCATCCTGAGGCCGTGGCCGTACCCGTCGAGCGCCGTGACCTTGCGCTGGAACGCCTCGCGGGCGTGGCGGCGAACCAGCTCGCGCAGCTCGTCCTCGTCCCTCGGCGGGTGGCCCGCCGCCAGCTCGAGGACGCTGATCAGGAAGCGCATCTGGAGCTGCTCGCGCAGCATGTCGAGGTCCCATTCCTCCGGGTGCTTGGAGCCGCCGATGGCCTCGGTCATCGGCTTCTCCATCGCCGCCTCGATCATCCGGATCGCTTCGGCCTTGAGTTCTTCACCGCCCTCGAGGGCGAACAGCCGCAGCGAGTAGACCACCTCGCGCTGCTGGTTCATGACGTCGTCGTACTCGAGCAAGCGCTTCCTGGCCTGGAAGTTCTGGAGCTCGATCCGCTTCTGCGCCCCCTCGATGGACCTGGTGACCCAGGGGTGCTCGATGACTTCGCCCTCTTCCGCGCCGAGGCGGTCCATGAGCCCCGCGATGCGGTCGGAGCCGAACAGCCGCATCAGGTCGTCTTCGAGCGAGAGGAAGAAGATCGAGCCGCCCGGGTCGCCCTGGCGTCCCGAGCGGCCGCGCAGCTGGCGGTCGATGCGCCGGCTCTCGTGGCGCTCGGTGCCGATGATCTGGAGCCCGCACGGCGGATCGGCCATGCAGCCGAGCTCGGTGATCTTCTCCCAGGTGAGGTCGGGCTGCTCGAGCTGCTGGCCGAACGGGGCGATCTTCGAGCGGATGCCGCAGGCTTTGCACTTGGTGACGGCGGCGCCGAGCTTGATGTCGGTGCCGCGGCCGGCCATGTTGGTCGCGATCGTGACGCCGCCACTCTGACCCGCCATGGCCACGATCTCGGCTTCGCGCTGGTGGTACTTGGCGTTGAGCACTTCGTGCTTCAGCCCGCGGCGCTTGAGCATGCGTGAAAGCGTCTCGCTCACCTCGACGCTCACCGTGCCGACGAGCACCGGCAGCCCGCGCTGGTTCTGGCGCTCCACCTCGTCGGCGATCGCGTTGTACTTCTCGCGCCGCGTGCGGAAGATGCGGTCGTGCTTGTCGATCCGGCGCACCGGCCGGTTGGTCGGGATGACCGACACCTCGAGGCCGTAGATCTTGTAGAACTCTTCCTCTTCGGTCTCCGCCGTGCCCGTCATGCCCGCGAGCTTCTGGTACATGCGGAAGTAGTTCTGGATCGTGATCGTGGCGAGCGTCTGCGTCTCGCCCTTGACCTGCACGCCCTCCTTGGCCTCGACCGCCTGGTGGAGTCCGTCGGACCAGCGCCGGCCGGCCAGGATGCGGCCGGTGAACTCGTCCACGATGAACACCTGGCCGTCCTGTACGACGTACTCCACGTCTTTCTCGTAGAGCGCGTGGGCCCGGAGCAGCTGGTGCACGATGTTGAGCTTCTCGCTCTTGGCCGCGTAGTCGCCTTCCAGCTTCGCGCGGGCCTCCGCCTTCTGGTGTACCGTGAGATCGTCGTCGCGGTCGATGCGCAGGACTTCCTGCGACAGGTCCGGCACGATGAACAGGTTGGGGTCCTGCGGCGAGAGCGCCTCGTGGCCCTTGTCGGTCAGGTGGACCGAGTGGCCCTTCTCGTCGAGCACGAAGTAGAGCGACTCCTCGACGTCGCGGAAGCGCTGCTGGGCGGCCGGGAGACGCCGGTCGCCGACGTGCGCGAGCTCGGTCTCCTGCACCGCCTTCTTGGCGCCCTGTTCGTTGAGGAACCGCAGCAGCCGCTTGTGTTTCGGCATGCCGAGGCGGACCTGGTAGGCCTTCACCGCGCCTTCCACGGTCTTGCCCTCGGCCCACAGGCGCTCGGCCTCGGCCATCATCTCGTTGGCCACCTCGTTCTGGCGGCGCACGACCGACGCGACCTGCTGGTTGAAGTCGCGGTACTTGGTGTCTTCCTCGTCGCCGACCGGGCCCGAGATGATGAGCGGCGTCCGGGCCTCGTCGATGAGGATCGAGTCCACCTCGTCGATGATCGCGTACACGTGGGTGCGCTGCACGCGCTGCGCGAGCGAGAACACCATGTTGTCGCGCAGGTAGTCGAAGCCGAATTCGTTGTTGGTGCCGTACGTGACGTCGCAGCCGTAGGCGGCGCGGCGTTCGGGGGAGCCCGGCTCGGTGTCGTCGAGACAGCCGACGCTCAGGCCGAGCCAGCGGTAGAGGTGGCCCATCCACTGCGAGTCGCGCCGCGCCAGGTAGTTGTTGACCGTGACCAGGTGGACGCCCGTTCCGGGCAGCGCGTTGAGGTAGATGGGCAGCGTCGCGACCAGCGTCTTGCCCTCGCCGGTCGCCATCTCGGCGATCTTGCCCTGGTGCAGCACGATGCCGCCGATCAGCTGCACATCGTAGGGCACCATGTCCCACGTCAGCTCGTGGCCGGTGACCAGGACCTTCGATCCGACGAGGCGACGGCACGCTTCGCGCGCGGTGGCGAACGCCTCGGGCAGCAGGTCGTCCAGGACGGCCGCTGTCTCCTTCTGGAGCACCTGCTCGGCCTCGAACAGCTCGCGGTCCAGGGCGTCGCGCTCATCGGGGTCCGCGCAGGCGTGCTTGGCCGCCTTGAGCCGCGCCACTTCGGCGGCGATCTGGCCGGTGCGCTCCTGGATCCGCGCGCGGAAGCCGGTCGTCTGCTGGCGCAGCGCGTCGTCGCTCAGGGTCTTGAGCGCCCCCTCGTGGCGCTTGATGGCGTCGACGATGGGGCGCAGCCGCTTGACCTCGCGCGAGAAGCGCGAGCCGAAGACCTTCGTGACGACCTGCTGGATGGGCATTACTGGTAGACCTTGTGTCGCTCGATGTAGTGCGCGACGGATTCGGGCACGAGGTAACGGATGCTCTTCCCCGTCAGGCACCGGGCCCGGATCTCGCTCGCGGAGATCTCGATGGCCGGCGTCGCGACGAGATGCTTCACGAACGCCGAGCTGACTTCGGGCGCGCCGGGCCGCGTCAGCACCGCGATCTCGGCGAGCCGCGCGACCTCGTCGGCGGCGCGCCAGCGCGGCAGCGTCGCGGCGGCGTCCGCCCCGAGGATCAGGACCAGCCGCTCGTCGGGCCACCGGCCGCGGATCTGCCTGAGCGTGTCCACCGTGTACGAGGGCGCGGGCCGCTCCAGCTCGCATGTCTCGACGGCGAACCGCGGGTAGTCGCCCAGCGCGAGCCGCAGCATCGTGACGCGCTGCTCGCCGGTGGCCGAAGGGGGCTCGGACTTGAGCGGCTGGCGGGCGCACGGCACGAACAGCACCGTGTCCAGGCCCAGCGCTTCCGCCGCCCGGTCCGCCGCGATCAGGTGACCGTGGTGAACCGGGTCGAAGCTACCGCCCAGGACTCCCGTTGCCACACACTTGCCGCACGTCCCGCCGGCCTCCCCAGTTCTGGTTGAGATGGTCGCATACGTCCCGCAGCTCCTCGCGGTAGCTGATCGCCTTGTACGCCTGCGCCAGGCGAATGTAGGCGTCCGGGACGACCGAGCTCGAGGGATACTGCACGATCAGGCCGCGGAAGTAGAGGATCGCCGAGTCGAACGCGTTGCGTTTGAAGTAGAACAGTCCGCTCGCGTAGTCCTTCTGCGCGAACTTCTCCTGGAGATCGCGCACTCGCTGCGCGGCGATCCGCGTCGCGGGCGCGTCCGGGTAGCGCCCGACCAGCTCCTGGTACGTGGCGATCGCGGTCTGCCCGTTCGACGGATCGAGCTCGGGCCGCCGCCACAGCTGCCCGTACGAGTCGCCGATGCGCATCAAGGAGACGGGCGCGAGCGGATCGGCCGGGTAGTCGTCGGCGACGCGGCGGAATTCGCGGATCGCCGTGATGAGCTCCCCCTGCCCCGCGTAGCACTCGGCCAGGTAGAAGCGCACGCGGGCCTGGAGCGTGTCGCGCACCGGCAGGTCGAACTGGATGCGCTGGAAGCCGGACTGCGCGTCGGCGAACTCGCCGTGACGGAACAGTCGCATCGCGTCCGCGAATTGCCCGGCCGCGTCCCCGGCGGGCCGCTGCTCGACGTGGTGGCACGCGGCGAGCAGCAGCACACTCCACAGGACAACGGGGCGCATTCCGGTCGTTATCGGCATAACCTTCGTCATACCCCTCTTGATCTGACCAGGTTTCCGGTCACGGTGTGACCGGGGTTCCGGCCAGCTTCTGAATCTGCTCGCGCGCGCGACGGACGACCGGGCTGTCCTCGTCGCCGCCCAGGATCGCCTTGCGGTACGAGTCCAGCGCGGTGGCGGTGTCACCGGCGGCCCACCTGGCGTCGCCGATGAGCAGCCAGGCGGTGCGCACGGTGCTGTCGGGCACGCCGACGTCGATCGCGGCGCGGAACGCCGCCTCGGCCTGGTCGAGCTGCCCCGCCGCCAGCGCGGCGCGGCCCGACTCCACCTGGCAGCCGGCAAGCCCGCGACGCGCCGCGCGCGTGATCGCCGGCGTCCGATTGCGCCGCCGCAGCGCGTCGTAGGCGCGCGCGGCCAGGTCGCAGCGCCCGGACCTCGCGGACGCGTCGGCCCACGCGGCCACCAGGGAGTCGGCCTGCGCGCCCTGCGAGGCCGCGGCGGCGGCGAGCGCGAGATCCGCGTCCTCCGGGCGCGGCGGATCGTCGAGCACTTCCAGCAGGCCGCTGCCCAGCTCCGCGAGCCGCCCCGGGGCGACGTGGCGCAGACCTTCCACGGCCGCGCGCACGGCCGCCACGTCGCGCGCCTCGATCGCCGCCAGCGCGGTGCGCATCAGGCCCTCCGCTGCCAGGTCGCGCGCGCCGGGATCGGACTTGCCGAGGTCCCGCCACGCCTGCGCCGCGTCTCCGAGCGCCTGCGCGTGCAACGCCGCCATCGCGAGCTTGGCGCGCAGCTCGCTCGTGGCGGGGCTCCGCCGCACGGCGAGCCGATACTCCGCCAGCGCGTCGGGCCACGACCGCTCGGCGTAACGCCGGTCGCCGAGCCGCTCATGATCGGTGCCGCGCACGCACGCGGCCGCGAGCAGCGCGGTGGCTGCAGTCGCCACGAGTCGCTTCATCCGCCTACGCGCTTGAGCAACGACAGGTACGCCGTCACGCGCGGATCGTTCGGCGCATGTTTCGAAGCGCCTTCCCATGCCTTCCGTGCACCCGGCAGATCCTTCAGAAGGTAACGGGCCATTCCGAGCGCGATCTCGGCATCGAGAAACCCGGGGCGCCGCGCCGCGATCGCCTCCAGCTCGGCCACGGCCGGCTCGAGCCGGCCTTCGTCGAGGTACAGCCGCGCCAGCCGGTAGCGCAGGTCCACGAACTCGGGCCGCAGGCGGGCCGCCAGCTCGAGCTGCTCGATCGCTGCTTCGCGCCCGCCCGCTTCGAGGTACGCCTCGGCGAGCTCGGCATGCAGGTTCGCCAGCTGCGACGCCGCGGGCGCCGAGTAACCGGTGTGGTCCACGGCGCCGAGGGATTGCGCGTCGGCGAAGGCCGCCTGTGCCTCGTCCGAGCGGCCCAGGTCGCTCAGGGTCACGGCGCGGTTGAGGTGCGCGTCCACGTAGCGCGGGTTGAGCTCCAGGGCCTTGTTGAAGGCCGCGAGCCCCTCATCGCGCTGGCCCACCATCGCCAGCGCGAGCCCGAGCAGGTTGTACGCGTCGGCGAACGCCTCGCCCTTCTCCACCAGCTCCTTGAGCAGGTGGATCGCGCCGTACGCGTCGCCCGCATCGAGCCGCTCGCGAGCGTTCTTCACCAGATGGTCAGGCCTGGCGTCCATGGCTCTCCTCGTACCATCGCACGAATCGCGGAATGCCGTCCTCGACCGTGGTGGAAGGACGGTAACCCAGCAGCGCGCGCGCCTTCGAGAGGTCGGCGCAGGTCCGGCGCACGTCGCCGGGCTGCATGGGCCGCCGCTCGATCACGGGCTGCTTGCCGAGCGCGCCGCCGATCAGCGCGATGAGGCGGTCGAGCCGCGTGGTGCGCGAGCCGCCCAGGTTCACGATCTCGAACGCCGGGCCCTGCTCCGCCGTCCAGTCGCACGCCGCGAGCACGCCCTGGACGATGTCGTCCACCCACGTGTAGTCGCGCTCGCTCGAGCCGTCGCCGAACATCGGCACTTTCTGCCCCGCCGCGATCAGGCGCGTGAACGTGTGGATCGCCAGGTCGGGGCGCTGGCGCGCGCCGTACACCGTGAAGAAGCGCAGCGAGATGATGCGCATGCCGAACAGGTGCACGTACGTCGCGGCCAGCAGCTCGCACGCGCGCTTGGTCGCCGCGTACGGCGAGATCGGCGCCGTGGCCGGGTAGTCCTCGCGGAACGGCGCCGGCGCGTCGTCGCCGTACACGGAGGAGCTGCCGGCGAGCACGAAGCCACGCGCGTTCGCAGCGCGGCACGCCTCCAGCAGCGTATTCGTCCCCGCCACGTTCACCGATACGTACAGCTCGGGGTCCGCGATCGAGGGCCGCACGCCCGCGCGCGCGGCCAGGTGGACCACCAGCGTGTCCTTCGTGATCAGCTCGCGCGTCAGCTTCCGGTCGCGGATGTCGCCCTCGACGAACCGGAAGCGCGCCGTCTTCAGGAGGCCGGCCAGGTTCGCCTGCTTCACGCCCTTGGCGTAGAACGGATCGAAGTTGTCGAGCCCGACGACCTCGTCTCCGTGCGCGAGCAGGGCCTCGGAGACGTGCGAGCCCAGAAAGCCGGCGGCTCCGGTGACGAGCACCCGCCTCACACGCCCTCGGCCTTGAAGTGCGCGATCGTGCGCGCGAGTCCCTGCTCGAGCGGAACAAGCGGCTCCCAGCCCAGCACCTTCCGGGCGCGCGCGATGTCGGGCTGGCGCACCTTGGGGTCGTCTTCCGGCAGCGGCTGTCGCGCGATCTTCGACTTCGATCCGGTCAGGCGCAGCACGTGATCGGCCAGCTGCTGGACCGTGAACTCGACCGGGTTGCCGAGGTTGGTCGGATCGGCTGTTCCCTTGTGGAAGAGCCGCACGATGCCCTCGATCAGGTCGTCCACGTACGTGAACGAGCGCGTCTGGCTGCCGTCGCCGTAGACCGTGAGCGGCTCGCCGCGGAGCGCCTGCACGATGAAGTTGGACACCACCCGACCGTCGCGCTGGCGCATCCTGGGACCGTACGTGTTGAAGATCCGCACGATGCGGGTGTCCACGTCGTGGAAGCGGTGGTACGCCATCGTCATCGCCTCGGCGAACCGCTTCGCCTCGTCGTACACGCCGCGCGGTCCGACCGGGTTGACGTTCCCCCAGTACGACTCGGGCTGCGGATGGATCAGCGGGTCGCCGTACACCTCGGACGTCGAGGCGAGCAGGAACCGGGCGTTCTTCGCCTTCGCGAGGCCGAGGGCCTTGTGCGTGCCGAGCGAGCCGACCTTCAGCGTCTGGATCGGCATCTCGAGGTAGTCGCGCGGGCTCGCGGGCGAGGCGAAGTGCAAGACGCCGTCGAGCGGTCCCTCGACGACCAGGTAATCCGTGACGTTGTGCAGGACGAAGCTGAAGCGCTGGTTGCTCTTGATGTGGGCGAGGTTCTCGGGCCGGCCGGTGCACAGGTTGTCCATTCCGACGACCTCGGCGCCGCCTTTGAGAAAACGGTCGGCCAGGTGCGAGCCCAGGAAACCGGCGACGCCGGTGATGAGCACCCGCATCAGGGCCGGCCGATGGACGCATAGGTGAAACCGCCCGCGCGCATCCGCGCCGGATCGTAGAGATTCCGCGCGTCCACGACGATCGGCCGCTTGAGGCGGGACTTCATCACCTCGAGGTCGAGCACGCGGTACTCCTGCCACTCGGTCAGCACGACCAGCGCATCCGCGCCGTCCAGTGCGTCGTAGCGGCGCTCGACGTACGCGACCTTGTCGCCGAAGCGGCGCCGGGCCTCGTGCAGGGCCTGCGGATCGTGCACCGTCAACCGGCCGCCCTCGGCCAGGACCGCGTCCACGAAAACCAGCGAGGCCGCCTCGCGCATGTCGTCCGTCTGCGCCTTGAAGGCCAGGCCCCACAGCGCGACATGGGCGCCCTTGAGCGAACCCAGGAGCGCGCGGAGCTTGGTCACCGGGACGCGCTTCTGCGCCTCGTTGACCTGGTCCACGGCCTCCAGCAGACCGAGCGGCTGGTCGGACTGCTTCCCCGTGCGCACCAGCGCCTTGACGTCCTTGGGGAAGCACGAGCCACCGTACCCCGGCCCCGCATAGAGAAATGCGTGGCCGATGCGCGTGTCGCTGCCGATGCCCTTGCGCACGTGGTCGATGTCAGCGCCGACCTTCTCGCACAGGTTGGCGAACTGGTTCATCAGCGTGATGCGCGCGGCGAGCATCGCGTTCGCGGCGTACTTCGTCATCTCGGCCGAGGGGATGTCCATGAACAGCATCGGATTGCCCTGGCGGACGAACGGCGAGTACAGCTCGCGCAGCATCGCCTCGGCCTCGGGCCCGTCCACGCCGACCACGACGCGGTCGGGCTTGAGGAAGTCCTGGACCGCGGCGCCTTCCTTCAGGAACTCCGGGTTCGAGGCGACGTAGAACTTGGTCTTCGTCTTCGCGGCGATGGCGGCACGGACCTTCTCGGCCGTCCCGACCGGCACCGTGCTCTTGGTGACGACGAGCTTGGGCGCGTTCATGTTCGCGCCGACCGTGGCCGCGACGGCGAGCACGTGCGTGAGGTCCGCGGAGCCGTCCTCGTCCTGCGGCGTGCCGACGGCGATGAAGACGATCTCGCTCGCGCGCACCGCCTCGCCGACCTCGGTCGTGAACTTCAGCCGACCTTCGGCCTGGTTGCGCACGACGAGCGGCTGGAGCCCCGGCTCGTAGATGGGGATCTCGCCCTTGGCGAGCCGCCCGATCTTCGCCGCGTCCACGTCGGCGCAGACGACGTTGTTGCCGGTCTCGGCAAGTCCGGCGCCCATGACGAGGCCGACGTATCCCGTCCCGATGACCGCGACCTTCATGCGGTGCGCTCCTCGTACCAGGCGCGGTAGAACTGCCGGTAGGACCCGTCCTTCACCGCGCGCCACCAGGGCTCGTGGGCGGTGTACCAGCGCACCGTGTCGGCCAGCCCGCCCTCGAACGTCCGGCGCGGCTTCCAGCCCAGCGCGCGCTCGGCCTTCGCGGGATCGAGCGCATAGCGACGATCGTGCGCCGGCCGGTCGGTCACGTGATCGAGCAGTCCCGGGCTGGCGCCGAGCATGGCGATGATCCGCTTCACCACCTCGATGTTCGCCTTCTCGCTGCGCGAGCCGAAGTTGTAGACCTCGCCCGACTTGCCCTTCTCCAGCGCCGCGAGCACGCCGCGCGCGTGGTCCTCGACATGGATCCAGTCGCGGACCTGCATGCCGTCGCCGTACACGGGCAGCGGCTTGCCCTCGATCGCGTTGGTCACCATCAGCGGGATCAGCTTCTCCGGGAACTGGTACGGCCCGTAGTTGTTGGTGCACCGCGTCACTACGGCGTCCGTGCCGTGGGTGCGGGACGCAGCCAGCACCAGGTGGTCCGCCGCCGCCTTGCTCGCGGCGTACGGGCTCGTCGGATCGAGCGGCGCGGCCTCGGTGAGCGGCGGCGTGCCCGGTTCCAGCGCGCCGTAGACCTCGTCGGTCGAGACGTGCACGAGCCGGCACCCGGTTCGCTCCCGGAGCGCGTCGAGCAGGACCTGTGTCCCGACGACGTTGGTGCGCACGAACGGCGCGGCCGAGAGGATGGAGCGGTCCACGTGGGTCTCGGCGGCGAAGTTCACGATGGCGTCGCAGCCCTCCCACGCCCTCCGCACGTCGGCCGCCTCGGCGATGTCGCCCTTGAGGAACCGGTAGGTCGGCCCTTCCTTGATGCCCTCGAGGTTCGCCGGATTGCCTGCGTACGTGACCAGGTCGAGGTTGACCACGCTCCAGCCGGCGCGCTCGGCGAGAACGAGCCGGATGAAGTTCGACCCGATGAACCCGAGGCCGCCGGTGACGAGGAGGCGCACGTCAGCCGTCCTTGCGCGCCCAGTCGTACGGGATCTTCGGATCGTGCGCGTCCAGGCGGAATTCGTCCGGCTTGTCGTAGTGGTACATCTCGGTCGGCACGTTCACGATCAGCGCCTCGTGCTCCGAGACGCACTTGAAGCCGTGGTACACGCCCGCCGGAATCCGCAGCAGGATCGGGTTGTGCACGCCGAGAAAGAACTCGTTGACGAGCCCCTGCGTCGGCGAGTCCTTGCGGTCGTCGTAGAGCACGACCTTCATCATGCCGTGGACGCACGTGAAGTGGTCCACCTGCTTTTCGTGATAGTGCCAGGCCTTGACCGCTCCAGGGTAGGCCGAGGTCAGGTAGACCTGGCCGAACTTCTTGTACAGCTCGTCGTCGGCGCGGAGCATCTCCATCAGCCGGCCGCGCTCGTCGGCGTGCACGGCGAGCTTCTTGGTCTTGACGCCGTCGATCAGCTGCTTCGCCGGCGGCTCGAAGCGCTTCATCGCCCCGCCTTTCGCTCTTCGGCCACCAGCATGGTGGCGTGGTACAGGCTCTCGACCGTGCCGGCGTCGGTCCACCAGCCGTCGATGATCTCGTGCGACAGCTCGCCCCACGCGAGGTACCTGTTGTTCACGTCGGTGATCTCCAGCTCGCCCCGCTCCGACGGCGCCAGGCCGTGGATGATCTCGAACACGCGCGCGTCGTACATGTAGACACCGATCACCGCGTAGCGCGACTTCGGCTGTTTCGGCTTCTCCTCGATCGCGACGATCCTGCCGTTCTCGAGCGCCGGCACGCCGAAGCGCTCGGGATCGGGCACTTCCTTCAGGAGGATCGTCGCGCCCTTGCCGCGCTTCGCGTACCGCTCGACGGACGGCTTAATCGAGCGCTGGAGGATGTTGTCGCCGAGGATGACGCACAGCGGCTCGCCGTCGGCGAAATCCTCGGCCAGGCCGAGCGCGTCGGCGATCCCGCCCTCGCCCTCCTGGTACGTGTAGTGCACGTGCTTGAGCCCGAACTCGTGCCCGTTGCCGATCAGCTTCAGGAAATCGCCGGCGTTGTTGCCGCCCGTGACCAGCAGGATCTCGCTGATGCCCGCGTCCACCAGCGTCCGGAGCGGATAGTAGATCATCGGCCGGTCGTAGATCGGCAGCAGGTGCTTGTTGGTGACGCGCGTCATCGGGAAGAGGCGCGAGCCCAGCCCGCCGGCGAGGATGACCCCCTTCACGCCGCCGCCTTGATGAGCCCGCATGCGGGCAGCGCGCCGGTCTTCACGTACGCGCGCACCTGCTCGTCCCATGCCGCCAGCGGCGCGCCGAGCGCCGTCACCGTGGCGCCGCAGTCGAGCACGCCGTACGCCGGCCGCGGCGCGGCCCGGCGCGCCTCGGCGCTCGTGCACGCTTTGACCCGCGAGGGATCGGCACCCGCCGCCTCGTAAACCGCCCGCGCGACGCCGTACCACGACGTCTCGCCGGCGGCCGCGACGTGCCAGATCCCGCGGGCGCGCGCGGCCAGCAGTGCCCACAACGCTTCGGCCAGCAGCCTGACCGATGTGGGTGCGCCGACCTGGTCGTCCACCACGGCCACCGATCGTCCCGCATTTGCCGCCTGCTTCATCGTGTCCACGAAGTTCCGGCCGTGGGGCCCGTAGGCCCAGCCGGTGCGCACGATCGCCCAGTCGGAGCCGGACTCACGCACGGCGGTCTCGCCCGCGGCCTTGCTCCGCGCATAGGCGCCGAGCGGCGCGGGCGCCGCGCCGGGGGCAATCGGCGTGCGAGCAGAGCCATCGAACACGTAGTCGGTACTGATGTGCAGGAGCGCGGCACGGCAGGCAGCGGCTGCGGCGGCGACGTTCGCGGAGCCGTCCCGGTTGGCACGCATCGCGGAGGACTCCTCGCGTTCCGCTCCGTCCACGTCCGTCCACGCGGCCGCGTGCACGATCGCGTCGGGCCGCGCCGCGCCGATCACGCGCGCCGCCTGTGCGGCGTCCGTGACGTCGAAGTCGGCCCGCGTCCACGCGAGCACCTCGGCGCCGGCCTCGCGCCACACCGGCACCAGCGTCCGTCCCAGTAGTCCGCCTGAGCCCGTGACGCCGACCTTCAACGCGCCTTCCTGGATTTGGCGCGATCGGCGATTGCGTGCCGGGTATCCACGAGCGCGCGTGATTCCTTCGCGATCATCCCGTAATCCAGTTTGCTGTGGTCCGTCACCAGTACCGTGCAGTCGGCCTTCCGGACCGACTCCGCCGTGAGTGGCGAGGAGCTCAGCGCGACGCCGTCCTCGTGCAGCTCGGCGATATACGGGTCGTGATAGCGCACCTTCGCGCCCAGGCGCTCGAGGAGCCGGATGATGTCGAGCGCCGGACTCTCGCGAACGTCGTCGATGTCCTTCTTGTACGCCACGCCGAGAACGAGCACGTCGGCCCCGCGCACGGCCTTGCCCGCATCGTTGAGCACGGCCTGCACCCGCGAGACCCAGTACTCCGGCATCTCGGCGTTGATCTCGCCGGCCAGCTCGATGAACCGCGTGCGGTAGTTCAGCGTGCGCATCTTCCAGGCGAGGTAGTGCGGATCGAGCGGAATGCAGTGCCCGCCCACGCCGGGCCCCGGCGTGAACTTCATGAACCCGAACGGCTTCGTCGCCGCGGCGTCGATGACTTCCCACACGTCCACGCCGAGCTTGTCGCACACGATCGCCATCTCGTTGACCATCCCGATGTTCACCGAGCGGAACGTGTTCTCGAGCAGCTTCACCAGCTCGGCCGCCTCGGGCGAGGCCACGGGCACGAGCGTCTCGATCGCCGGCGCGTAGAGCCGGCACACGATGTCGGTGCACGCGGGCGTGATGCCGCCCACGATCTTCGGCGTGTTGCGCGTGTTGTACTTCGGGTTGCCGGGGTCCACGCGTTCCGGGCTGAAGGCGAGGAAGAAGTCCTTCCCGACCTTGAGCCCGCCCTTCTCGAGGGCCGGCAGCATCAGCTCGCGGGTGGTGCCCGGGTAGGTCGTGCTCTCGAGCACGATGACCTGGCCGGCGCGCAGCGTCTTCGCCACCGCGTCCGTCGCGGCCACGATGTACGACACGTCCGGATCGCGCGTCTTGGAAAGCGGCGTCGGCACGCAGATCGCGATGCAGTCGGGTTCCTTCATCCGCGCGAGATCCGTGGTGGCCGAGAGCTTGCCCGACTTCACGACCTTCGCGAGCCGCGCGTCAGGCACGTCCTGGACGTGCGAGCTGCCCTTGTTCACCCCGTCCACCACCCGCCGGCTGACGTCGAAGCCGATCACCTTGTAGCCCGCCTCGGCCATCTCGACGGCCAGCGGCAGCCCCACGTAGCCCATACCCACGACGCCGATGATCGCGCTCTTATCCTCGGCCTTCTTTCGCAGGACGCCCGCGAAGTCCGTCACGCGCTCACCGCGACCGGCTTGCCGGACTGCTTGAGGGACTCGCTCGCCGCGGCCAGGACGCGCACCACGCGCACGCCGTCGGCCGCGTCGCTGCGCGCCGGGACCTCGCGGCGGGCCACCTTGAGGAAGTGCCCGAGCTCCTGCACCAGCGGCTCGGCGTTCGACAGCCGCGGGATCGAGATGTCGCCCTCGCGGATCTGGAGCGCCTCGCCGTACGACACGTAGTCCGGCCGGCTGACGCCCTTGTCGTAGATGCGCAGCTTCTCGCGCGCTTCCATATCGTCGAACACCGCCATCTGCCTGGAGCCGACGACGGTGATGCGCCGCTCCTTGTGCGGATCGAGCCACGACAGCTGCACGTGCGCGAGTACGCCCGAAGCGAATTCCATCGTGACGAACACCACGTCCTCGATGCCGGGCTGGAGATAGCTCTTGCCTACGGCCGTCACGGTGGCAGGTGCGCCCGCCATCAGGAACAATGCGACGCTGACGTCGTGCGGCCCGAAGCTCCACAGCGCGTTCTCGTCGGGGCGCACCTGGCCCAGGTTCACGCGCTGGCCGTAGAGGTAGTAGATCTGGCCGAGCTGCCCCGCCGCGATCATCTCACGCAGTCGCTCGACGACCGGGTGGTACTCGAGCAGGTGTCCTGCCATGACCGGGACCTTCGCCTTCACGCCGCGCTCGGCGACGTCCTCCGCATCCTTCACCGAGAGCGTGAACGGCTTCTCGACCAGCACCGGGATGCCAGCCGCGATGGCCTGGCGCGCGTAATCCGCGTGCGTGTTCGCCGGCGTCGCGACGACGACGGCCTCGACCATGCCGAGCAGCTGCTTCGCATCGTCCGTCACGGCGACGGCGGGATACTGTTTGCCGATCTTCTCGCGCGTCTTCGCAGACGTGTCGCACACGGCTACGAGCTCGGCGCCCGGCAGCGAGGCGAGTGTCCGGACGTGGTTCCGTCCCCACGCGCCCGCGCCGATCACGCCGACCTTGAGCGCGCTCACGCTCCGTAGAACCCGCGGATCGCCTTCACCACGAACGCCTTCTGCGCTTCGGTCATCTCCGGATAGACCGGCAGCGCGAGCACGCGCGCCGCCGCGGCCTCCGAGACCGGCAGCGCGCCCTGCTTCATGCCGACGTAGGCGAAACACGGCTGGAGGTGCAGCGGCACCGGGTAGTAGACCGCCGTGCCGATACCCTGCTCCTTGAGATGCGCCTGCAGCGCGTCGCGGCGGTCCGCCTGGATCACGAACTGGTGGAAGATGTGCTCGTTGTTGGCGTCGGTCACCGGCGTCTTCACGGCCGACACGCCCGCGAGCGCCTTGCTGTAGTACGCCGCGTTCGCCCGGCGCGCCTCGCTCCACTGCTGGAGGTACGGCAGCTTGGCGAGCAGCACCGCGGCCTGGAGCGCGTCGAGGCGCGAGTTCGTTCCCACCTCGTCGTGATGGTACATCTTCATGCCGCCGTGAACGCGCAGCCGCCGTACCCGTGCCTCGAGCTTGTCGTCCGACGTCACCACCATGCCGGCGTCGCCCCAGGCGCCCAGGTTCTTCGACGGGAAGAACGAGAACCCGGTCATCGTTCCGAGCTCACCCGCGGTCCGCCACTCGCCGTTCACCTTGCGGCGCGCGCCGATCGACTGCGCGGCGTCCTCGATCAGGGCCAGGCCGCGCTGCTGCGCGATCGGCACCAGCTTCTCCATCGCCGCCAGCTGACCGTACAGGTGGACCGGCACGATCGCGCGCGTCCTCGGCGTAATCGCCGCCTCGACCGCGGCGGGGTCGGCGTTGTACGTGACGGGATCGATGTCCACGAACACCGGCTTCGCGCCGGCGTTGTGGATCGCCCCGGCGGTGGCGAAGAAGGTGAACGCGGGCGCGATCACCTCGTCGCCGGGCTTGAGGTCGAGCGCCTTCAGCGGCAGCAGCAGCGCGTCGGTGCCGCTGGCTACGCCGATGCCGTGCTTCGCGTGCGACAGCGCCGCGACGCGCACCTCGAGGTCGAGCACCGGCTGGCCGAGGATGAACGTCTGGCCGTCGATCACCGGCATCACGCGCTGCATCAGCGCGTCCTTGATCGTGGCGTGCTGCGCCTTGAGATCCAGGATCGGGACGTTCATTGCGGGACCAGCTCTCCGTTCTTCTCGAGGTAGCGGCTCGTGCAGCGCGCGCACGTGGCCTTGCCCTTCTCGAGCTTCAATCGCTCGCCGCACGCGCACATCCAGCCGATCTGCTTCGCCGGGTTGCCAACCACGAGCGCGTAGTCCTTCACTTCCCTCGTGACGACCGCGCCCGCGCCGACGAAGCTGAACCGGCCGAGCGTGTTGCCGCAGACCACCGTCGCGTTGGCGCCGATGCTGGCGCCCTTCTTCACCAGCGTGCGCTCGTACTCGCCGCGCCGGTTCACGTGGCTGCGCGGCGTCCCCACGTTGGTGAACACCATGGACGGGCCGCAGAACACGTCGTCCTCGAGCTCGCAGCCCTCGTACACGGACACGTTGTTCTGGAGCTTCACGTTGTTCCCGAGCTTGACGCCCGGCATGATCACGCAGTTCTGCCCGATGTTGCACCGCTCGCCGATCACGGCGCCCGGGAGCACGTGGCAGAAGTGCCAGATCTTCGTGCCCTTGCCGACCTGCGCCCCGTCGTCCACGAACGAGGAGGGGTGGACGAAGAAGTCGCTCACTTGACCCCCAGTACCTTCACCTCGAGCTCCAGCTCCACGCCGAACTCCTTGAAGACCGCGGTGCGGATGATGTCGATCAGCTTGAGCACGTCGTCCGCCGTGGCGTTGCCCCTGTTCACGATGTAGTTGGCGTGCATCATCGAGACCTCGGCGCCGCCGACCCGCCGGCCCTTGAGCCCGCACCGCTCGATCAGCCGGCCGGCCGTCATGATGTCCGGGTTCTTGAACACGCTGCCGCAGCATGCCTGGTCGAACGGCGTGCCGGCGCGGCGCTTCTTGAGCAGCATCGCCAGGTCGGCCTTCAGCTTGTCGGCCCGGTCTTCCTCGAGTTTCAGCGTGCACGCCAGCACCACCGCGTCCTCGAGACCGCTCTTGCGGTACGAGAACGGGATGCCCTTGCGCGGCCGTTCCTCGACCTGGCCGGAGGGCATGAGCAGCGTGGCCGACTGGACCACGGTCGCGAAGTCCTGGCCGTGCGCGCCGGCGTTCATGTACACGCCTCCGCCGACCGTGCCGGGCACGCCGATGAGGCGCTGCACGCCCGCCATGCCGGCCTCCGCCGTGCGACGCGCGAGCAGCGGCGTCGGCAGGCCCGCGCCCACCTTCCACAGGTTGCCCTTGGTCGCGACCGAATCGAGGCCCTTGCCGAGCTTCAGCACCAGGCCGTTGAAGCCCTTGTCGCGAATCAGCACGTTCGAGCCGAGGCCGAGCACCAGCCACGGGATGCCCAGCTTCCTGGCCCACGCGATCGCGCCGGCGACCGCTTCCTCGTTGGCCGGGCTGAAGTGGATCGCGGCGGGCCCGCCGAGCCGGAACGTGGTGTGCTTGCTCAGCAGCTCGTCGGTCTTCGCCACGCCCTGGAGCCGGTCCGCCGGGAACGGCGGCAGCGCAGGATGCGCCGGAGCGC
Organism: Gemmatimonadales bacterium; assembly: GCA_044449445.1. Lineage (GTDB taxonomy): Bacteria > Gemmatimonadota > Gemmatimonadetes > Gemmatimonadales > JACORV01 > DASXPG01. Next base: position 28,036 of record JBIOIA010000003.1, read on the forward strand.
GGGGCGGAAGGGTCATCTTCCCCTTGCCGGCGCCCTTCGCGGCGCGACGCGGCGGCTTCGGCTCGGCCTTGGCCGGCGGAACAGCCGGAGCGGCCGGGGTCTTGGCTGGCGGCGCGGGCGCGCGCTTCGTCTCGGCGCGCGCCTTGCCGGCGGGCTTCTTCGCCTTCTTGGTCTTCTTGGGTGTCGCCATCAGACGGGCTGCTCGCTCGGGCGGAGATGCCGCTCGTAGCGCTCCTGGAGCGAGAGGACTTCGCCGGCCGAGCTCTTGAGCGCGATGATCGCATCGCACGCTGCCGAAGCGGCCGACATGGTGGTCGTGTACGGCACGCGGTGCATGAGCGCCGTGCGCCGGATCTCGTAATCGTCGCGCTGGGAGAACTTGCCCAGCGGCGTGTTGATCAGCAGCTGCACGTCACCGGCCACGATGAGGTCCACGGCATTGGGCCGGCCCTCCCACACCTTGAGCACCCTGGAGCATGGTACGCCCTTGCGCGACAGGTAGCGCGCCGTGCCGTCGGTGGCGTAGATCCTGAAGCCGAGTTCCTGGAAGCGCCGCACGATCGGGGTCACCGTGGGTTTGTCGCGGTCGTTCACGGTGACGAAGATCGCACCCGTCGTGGGCAGCGCGCCGTCGGCGGCGATCTGCGCCTTGGCGAACGCCCATCCGAACGAATCCGCGATCCCCATCGCCTCGCCCGTCGAGCGCATCTCGGGCCCGAGCAGCGTGTCCACCCCGGGCAGCTTGGTGAACGGGAACACGGCCTCCTTCACCGCCACGTAGGGCATCTCGACCTCCTCGGTGAAACCGAGGTCCACGAGCGAGCGGCCGACCATCACGCCCGCCGCGAGCTTCGCCAGGGACACACCGGTGGCCTTCGACACGAACGGGATGGTGCGCGAACCGCGCGGGTTGACCTCGAGGCAGTACACCACGCCGTCGCGGATCGCGTACTGCACGTTGATCAGCCCGATTACCCCCAGCGCCTTGGCGAGGGAGCGGGTGTGCTGGCGCATCTCGTCGATCTCGCGCTCGCCGATGAGGTAGGGCGGCATCACGCACGCCGAGTCGCCGGAGTGGATGCCCGCGTCCTCGATGTGCTGCATCACGCCGCCGATCACGCAGCGCTCGCCGTCGGCGATCGCGTCCACGTCGGCCTCGAAGGCATCCTCGAGGAACCGGTCGATGAGGACCGGATGCTCGGGGGCCACGCGCGCCGCCTTCTGGAAGTAGGCGCGCAGCGAGCCCTCGTCGTACACGATCTCCATCGCGCGGCCGCCCAGCACGTAGCTGGGCCGCACCAGGACCGGGTAGCCCACGCGCGCGGCGACGCTCGCCGCCTCGTCGGTGCTGGTTGCGGTACCCGAGGGCGGCTGCTTGATGCCGAGCTCGCGCGCGATCTGCTCGAAGCGCCGGCGGTCCTCGGCGATGTCGATCGCGTCGGGCGAGGTACCGAGGATCTTCACGCCCGCCGCCTCGAGGCGCTTGGTGAGGCGGAGCGGCGTCTGTCCGCCCAGCTGCACGACCACCCCCACGGGCCGTTCCAGCTCGACGATCTCGATCACGTCCTCGAACGTGAGCGGCTCGAAGTACAGCTTGTCCGAGATGTCGAAGTCGGTCGAGACCGTCTCCGGGTTCGAGTTGATCATGATCGTCTTGTAGCCCAGCTCGCGGAACGCGAGGCCGGCGCGCACGCAGCAGTAGTCGAACTCGACGCCCTGCCCGATCCGGTTGGGCCCCGAGCCCAGGATGACGACGCCCTTCTCGCCGAAGGGCTGCGACTCGTTCTCCTCGTCGTAGCTCGAGTACAGGTAGGGCGTGGCGGAGGGGAACTCGCCGGCGCAGGTGTCCACGGTCTTGTAGGCCGGGCGCACGCCCAGCTCGCGCCGCTCGGCGCGGATCGCGTCCTCGCTGACGCCCGCGAGCACGGCGAGCTGCGTGTCGGAGAAGCCCATCCGCTTCATCGCGCGCATCCGGTCCGCCTGCTTCGCCTTGCCCAGCGCGCTCCAGTCGGACGCGCGGTCCGCGGTCCAGCGCCGCTCGGCCTCGACCAGCTCGGCGAGCTGGCCGATGAACCACGGGTCGATGCCCGTGAGCTGCGCGACGTCCAGGGTGGCGAACCCTTTCTCGAGCGCGCGCTTGATCTGGTAGAGCCGCTCGGGCGTCGCCTGGCGCAACGCGGCGCGGAGCGTCGCCTCATCGTCGCTCTCCAGCCGGTCGTCCTCGAGATCCACGCCCGTGACCCAGCCGGGCCGGTCGATCTCGAGGGCGCGGATGCCCTTCTGGAAGGCCTCCTTGAACGTCCGCCCGATCGCCATGGACTCGCCGACCGACTTCATCTGCGTGGTGAGCCGCGCGTCGGCCATCGGGAACTTTTCGAACGCGAAGCGCGGGAACTTCACCACGACGTAGTCCAGCACCGGCTCGAAGCTCGCCGGCGTCGTCTTCGTGATGTCGTTCGGCAACTCGTCCAGGGTGTATCCGACCGCCAGCTTGGTGCCCATGCGCGCGATCGGAAACCCCGTCGCCTTGGACGCGAGCGCCGAGGAGCGCGAGACGCGCGGGTTCATCTCGATGACCAACATCTCGCCGGTCAACGGGCTCACGGCGAACTGGATGTTGCAGCCGCCGGCCTCGACGCCGATCTCGCGGATGATCGCGATCGACGCGTCGCGCATCGACTGGTATTCGCGATCGGTGAGCGTCATCGCCGGCGCGACGGTGATGCTGTCGCCGGTGTGCACGCCCATCGGGTCGAAGTTCTCGATCGAGCACACGATCACGACGTTGTCCTTCCCGTCGCGCATCACCTCGAGCTCGAACTCCTTCCAGCCGAGGACCGAGCGCTCGATCAGCACCTGGCCCACGGGCGAGAGCTCGATGCCGCGCCGCACCAGCTCCGCCAGCTCCTCGCGGTGGTACGCGACGCCGCCGCCCGTGCCGCCCAGCGTGAAGCTCGGGCGGATGATCGCCGGGTAGCCGGTCGTCTCGACGATCGCCTCGGCGTCCTCCGCGCGGCGGCAGAACCCGCCCGGCGGCACCTTGAGGCCGATGCGCTTCATGGCTTCCGCGAACTCCTCGCGGTCCTCGGCCATCGCGATCGCGCGCGCATTGGCCCCGATCAGCTCGACGCCGTACTTCTCGAGCACGCCGTTCTTGTGGAGCGCCATCGCGACGTTGAGCGCCGTCTGGCCGCCCATCGTGGGCAGCAGCGCATCGGGCCGCTCGCGCGCGATCACCCGCTCGACCCACTCGGGCGTGACCGGCTCGATGTACGTGCGGTCGGCCAGCTCCGGGTCGGTCATGATGGTCGCCGGATTGGAGTTCACGAGGACGACCTCGTAGCCCTCCTCCTTCAGCGCCTTGCACGCCTGGGTGCCGGAGTAGTCGAACTCGGCGGCCTGCCCGATCACGATCGGGCCGCTGCCGAGGAGCAGGATCCGCTTGAGGTCAGTCCGCTTGGGCATCGACCAGGTCCCTGAGCGTTTCGTCCAGCGAGAACTTCGGCTGCCAGCCGGTCGTCGCGCGCAGCTTCGACGCGTTGCCGACCAGGTGCGGCAGATCGGCCGGGCGCACGAAAGCCGGGTCCGTTTCCGGGATCGCGTCCACGCCCACGACCTTCGCGAGGCGCGCAAACAGGTCGCGCAGCGTGACGCCCTTCCCCGAGGCGACGTTGTACGCCTCGCCCGGCTTGCCCTTCTCGAGCAGCGCGGCGTAGGCCGCGGCGACGTCGCGCACGTCCATGAACTCGCGCACCACCTCGAGGTTGCCGACGTTCACCGCCCGGCCCCTCACCTGCTTCGCGGCCAGGAGCCGCCGTGCGAAGGCCGGCGCGACGAACCGATCGTCCTGGCCGGGCCCGGTGTGCGGAAAGGCGCGCGCGATGATCGCCCTGAGGCCGGTGCGGTGCGCCGTCTCTTCGGTCGCGATCTCCGCGCCGCGCTTGCTCGCCCCGTAGGGAGAGACCGGCGCGACCTGATCGGTCTCCACCAGGGCCCGGCGCTGCGGCGCGTAGACCTCCGCCGTAGACACCACCAGCACCACCGGGTCCGTCTCCTTCAGGGAACGACGCCGTCCCAGCTCGCCGATCAGGCGCGCCGTGCCGACCGCATTGACCGTCCACGCCGCGCCGGGGTCCTTGAGCGCCTCGGCGCCCGAGGCGAAGCCGGCGAGGTGAACGACCGCATCCCAGTTGCGGGCCGCGAGCGCGCGGACGCCATCGGCATCCGTGAGATCGAGGCGCACCCACTCGATCCCAGCCGGCTCGGCCTGGTTTCCCGCGGCCGACGGCGCCACGGGCCCCGCGGCACCCACGACCGTATGCCCCGCCGTGAGCAGCGCCCGCACCACCCAGCGCCCCACGAACCCGTTGGCGCCGGTCACGAGCACGGTCACGCGCGTGCCTTCAGCCGCGCGAGGTCCGCGTCCACCATCATCTTCATCAACGAGTCGAAATTCACGTTCGGCGTCCAGCCAAGCTCGCGCTTCGCCTTCGATGGGTCGGCGAGCAGCGTCTCGACTTCGGCGGGACGGTCGAAGCGCGCATCGTGCTCGACGTACTTCTTCCAGTCGAGCCCGGCGTGCCGGAAGGCGACCTCGCAGCAATCGCGCACGCTGTGGTGCACGCCCGTGCCGATCACGTAGTCCGCCGGCGTCGTCTGCTGGAGCATGCGCCACATGGCGTCCACATAGTCGCCGGCGAAACCCCAGTCGCGCTTCGCGTCGAGCGTGCCGAGCGCCAGCTTCTGCTCCATGCCCAGCTTGATGCGCGCCACGGCGTAGCTGATCTTGCGCGTCACGAACTCGAGGCCGCGCCGCGGGCTCTCGTGGTTGAACAGGATGCCGCTCACGGCGAACATGCCGTAGGACTCCCGGTAGTTCACCGAGATGTAGTGCCCGTACACCTTCGCCACGCCGTAGGGCGAGCGCGGGTAGAACGGCGTCGTCTCCTTCTGCGGCGTCTCGCGCACCTTGCCGAACATCTCGCTCGAGCTGGCCTGGTAGAACTTCGCGTCGGGCTTCACGAGCCGGATCGCGTCCAGCACGCGTGTCACGCCGAGCGCGGTGAACTCCCCGGTGAGCACCGGCTGGGTCCAGGAGGTCGGCACGAACGACTGCGCGGCGAGGTTGTAGACCTCGTCGGGCCGCGCGTCCTTGATGACGGTCTGGAGCGAGTGCTGGTCGAGCAGGTCGGCGGCGACGATCTCTACTTTGCCGACCAGGTGCTGGATGCGCTCGTAGCTGTCGTGGCTGGTGCGCCGGACCACGCCGACGACGCGATACCCCTTCCCGAGCAGCAGCTCGGCGAGGTATGACCCGTCCTGTCCCGTGATCCCCGTGATGAGCGCCGTCGGCATGTCCCGTCCCAGGTGGTCGGGTCCGGGCGGCCCGGAAAGCGGCCAACCCCTTGTCAGACTTGGGCAAAGCCCGCTAAACTTAGTGGCTCACGGGCGGTTTTTGAAGCGGAGAACACATGGCCAGGAAGTGCGCGGTGTGCGGCAAGGGGCCGAGCTTCGGTCACAACGTCTCGCACGCCAACAACAAGACGATCCGGCGCTGGTATCCCAACCTCCAGACGGTCAGGACGCGGGTGGGTGGGAAGGTCAAGCGCCTGCGGGTGTGTACCTCGTGCATCCGGTCGGACAAGGTGCTCAAGGCCTGAAAAGGCAGCCGAAAGTCGAAAGCTGAAAGCTGAAAGAGACAAGGCGGGGGCTCGGTTATCGGGCCCCCGCCTGCTTTCGGCTTTGAGCTTTCGACTTTCGACTATTCCTTCAGCAGCTCGATCCGGGCCGTCTCGGCCCCGTCACCCTGGCGGTGCCCCAAGCGGATGATCCTCGTGTAGCCCCCCGGCCGGGCCGCGAAGCGCGGGCCGATCTCCTTGAACAGGCGGCCGCTGATCTCCTTGTCGCGGATCCGGCGCTCGACCAGGCGCCGCGCGTGCAGGTCGCCCCGCCGCGCCAGCGTGATCAGCTTCTCGGCCACCGGCCGCAGCTCCTTGGCCTTGGCGACCGTGGTCACGATCCGCTCGTACTGGAACAGGCTCGAGGCCATGTTCGACAACATGGCCCGCCGGTGCTCGGAGGTGCGGGAGAGCTGCTTGTGCTTGGCCCGATGCCGCACGCTAGACTTCCTTCCCCGCCTCGGCGACCACGGGACGGACGACCGGGACGATGCCACGGTCCACGATCTTGACGCCCGCCTCGGTCTCCTCCCACTGCATGCCGAAGTTGAGCCCCTCGCGCAGCAGCAGCTCGGCGATCTCGGCCACGGCCTTCTCGCCGACGTTGCGCACCTTGAGGAGCTGCTCCTCGCTGTTGCGCACCAGGTCGCCGAGGGTCCGGATGTTCGAATTCTTGAGCGAGTTGATCGAGCGCACCGACAGCCCGACGTCGTCGATGAGGCGGTTCAGCACCGCCCGCAGCTGCTCGGTGTCGCCGTCGGCCTCGACGGCGGACTCCGCGGCGACCATCGGCACCTGGCCGAACGACACGAAGTACGAGAAGTGGTGCTGCGCGAGCGCGGCGGCGTACGCGACGGCGTCTTCGGGGCTGATCGCGCCGCTGGTCTCGACCGTCAGCGTCAGGCGGTCGAAGTCGGTGCGCTGGCCCACGCGGGTCTCGGCCACGGTGAAGTTGGCGCGGCGGACGGGGCTGTAGAGCGAGTCCACGCGCACCACGTCCACCGGCATGGACCGGTCGGACGGGTGCTGCTCGGCCTCGACGTAGCCGCGGCCCTTGTTGACGTACAGCTCGACGTCCACGGACTTGTCGTCCTGGAGCGTGAAGAGCAGGTGGTCCGGGTTCACGATGCGCACCGAGCCGCTGCCCTCGATGTCCTTCGCGTACACGGGCCCGGCGGTCTTGCGCTTGACGTGCAGCACCGCCTCGTCGACCTCGGGCGTGATGACCAGCGCCAGGGACTTGAGGTTCTGAATGACCTGGTGGACGTCCTCGACGACGCCGCTCACGGTCTGGTGCTCGTGCTGGACGCCGTCCATCCGGAACGCCCACACGGCCGAGCCGCGCAGCGCCGAGAGCAGCATGCGGCGCAGGGAGTTGCCGAGCGTGTAGCCGAAGCCGCGCTCGAGCGGCTGGAGCCGGAACTCGGCGGCGTTCGGGTTGTCCTCCCGCTTCGTCATCTCGACGAGGTGCGGGCGGACCAGTCCGGTCAAATCGATGGTCTTGGTCACTTGGAATAGAGCTCGACGATGAGCTGCTCCTCGGCGGCGACCGGAATGGTCTCCCGCGTCGGACGCTCGGTGATCCGGCCGGTACGCGCCTCGCGGTCCACCGCGATCCACGACACCGGCTGGCCCTTCGCCGCGAGCTCGAGCGACGCGGCGACCGCGTCCAGCTCCTTGCTCGCGCCCTTCAGCCGCACTTCATCGCCCTGCCGCACGCCGAAGCTCGGCACGTCCACACCGCGGGCGTTCACCTCGACGTGGCCGTGGCTGACGAGCTGGCGCGCCGCCTTGCGGCTGGGCGCGAAGCCCATCCGGAACACGATGTTGTCGAGCCGCGACTCGAGCGCCACGAGCAGGTTCTCGCCCGTCACGCCCGCTTCGCGCGCGATGCGGTCGAACGTGTTGCGGAACTGCCGCTCGGTGAGGCCGTAGATCCGCTTGACCTTCTGCTTCTCGCGCAGCTGGCGCGAGTACTGCGACGCCTTGCGGCGCCGCGCGGTGGCCTGGCCGTGCTGGCCCGGCGCGTAGGCGCGCTTCTCGACCGCGCACTTCTCGGTCATGCAGCGCGCGCCCTTGAGGAACAGCTTGGTGCCCTCGCGGCGGCACAGCTTGCAGCTGGCTTCGATGTAGCGGCTCACGTCAGACCCTGCGCTTCTTCGGCGGGCGGCAGCCGTTGTGCGGGATCGGCGTGACGTCGCGGATCGACTTCACCTGGAGACCGGCGTTGGCGAGCGCCTGGATGGCCGACTCGCGGCCGGCGCCCGGACCCTGCACGCGGACGTGGACCCGCCGCACGCCGAGGTTGTAGGCATCGCGCCCGCACTGCTCGGCCGCGACGGTCGCGGCGAACGGCGTGCTCTTCTTCGAGCCCTTGAACCCCGACTTCCCGGCCGTGCCCCACGCCACGGTGTGGCCCGTGAGGTCGGTGATGGTGATGATCGTGTTGTTGAAGGTCGCCATGATGTTGGCGATGCCCTCGGACTCCACGACGCGCTTGGACTTCTTGACGGCGGCCTTCTTGGGCTTCTCGCCCTCGACGGCCGGCGCCGCAGCGCCCTCGGCGGCCGGTGCCGCCTGCTTCGTTTCCTTCTCGTCAGCCATGTAGTTGCGGTATCCCTGTTGTCCGGTGACCTATTTCTTGAGCACGGCCTTCTTCTTACCCGCGATAGTCCGGCGTGGACCCTTCTTGGTCCGCGCGTTGGTCCGCGTACGCTGGCCGCGCACCGGCAGGCCCTTGCGGTGCCGCGTGCCGCGGTAGCACCCGATGTCCATCAGGCGCTTGATGTTCATCGCGACCTCGGTGCGCAACGCGCCCTCGACCTTGAGGTCGCGCTCGATCACCTGCCTGAGGCGCGCGACTTCCGCGTCCGAGAGCTCCTTGACGCGCGTCGCCCCGGCGATGCCGGTCCGCTCGAGCACCGTCAGGGCCGTGGCGCGGCCGATGCCGAAAATCGCCGTGAGCCCGACCTCGACGCGCTTCTCGCGTGGAAGATCCACGCCCGCGATGCGAGCCACCCGTCAGCCCTGCCGCTGCTTGTGCTTGGGGGAGCGCGTGCAGATCACGCGAATGACGCCGCGGCGCTTCACGACCTTGCAGTGCTCGCAAATCGGCTTCACACTCGTACGTACCTTCAAGTCCGCCTCGTCAAGTCGGTTTGGAACAGACTCAAAACTTACCCGGGCGTTGGAATCCGCGCAACCCGAACCGCTACCTCACGATACGGGCCCCGCCATCTCCCTGCGAATCGCCTTCACTTCGGCCGCCGGGTCGCTCGCGCCGCTGACCGGCCGGCCCACCACGAGGAGGTCCGATCCGGCCCGGACCGCCTCGGCCGGCGTCGCGACGCGGCGCTGGTCGTCCGCCGCAGCACCTGAGCGCCGGATCCCCGGCGAAACCAGCAGCGCGGCGGCGCCGGCCACGCGCCGGACGCGCGGCGTCTCCTGCGCGCCGGCCACGAAGCCGTCGAGCCCGGTGCCAAGTGCGAACCTGACCAATCGTTCCTGCTCGTCGCCCACGTCGGAGACATCGCGCGCCATGACGGCGCCGTAGTCGGCGGCGTTGAACGAGGTGAGCACGCCGACGCCGATCAGCTTCAGTCCCGATCCGTTGCGCGAGCGCGCGGCGGCCTCGAGCATGGCTCGTCCGCCGGCCAGGTGGAGGGTGGCGAGCTCGCACCCCAGCGCCACCGCTGCTGTGACCGCGCCGGCCACCGTGCTGGGGATGTCATGCCACTTGAGGTCGAGGAACACGCGCTTGCCGCGGCGCTTGAGCTCCTGCACCACGGCCGGCCCGTCGCGCACGAACAGCACCGGCCCGACCTTGTACCAGGCGGCCTCGCCGCCGACCGCGTCCACCAGCGCGAGCGCCGCGCGCGCGTCGGGCAGGTCGAGCGCGATCGCCAGGTCAGGCCGTCTGGGCACGAACGCCTCCCTCGTCCTGCATGATCGCCGCCAGCTCTCGCGCGATGCGCTCCGGAGCGCGCGGGTCGGCGAGCGCGGCAGTGCCCACGGCCACCAGCGATGCGCCCGCCACCAGGTACTGCCACGCGTCCCGGCCCGTGCGCACGCCGCCCGCCCCGATCACCGGGCGTCCCGTCGCCTTCGTCACGACGCGCGTCATGCGCACGCCGACCGGCAGCAGCGGCGGCCCCGAGAGTCCACCCGTCCCGGCGCCGAGGCGCGCGCCGTGCGGCTCAGCTTCGTCGAACAGCAGCGCCGGCAGCGTGTTCACGCACGTGAACCCGTCGGCACCCGCTTCGGCGGCTGACGTCGCGATCCGCGCCGGGTCGCTCAACACCGGCGAGAGCTTCACGATGAGCGGCCGGTCCGTCGCCCCGCGCGCGCGGCGCACCAGGTCGGTCAGGATGGTCTCGTCCGCGCCGAATTCAGCGCCGCCCCGCTCCACGTTCGGGCACGACACGTTGAGCTCGAACGCGGCGATGCCGCTCTCCTTCGCCAGCCCCTGCACCACCGTGACGAAGTCGCTGACTGTGTGACCCACGACGTTGATGATCACCGGCGTGAGCGCGAGATGCTCGCGCAGCCACGGCAGCGCCTCGCGGCGAACGACCTCGAGGCCGGGATTGGCCAGGCCGACCGAGTTGAGCATCGCGCCGCGCGTCTCGGCGACGCGCGGCGCCGGGTTGCCGTGCCGCGGCTCCGGGCTCACGGCCTTGGTCACGAGCCCGCCCAGGGCGGCGAGGTCGATGACTCCGGCGACCTCGCGACCGAAGCCGGCGGTACCGGCGGCCAGCAGAATCGGATTGCGGAACAGCGTCCCGAAGCACTCGACCTGGGGCGCCGTGGTTCTCACGGATCGATGGTCGGACGCGTCGTGGGCCGCGTCGCGGGCCGGGACGGCGTGCCCGACACCGGAACGATCGGCACCCGGATCATCGCCGCGTTCCGGTCCTGCTCCAGCGTGAGGTCGGGCAGCGCCGCGAGGGCCTTCTGGAGCGAATCCTCGAGCAACGCGAACGCGCCTGCCGCATCCTCGCGAGCGAGCGCGATCGCGGCGTACGGGCTCGCCGCGTAGCGCCCTTCGAGTAGTGCGCGCAGCGAATCGGCCGACGGATGGCCAAGGACGATCGCCGCCAGGAGTCCCTTGGGCGTCCACGGCGAATCGGGGAACAGGTCGGCCATTTGCGCGAAGGTCGCGGCCGCGAGCGCGCTCGCTCCCAGCGAGTCGCGCAGCACGACGCCGCGGAAGAACCAGAATGCGTCGCGCGCCAGGGCGACCCGCGCCAGCGTGTCGGCCAGATCGATCGAGCGCGCGAGACCAGTCGCCTCGAGTCCCGGCTGGGCGCCCAGCGCAGCGATCCGCCGCAGACGCTGGTGTAGCGCCGCGAGCTCGTCGGTCGTGCCGATGGCGACCAGCTCAAGCCGCAGCAACGCCAGTGTCGCGGCGCGGCCTTCGACGCTGTCGGGCACGAGGCGCGTCACCAGGCCCAGCCGCGCCGACGCACCTGCCGTGTCGGCGACCTGGAGCCGGCGACCGGCATCGGCCAGCGAGAGCCGCGCCTTGGAGCCCATCCCGAGGTCGGCGCGAAGCAGCAACCGGTCCACGGACCTGCTCGCGGACTCGACCAGACCGGCGCGACCGAGGCTGTCGAGCAAGGGCAACCACTGCGATTCGTCGAATGGAGCGGAGCCCGCCGCGCTCTCGGCGAGCTCGGCGGCCTGCCGCACCTCCCCAAGGGCGAGCGCGGCCCGTACGCGCTCGGTGTGCGCTTCGCGCTCGCGCGAGCCGCGGAAATCCTCGAGCGCGAGCGCCGGCTCATGGGCGAGCAGGTAGGCACGGCCCCGGTACAGGAGGGCCAGCGAGCGACGCCGCGAGTCGTGCGATTGCGCCGCCGAATCGAGGGCCTCCAGCGCCTGCGGCAGGCGGCGCAGCGCCATGTTCGCGCGGCCCAGCCCCAGCTCGGCCTCGAGGCGCTGCTCCCGCGAGCTGAGCCGGCGAGCGGCCTCCTCGAGCGCGACGACCGCGTCGGCGAACGACTGCTCGGCGAGAAGCGCACGGCCGCGAATGAGGTATGCCTCGCCCACCCAGTGCGAACCCGGATGGCGCGCGATCACCGAGTCGGCGTGCACCTCCGCGCTGCGCCACCGGTCGGTCGCTTCGAGGGTGCGACCCGCGCGCTCGGACGCCTCGGCCTGCGACGCCCAGTGCTTGGCGTTGTACACGCCGTTGTAGTAGACGCAGCCGCTGAGGCCCAGGGCGAGACACAGGGGCATCAACCTCTTCATCTCGAATTCCCCGCGGCCAGTCGCCGCTCGAGCTCGGCCATGTAGCGCCCGATGCCCTCGGCGATCGCGCGCGCCAGCCGGCGCTGGCCGGCCGGGCTCGCCAGGTAGCGCGCCTCGGCGTCGTTGCTACCGAACCCGGTCTCGATGAGGATCGCCGGCATGTAGCTCGTGGCGAGCACCATGAAACCCGCCTGCTTCACACCGCGGCTCTCGGAGGGGTGCACCTTGCCGAGCGATTCCTGCACCAGCTCGGCGAGCCGGCTCGACTCGCGCAGGTGCTCGTTCTGCGCCAGGTCGCGCAGGATGAATCCCATCGGATCGCCGTGCCCGGCCCTCGCCGCCGTCTCGAAGCGCACCGAGGAGTTCTCCATCCGCTGGACGCGCTGCGCGTCCTCGGTCCGGGCCTCGGCGAGGTAGTAGGTCTCGAAGCCGCGCGCGGTTCGCGCCGCCCTGCCCCAGCTGGGCGGCGCCGCGTTGACGTGGATGGACACGAAGATGGTGGCGCCGGCCCGCGCGGCGATCGCGCCACGATCCCCAAGCGCGATCAGCGTGTCGGCGTCGCGGGTCAGCACTCCGGTCAGGCCCTGGTTCGGGAGCTCGCGCGCCAGCTCGCGCGCGATGCCGAGCGTGATGTCCTTCTCGCGCAGGAAGTGTTCGCTCCCGATCGGGCCCGTCATCCCGACGTCCACGCCGCCGTGGCCCGGATCGATGGCGACGACGCGCGGCCGCCTAACGGCCGGAACGGCCGGGCGGACCGCGGGGGCGGACGGCGTGACCACAACCCGTTGCACCTGGTCCGCTGCCGCCTCGGGCAACTCCTCGAACAGGCCGCGCGCCGCGTCATAGCGGTAGCGCGCGATGAGCCGCGGCAGGTGCTCGGCGAAGAACTGGAGCGGGACGAACAGCGAGTCGCGCGCGACGTATGGTCCGGCCGCGAGCGCGTAGACGGTGCCGAGGTATCGGAAGTAGGCGGCGTCGAGGACGAAGGTGAACACGCGGCCGCTGACGCCCAGCGACGCCGTGCCCGGCGGCGATGCCAGAATCTCGAGCGCGAGCACCTCGCCCAACGGGGCCACTGCGAGCGCCGGGAAGCCGCGGTCAAGGGCGACGGGCACACGCAGCGTGCCGCGCGCCGACGTGACGGTGATCGCCTCGGGTGCCGCGCCGCGAGCAGGCGCTTGCGGGCCCGCGAGCGGCGCCAGCGCGAGCGCGAGCGCGAACACGCCGCGCGTGCCGTTCATCCGCGCTTCAACGCGCGCTGCATGTCGCGCTCGGCCTCGCGTCGCTTCAGGTCGTCACGCTTGTCGTGCTGCTTCTTGCCGCGCGCCAGCGCGATCACGACCTTCGCCGTCGGGCCCTTGAAGTGGATCTCCAGCGGCACCAGCGTGTGGCCCTTCTGCTCCACCGCGCCGATCAGGCGGCGGATCTCCTGCTTGTGCATCAGCAGCTTGCGGGTCCTGAGCGGATCGTGATTGTGGATGTTGCCCTGCTCGTAGGGCGGGATGTGGATCCCCTCGAGAAACACCTCGCCGCGGTGGACCCTGCCGAATGCGCCCAGGATGCTGCCGCGGCGTGCCCGGAGGGACTTCACCTCGGTGCCCTGGAGCACCAGGCCGGCTTCGTAGGTCGCGAGGATCTCGTAGTCGTGCCGCGCACGCGGATTGCGGGCGATCACGCGGATCGGCCGCGCTTTCTTGCCCGGGTGGGGCGCTCGCTGGAGCTTCACAGAGGGGGACACGTGTTTCGTAACCCCAAGATAGAACGGTAGTTCCGAATGGTCAAAAGCTGAAAGCTGAAAGTTGAAAGCGCACTTTCGGCTTTCAGCTTTCAGCTTTGAGCTGTCTTTCAGGTGCCGAAGGTGGGACTCGAACCCACACGGGCTTACGCCCACTGCGCCCTGAACGCAGCGCGTCTACCAGTTCCACCACTTCGGCGGGCCGAGAAACATAGCCGGGGATCAGTAGCGCGTCATCCCCGGGTCCACGTCCACCGCCCAGGCTTCCACGCCCCCGCGCAGCGACCGGGCGTTCGCGAAGCCGCTGGCCCTGAGGAAGCGCGCGGCCTGCAGCGAGCGCGAGCCTTTGTGGCAGAGGGTGACGATCGTCGCGCCCTTGTCGAGCTCCTCCAGTCGCTCCGGCAGCTCGCCCATCGGCACCGCCACGCTGCCCTCGATTCGGCACAGCTCGAATTCCCACGGCTCGCGCACGTCGAGCAGCACGATCTTCGGGCCGCGCGCGAGCTCTTCCTTCAAGTCGGCCGCAGACAGCTCCATCGTGATGGGCTCCTTCGGGGACTGCGGCGCCGCCCCGCCGCAGAACGCGTCGTAGTCGCTCAGCGAGCGCACCGTTGGCCGCTCGCCGCACAGCGGGCACGAGGCATCCTTCTCCAGCGCCAGCTCGCGGAAGCGCATCGCCAGCACGTCCAGCACGAGCAGCCGTCCGACCAGCGGCTCGCCCGCGCCCAGGATCAGCTTGATCGCCTCGGCGGCCTGGAGCGTGCC
>JBIOIA010000004.1:0-39461 GCA_044449445.1 Gemmatimonadales bacterium
GGGGGGGCGATCCAGGCGTGGGCCTCCCATCCAACGGCCCCCATCACCGCGAGCACCAGCACGGCGCCGGCGATGCCGACCAGGAAACGGGACCCGGGCTCCTCCGGACGCTCGGTGGAGAGGCGTGCCAGGAGCCGTTCGTCGAAGTCCTTGGATGGCGAGGGGGGCTTCAGGCCACGCAGGGCCATGACACCCCGCCTCAAGGCGGCGTGGAACCGACGACACTCGGGGCACTCGGCCAGGTGCACGTGACAGCGCACCTCGGCCGCCTCGTCGAGCAGACCGTCGGAGAAGTCGGAGTAGGCGTCGCGGAACTGTCGGCAGTTCATCTCGTAACCGGTTACAGACTACTGTGGTACCGCCGGCCCCGGCAAGGGTTCCGGCGGGCCGGTTACCGGCCTGCGGAAAGCTGTGAAGTGCCCCCCGGAGAGGGCGGAGTCAGTCCAGGAGCGGGGCGATCACCGTGGCGAAGTTGTTCCGCGCCCGGTTCAGCCGGCTCTTGACCGTCCCGAGGTTGCAGCCCGTGATGTCCGCGATTTCCTCGTAACTCTTGCCCTCGAGTTCCCGCAGCACGAACACCACCCGGTGATGCTCGGGGAGCTGAGCCACGGCCCACTCGACCAGTTCCTTGAGGTGCCGCTTCCGGAACAGGTCGTCCGGGCGCGCGCTGGTGTCCTCGAACTGGAGCGGGCGGTGGTCGGCGTCCCACTGCTTCCTGATCGTCTGGAAGAGCACGAGCGGGTTGCGGCTGCGATTGCGCAGCTCGTTCTTCGCCAGGTTTGACGCGATCGTGTAGATCCAAGTCGAGAACTTCTTGCCCTGGTCGAACCGAGCCAGGTGCCGGTACACTCGGACGAACACTTCCTGCACCAGGTCCTCGGCGCGCTCGCGGTCGCCGATGGTCCGGTAGACGAAGTTGAGCAGCCGGGACTGGTAGCGGACCACGAGGTCGGTGAATGCACGAGCGTCGCCGTCCAGGAACGCCTGGACGACGCGCGCATCGTCGAGGCCCGCGAAGGGGCTCGGCGGTGCCGCACGGCTCTTGAGGGTCCGCTCTCGGGTCACTGCAGTCGAGGTCATGTGTTTCACCCCTAGAACGTTGACGTATTAACTCTGGTTCCATTACGCAGAAACCATACCCGGGCACCCTGCAGCCGGCCGCGCCGGAACCAAGCTCTTGACCTGTAATCGATTAGATGCGCGAGACGCGCAGGACGTTGCAGTTTGGACAGGGACGGTTGCCGTCCCCTTTTGGTTACAAAGCGGTTCGAAACGCTGCGAAATAGAGGACAGCGCAGATCGTCTTGGCATCCACGATCTCACCGCTGGCGACCATGCCGAGGACCCTCGAAAGCGGGTGTGGGACGACCTTCATGAACTCGTCCTTCTCGCGCTGGACGGCCCGCTCGTCCACGCGGACGTCATGCGCCGCGAACAGGTGGATCTGCTCGTCGCAGAATCCGGGAGTCGGGTAGATGGTGGTCAGCAGCTCGAAGCGCTCGGCGCTGGCGCCCGTCTCCTCGAGCAGCTCGCGGCGCGCGCATGATTCGGGCGCCTCGCCCGCATCGAGGCGGCCGGCGGGGATTTCCCAGATCTCGCCGCCGGTGGCGTAGCGGTACTGCTGCAGCAGCAGAATCTCGGGATCGGCGGCGGGTCGGAGGACGGGCACGACGGCCGCCGCGCCGGAGTGTCGGAACATCTCCATCTCGCCGGTGCTGCCGTCGGGAAAGCGAACCGTGTCGACGTCGAGCGAGACGACGCGGCCGGCGTAGATGCGCCGCGAGGCGACCTGACCCGGCCGCGCCTTCTGGTCGCTCAATGAATCTCCTGGCCCCACAGGTCGCGGATCGAAATCGGCCCCTCGTTCAACGCGCGGATGCCGGTCTCGATCAGGCTTCGGTCGCCGACTACCACGATCACGAAGTGGTCGGGGTCCAGGTAGCGCCGCGCCACGCGCTGGACGTCGGCCGCGGTGACGCGATTGATGCCCGCGACGAAGCCGTCCAGCTCGGCGAGTGGCCGCTCGTTGATGAGGAGATCGAAGTACTGCGCCGCCGTGCCGTTGGTCGTCTCGAAGTCTCCCGGGAAGCCAAGCGCGATGTAGGCCTTTGTCTTGTCCAGCTCCGGCCCCGGAACCAGCGAGTCGCGGATGCGTCGCAGCTCCTTGAGGAACTCGATCAGCGAGCTGTCGGTCTTGGCGGTCACGACCGATGCCGCCGCCGCGAACGGCCCGGCGAGCCGCCGCAAGGCGAAGCTCGAATTCGCGCCGTAGGTGTAGCCGTGCGTTTCGCGCAGGTTCTGGTTCAGCCGCGACGTGAACGAGCCGCCCAGGATCGTGTTCATCACGCGCAAGGCGTAGTAATCGGGCGAGCTGCGCTCCGCACCGACGTTGCCGATGCGAATCACCGACTGGGCTGCGCCCGGCTTGTCCACGAGGTAGATGGTGCGCGGGCCCAATGCCGGCGATTCGGCCCGGGGCAGCTGGGCCGTGGTGCCCCGCGCCCAGGAGCCGAAGCGGGCCGCCACGAGACGGCGAGCCTCGGCGAGCGTGATGTCACCGACGAACAGGATGCGGGCACCGCCGGCCTGGTAGTAGTTGTTGTAGAAAGCCTGCGCGCGCTCGCGGGTGAGCAGCGCGGTGGACGCTTCGGTGCCGCCCGTTGGGCGGCCGTAGGGATGCGAGGGGCCATACACGATGGCGTTGAAAGCAATCGGCGCCTGCGCGGTCGGCTGATCGCGCAGCTGCAGGATGCCGGTGCGGCGCAGTTCCCGCTGCCGGGCCACTTCGGAATCGGGGAAGGTGGGGCGCAGCACCACGTCGGCGAGCAGGTCCAGCGCCGAATCCAGCTGGCGCTTCGGCACGTGGACCTGGACCTGGGCCCACTCATTGGACGCGAAGGTACGCAACTGCGCCGCGAGGTACGCCGATTGCTCGGCGATCTGCTGCGCGCTGCGATTGCCGGCGCCCTGGTCGAGCAGATTGGCGGTGAACGTCGCCAGGCCGGGCAGGTCGTCCGGATCACGCACACTGCCGGCTCCCAGGATCACGTTGACGTCTACGATCGGCACCTTGTGCATCGGCACCACGATCACCTCGAGCCCGTTGGGCAAACGCGCCGTCTGGGCCGCGGGCACGTGCAGCGGCGCCGGCGGCGGCAGCGCGGGGGCGTTCGTGCGATCGGGACCCTGCGCCACCAGGGGTGTCGCGGCCAGGGAGAAGGTGGCTGCGGCGAGGGCGAGGAGCGTCCTCATGGCGTTGCTCCTTCCGTCGCGGCGAGGTTGGTCTTGCCCTGGGGCACCACGCTGAGCACCACGCGATGCTGGTCCGCCAGGTACTGCCGGGCCACGCGCTGCACGTCGGCGGCGGCCACACGGCGATAGCGGCCCAGGTCCTGTTGGAAGTAGTCGGGCGTGCCCATGAAGTAGTTGTAGTAGTTGAGCTGGTCGGCCTTGCCGAGCACCGTCTCCATGCGCGAGAGGAACTGGGCCTCGTTCTGGTTGCGCACCCGCTCGACTTCGCGGTCGGTCGGCCCATCGGCGGCGATGCGACCCACTTCCTCGTTGATGACGCGCTCGAGCTCGTTCAGGTCGTGTCCGGGGCGCGCGGTCGCGAAGATGCGGAGGTCGCCGTCCACGCGCTTGCTGTCCTCGTAGGCGGTGACCTGCGTCGCGATCTGCATCTGGTACACCAGCCGCTGGTACAGCCGTGAGCTGCGACCGGAGGCGAGGATATCGGTCAGCACGTCGAGCGCGGCGTCGTCGCTCGCGAACGCCTTCACCGTGTGCCACGCGTTGTACACGCGCGGGAGCTGGACCCGGTCCTCCAGCGTGGCGTAGACGTCGCGGGGCAGGGAGAAGGCGGCCGGTGCCGCGTTGCGCGAGACGTCGCTGCCCTTCGGCACGTCGGCGAACCAGCGCGTGGCGATCTGCCGCCCTTCGGCGGGCGTGACCGCGCCGGCGATCACCAGGGTGGCGTTGTTGGGCACGTACCAGGTGCGGAAGAAATTCCGGACGTCCTCGATCGAGGCGGCCTCGAGGTCCGTCATCGAGCCGATGACCGGCCAGCTGTACGGATGGCCCGCCGGGTAGAGCCGGCTCAGGATGTTCTCCTCGGCGAGGCCGTAGGGCTGGTTGTCCACGCGCTGGCGTCGCTCGTTCTCCACTACGCCGCGCTGGAGGTTCACCTTGTCGGGCGTGATCTCCGGAATGAGGTAGCCCATGCGGTCGGAGTCGAGGTAGAGCATCAGGCCCAACGAGTTCGAGGGCCCTTCCTCGTAGTAATTGGTGCGGTCCTCCGTCGTGGAGCCGTTATTATCGGCGCCCGCGGCCTCGAGCAGCTGGTCGAACCGGCCGGTGGGCACGTGCTGCGAGCCCATGAACATGATGTGCTCGAAGAGGTGCGCGAAGCCGGTGCGCCCGACGTGCTCGTCGCCCGAGCCGACGTGGTACCAGATGTTCACCGCCACCACCGGGACTGAGCGGTCTTCGTGGACGATGACCTGCAGCCCGTTGGGAAGGGTGAACGTCTCGTAGCGGACGCGGAGATCCTGGGCGGACAGGCGGACGGGCGGACCGGCGGTCAGCAACACCGCTGCCAACCCCACCGTCACGCCGACCCGTTCGAGGAATCCGTCCGCCGGTCCGCCCGTCCGCCGGTTCGCCGTCGTGTTCATTCCGACCTCGTCACGAAGAATGCCGCGGGTGCCTTGAACGACTCCGCCAGAAGATACAGCGCCTCGGTGCGCCGGCTGGCGCGGATCGGGCTCGTCGGTGCCGGCGAGCCCAGAGGATCGAGCCCGAAGCGTCGCGCGATGATGCCGAGTCGGAACATGTGAAAGCCGTCGCTCACCAGGATGACCTGCCGCCTGCCGGGGGGCAGATCCGTGCTCACGGCCCGGAGCGACGCTTCCGACGTGCGGCCCGCCGTGTCGGCCCGCACCACGCTGTCCGGAATACCGGTCTCGACCAGGTAGCGCCGGGCCACCACCGCCTCACTCACGCTGTCACCGGTGCCGACGCCGCCGGTCACGATGACGCGCGGCGCGAAGTGCCGGCGATACAGCAGCGCGGCGTGATCGAGACGGGCCTTGAGGACCGGTGAGGGGTGCCCGTTGTACTGCGCGGCCCCGAGCACGACGATCGCGTCGGCCGGACGCGCGGAATCATGACGCGAGGCCCAGACGACTGCCGCCAGGGATGCGAGCCATGAGAGGGCCAGCGCTCCCAGCAGGATCGCCACGATGCGGCGCATCCGGGCAAGCTAACGGCGGCGACGCTACAGGTCGAACGACTGGTGCAGCGTCGGAATCTGAACGTCCGGGACCTTCATGTCCGCGAGGATCGTCGCCATCGCCGTGAGGCCGGCCTCGCCGTGCACCGCGAAGCCGCGCTTCGGCGCCGGGCCGAGGCCAGTGATCCAGGCCGACAGGTCGTTCTTGTCGCCGTGGGCCGAGTAGCCGGCCACCATCTGCACCTCGGCGCGCACCGGCACCACCTGTCCGAAAATGCGGACCTCTTTCGCGCCCTGCCGCAGCCGGTCGCCCAGCGTGTAACTCGCCGTGAACCCGACCAGCAGGCACATGTTGCGCGTGTCGGGCAGGCCGTTGATCAGGTGATGGACGATCCGGCCTGATTCCGCCATGCCGCTCGCCGCGATGATGATCATGGGACCGCGCATCGTGTTCAGCGCCTTCGACTCTTCGACCGACCGTACGTAGGTCACGGGCGTGAACTGGAACACCCCGCTCACCCGCTTCAGCATGTCCTGGTCGAGGTCGAAGATGTCGGGGTGCTTGGTGAAGATGTCCGTCGCGCTGACGGCGAGCGGCGAGTCCACGTAGATCGGAATCACAGGGATCTGCCGCGCGTTCACCAGGCGGTGCAGCTCGTAGATGATCTCCTGCGTCCGGCCCAGCGCGAACGCGGGAATCATCACCTTGCCGCCGCGCTTGGCGACCCGGCGGATGTGACCCGCGAGCTGGCTCTGCGCGTCGCCGGGCGATTCGTGCACGCGGCCCGCGTAGGTGCTCTCGACGATCAGGACGTCGGGCTGCGCCCCCAGCAGCGGCTGCGGATCACGGATGATCGGAAGCCCGGCGCGGCCGATGTCGCCCGAGAAGACGATCCGCCGCTCCGCGCCGTTGGTGGCCAGGTCGAGATTGACGGAGGCGGAGCCGAGGATGTGGCCGGCGTCCTTGAACGTGCAGCGCAGGCCCGTGAGCACGTCGTAGGGCTTGTCGTAGGGAATCGCGACGGTCTGGCGGGAGACCTTGGCCGAGTCGTTCGCCGTGTACAGCGGATCGACGATCTGACCGCGCTTCCGGAGGAAGATCGCGTCCGATTCCTGGATGTGCCCGGCATCGGCCAGCATGATATCGACCAGGTCCTTGGTCGCGCTGGTGCAGTAGATCGGTCCGTGGTAGCCGTTCTTCACGAGCAGCGGCAGCCGGCCGCAGTGGTCGATGTGCGCGTGGCTGAGGATGACCGCATCGATCTCGTGGGCCTCGAGCGGGAAGCCCGTGTTCTTGACGCGCGCTTCCTCGCGCCGGCCCTGGAACAGGCCGCAGTCGAGCAGGATCTTCTTCTTGCCGATCTCGAGCAGGTGCATCGAGCCGGTGACTTCACCGGCCGCGCCGTGGAACGTGATGCGCGCGTTAACGGGTGCCAAAGATCCGGTCTCCGGCGTCGCCCAGCCCCGGCAGGATGTAGCCGTGGGCGTTGAGCTGGCGGTCGAGGGCGGCGGCGTAGATCGGTACGTCGGGGTGGGCCGCGAGCATCTTCTTGACGCCCTCGGGCGCCGCGACGATGCACAGGAACCGGATCGAGCGCGCGCCCGCCTTCTTGAGCGTCGTACACGCGTCCGCCGCCGAGCCGCCGGTGGCGAGCATCGGATCGAGGACGTAGAAGTCCCGCTGCTCGGGCGGCGCAGGCGCCTTGAAGTAGTAAGGAACCGGCTGGAGCGTGTCGTGGTCGCGGTACATGCCGATGTGGCCGACCCGCGCCGAGGGGACGAGGCGCAGCACGCCCTCCACCATCCCCAGGCCGGCGCGCAGGATCGGGACCAGCGCGAGCTTTTTGCCCGATACCTTCTCGGCCGTCATCCGCTCGAGCGGCGTCTCGATCTCGACGGGCTCGGTGGTCAGCTCCTTGGTGACCTCGTAAGCGAGCAGCATCGCGATCTCGGCGACGAGCTCGCGGAAATCCTTGGTCGTGGTCCGCTTGTCGCGCAGCAGCGACAGCTTGTGGCGGATCAGCGGATGGCCCGGAACGATGAGATTGGGGTAGGTGCCCATGGGGCGGCTAAGGTATCGCCGGGCTAACGAACCGGCGAGCCGTGTCGTCTGAGGGAAGGGAGGATCGAATGCGCATATCCAATGTCGCGGTAGTGGGCCTCTTGCTCTTCGAGTCCTTCGCCCTGGGCACGGGCCGGGCACAGGACCGCCCGACGAGCGGCATGCCGATGGACACCACGGACGCCAGGGCCAACGCGGCAGCGGACCAGGCGATGAGCGGCCGGATGATGGCCGACGTGCACATGCGCATGACGCCATCGAGGGTCAAGAGCGTCGCCGACTCGGCGCGGGCGGCTCTGCGCGTCTCGGAGCTGCGCATGGCGATCGAGAAATACCGCGATGTCCATGTGGCCGAGGCCGACGGCTATCGCATCTTCCTGCCTAACGTGCCTCAGCCGGTCTACCACTTCACGAACTGGCGCAACGGGCTGAACGCGGTGTTCGGGTTCGATCCCGCCCGGCCGACCGCACTGCTCTACAAGAGGAAAGCGGGCGGCGGCTTCGAGTTGGTGGGCGCGATGTACACGGCCCCGGCGCAGGCCTCACTCGACGAGCTGGACCGGCGCGTGCCGCTCAGCGTGGCGCACTGGCACCAGCACGTGGTCTGGTGCGTGCCCCCGCGCGGCGCGCAGCAGCGCTGGACCGAGACCGACGGCGGCATGCCGCGTTTCGGGCCCAAGTCGCCGATTGCGACGCGCGAGGCGTGCGAGCTGGTGGGCGGCGTGTTCCTGCCGCGCATCTTCGGCTGGATGGTGCACGCCAACGTGTTCGCGGGCGACGACCCGTCGGTGATCTGGGGCGGTTGATTGGTCGCGGCGCTTGGCGGCCCAAGCGGCCTCCTGCTACTTTTCCCGCCCCGGCCAGGTAGCTCAGATGGTAGAGCAGCGGACTGAAAATCCGCGTGTCGACGGTTCGATTCCGCCCCTGGCCACTCCACCCTCGCTCTTCCAACTGACGGCCGGAGTCAGGCAATCGGGGCGATCCCCGGGCAGTTACTCCGCGCTGAGGGTCAGGATCGGATCCACCCGGCCGGCGCGCAGGGCGGGGACGAGGCAGGCGGCCGCGGACACGCCGAGCAGCACGGCCCCGGCGCCGGCGAGCGTCAGCGGATCCTTCAGAGACACGCCCGGCGCCAGCGGCGCCAGCGCGCGACCCACGAACAGGAACGCTCCGAGCCCGAGCACGATGCCCGCGCCGCTCATGCCGAGCCCGCGCGAGAGCACCGAGCGGATGACGTGCCGGGGCTGCGCGCCCAGCGCGAGCCGGATTCCGATCTCGCGCGTGTGCTGCGTGACGTTGTAGGCCAGCAGGCCGTAGGTGCCGACCGCGGCGAGCAGCAGTGCCGCGGCGCCGAAGCTCAGCAGCAGCAGCATGTCGAACCGCGGCGCCGCCAGCTCGCGGTCCTGAAGCTCGGGCATCGTGCGGATCAGCTTCGCATCGAAGTCCGCATCGACTTCCTTGAGCCGCGAGCGGATCATCCCAAAAATCGACGCCGGATCGACGCTCGTCCGCACCACGACCCAGGTGTAGGGACGCGGCTGCTGCCGGTTGGACCAGTACATCTCCGGCTCCGGCGCAGCTCCGGGCCGCGTCGGCGCCACGTCGCCGACGACACCGACGATCGTGAACGTCAGGCGGTCGGTCGCCGAGACCGGGAACACGATTCTCCGGCCGACCGGGTCCTGCCCGGGCCAGTAGCGGCGCGCGAGCGTCTCGTTCACGAGGCACACCGAGGGCCCGCCGTGAACGTCGTGCGAGTCGAGCGCGCGCCCGCGTTTCAATGGCACGCCGAGCGCCGCGAAGTACCCGGGACTCACGTCGAACCAGCGGACGGACACCTTCTGGTCCGGCGGCCGACCCTCGAGCTCCATCTCCCAGTTCTCGAGGCCGCCGAAGTTCGGGCCGGCCGAGGCCAGACCGACGGACGTCACGCCGGGGATTGAATTGAGGTCGCCTTCGAGGCGGTCCCACAGCGCGCCAAGCTTCACCCCGGTGTCGTACCGCGCGGAGGCGGGCGACACGCTGAACAGCGCGAGGTGCCGGGTCTCGAAACCCGGATTCCACGCGGTGAACGCGGCGAAGCTCCGGGCCAGCGTTGCGGCCCCGGCGACGAGCAGCACCGCCATCGCCAGCTCGAGCGTCACCAGCATGGAGTTGAAGCGCGCGTGACGCGCCGGCCCCGATCGGCCGCCTTCACGCAGCGCCTGCGCCAGGTCCACGCGCGAGGCGCGCAGCGCGGGCGCGAGCCCGACGAGCAGCGCCGTCATCACCGACAGTCCGGACGCGAAGACGAGCACGCGCGCGTCGAGCCCAACCTCGGCGACGCGCGGTATCCCTCCGGGTGCCAGCGCGCGGAACACGCGCACCGCGCCGGCGGCGAGGGCAACGCCGACCGCGGTACCGCCCAGTGCCAGTACGAGGCTCTCGACCAGCAGCGCGCGAACGATGCGTCCGGCGCTCGCGCCCAGCGCCGAGCGCAGTGCCATCTCGCGGCCACGCACGGCCGTGCGCGCCAGCAGCAGGTTGCTCACGTTCGCGCACGCGATCAGGAGCACCAGCGCCACCGCGCCGAGGAACATCAGCAGCACCGGCCGGACGCCGCCCACGACGAGATCGCGGAGCGACTCCGGGACGATGTCCCAGCCAGGAGTCGTCGCGAAGTGCTCGCGCCTGAGCCCGGCGGTGATCGCGGCAAGCTCGATGCGCGCATCGCGCAGGGAGCTGCCGGCGCGCAGCCGGCCGTAGGCCACGAAGCCGCGCCAGTCGCGGTGCTGCTCGTCCGCCGGGTTGATGTGCACGGGCCGCCACATCTCGATGTACTCGAACTCCGGGAGGCGGAAGCCGGGCTGGAGGATGCCGACGATGCGCACCGGGTGCTCGTCGAGCAGGATCGTGCGCCCCACGGCTGCCGAATCGCCGGCGAACTTGTCCTGCCACATCTCGTACGTGAGCAGTGCCACGTCGCTGGGCCGGCCGACCAGGTCCGCTGCCTCGATCATCCGTCCCTTGATGACGCCGACGCCGAGCGCCCGAAACAGTCCCGGTGTGGCGATGCCGATCGGGACGTCTTGGGCACCGTTGGGGGTCGTCATGTGGGCCGACCACGACCGGCCGATGCCGATGGCCTCGATGGTCTTCGAGCGCGCTGCGATGTCCTCGACGTTAGGCGGCGAGATGCTGCACCAGTCCTTCGTGGCGCCGGGATACTGTTCGCACAGTGTGATGAGGCGGCCTTCGTTCGGGAACGGCAGGGGATGCAGCACGACGCCGGAGAGGACGCCGAAGATCGAGGTCGTCGCGCCGATGCCGAGGCCGAGGGTGAGAACGACGGCGACCGTGAAGGCCGGCGCTCTCGCGAGTCCGCGCAGCGCGTGCCGCAGATCCTGGAGTACGGCGTCGAGCGCCGGCAGCCCCCAGCTGTCGCGGCTCCGCTCGCGGATCGAGAGGTCGTTGCCGAGCTGCCGGCGCGCGGCCGCGCGCGCCTCCTCCGTCGACATGCCGGATTGCTCGAAATCGCGCGCCAGCATGTCCAGGTGGGCTTCCATCTCCTGCGACAGCTCCCGCTCCAGCGCGTCGCGGCGCCTCCACGCTACGAGGCGACGCAGGAACTCGGCGGGCCTCATGCCTCGGCTCCCCTCAGCACGCGGGCGACTGCCGCGACCGAGCGACGAAAGCTCGACTCCTCGAGCCCGAACTGGCGGCGCCCCGCCGCCGTGATCCGGTAGTAGCGGGCCTTCCGTCCGGTGGGGGAGAGCCTCCATTCCGAAGCGACCCAGCCCTTGACCTGCATCCGCTGGAGCGCCGGGTAGAGCGAGCCCTCCTCGACCCGCAGCGCCTCGCGCGAGAGCCGCTGGATGTGTTGGGCGATGCCGTAGCCGTGCAGCACGCCCGCCGTCAGCGTCTTGAGGATCAGCAGGTCGAGCGTACCAGGCAGCAATTCCGAGCGCGGGTCACTCATATATGTGCTCCCTATACCTAAGTCGTCTATGTATAGGTGAGACGGGTGATGGCGTCAAATGGTTGCAACCGGGACCTTGACCGGCCCCGCCGGCCGCCGTTCGATTGGTCCCCCATGCCGAAACGACGCTCCGGTCTGACGCTCGGCCCGCTCGTGGCGGTGATGTTCTTCAACGTCTCCGGCGGGCCGTTCGGCCTGGAAGGCGTCGTGGGTAGTACCGGGCCCGGCGTCGCCATGCTGCTCCTGGTTCTGACGCCGCTCGTCTACAGCGTCCCCGAAGTGCTGCTCATCGGCGAGCTCGCCTCGATGCTGCCGGCCGAGGGCGGCTACTACCAGTGGGTCAAGCGCGCCTTCGGCCGCGGGTGGGGGTTCACCAACGGCTGGCTGAGCTGGATGTACTCGCTGATCGACATGGCGATCTATCCGGTGCTGTTCATGCAGTACCTGCGCTTCTTCACGGGCGACCTGGGCCGCTGGCACGCATGGGCGCTCGCGCTCGCGATGATCTGGGGCGCGACGTGGCTCAACCTGCGCGGCGCACGCACCGTCGGCCTGGCATCGGGCTGGTTCGTCGCGGCGGTGCTGGTGCCGTTCGTCCTGCTCGCCGGCCTCGCCCTCACGCACTGGATCACGGGGGGAGCGAGCGCGGCGTTTCGCGCGGCGCCGTTCCACGCGCCGGGAAGCGGCCTGCTCGGCGTGCTGGGCCTCGGGATTTCGCAGAGCATCTGGAACTACAGCGGCTGGGACAACGCCTCGACGGTCGGCGGCGAGATCGAGGCGTCGGGGCGTACCTACCCGCGCGCGCTGATGCGGGCGCTGCCGCTGGTGGCGGGCGTGTACGCGCTGGCGATCATTCCCGCGCTCGCGGTCACCGACTGGGCGACGTGGAGCGACGGCGCGTGGCCACTGGTCGCGCGGAGCGTGGCGGGAGGGTGGCTCGCGGTGTGGATCGCGCTCGCCGGGATGGTGAGCGCGTTCGCGCTGTTCAACGCGCTGCTGCTCGTCTACTCGCGCATCCCGCTCGTGCTGGCGCAGGACGGGCTGCTGCCCGGCGCGCTCGCCGTCACCGACGAGCGTGGGACGCCGTGGCGCGCGGTCGTTCTCTCGGCGGCCTTCTACTCCGGGTTTGCGCTGCTCTCCTTCGGCGGCCTGCTCGCCGCCGACGTGCTGCTCTACAGCGCGGCGCTGTCGCTCGAGTTCGCCGCGCTGATCCGACTGCGCCGGAGCGAGCCGGACTTGCGCGGGCCGTTTCGCGTTCCCGTCCGAGTGCCCGCGCTGATCGTGCTGGCCGCGCTGCCGATGCTGCTCATCGCCCTTGGCGTCGCGTTGGAGGTGCACAGCCGGGACATCGGGCTGGTCGGCGTCGCCGTCGCGGCGTTCTTCGGCGCGATCGGCCCGATCTGGTACGCGGCACGTTCCAGGATGGAAACCCGGCGCACATGAAGGCAGGCGGCTTGCCCCTCCGGTCGCTCCTTGCCCATCATTCTCGCATGAAGCGAGCCCGGTTCATCGTCGCCATGGCCGCCGCCGTCGCGGCGCCCGCGGCCTGCCTGTCGAAGGACAGCTCGGTCCCGGTCTTTCCGAACAACGCGAATGTCTATGTCTTCAGCCTCAGGGCCCCGCCGCTGGTGTACAGCCTCGTGGACACGGCAACGGGGATCAGGCTCCATCAGACCTGGCTGGCGGACCGGGGCCTCGTCGGAGCCATCTGCATCGGGCTCGTGCCGCATGCCGCGGTGACGGACACGTTCGGCACGTTCATTTTCGGGTATTACGACCCGGCCATTGGCGAGGTCGAAGAGACCCTCAACGGCACGACGGATACGGTTCTGAAGACACTCGAGGTGATTCCGGGCAGGCATGGCGCCTACGCGGTGGACACCGTATCGGGCCGCCTCACGCTCGCCTGGACGGATGGAACGCCGAGCCAGTACTTCGACCCGTCGGCGGACATCCGCCTGATTCGCGACACGATCACGGCCCACGCCGAGCTCAGCGCCTTCGCGGACTCGGAGCACGTCACGTGGCGCATGACCCTCCCGCGCGACATCTGCCAGCCCTAGCCGACGAGCTGAAGCGCGCGGCCGCCGCGCGCGCCGTTCCACTCATCACGAGCGGCACCGTCATCGGGCTCGGCACCGGCTCCACGGTCCGCCCGCTGCTCGAGCTGCTTGGAGGGCGGCTCGCGCGCGGCGAGATCGCGGATATCGTCGCCGTTCCGACGTCGGAAGACACCGCAACCCGCTGCCGTTCGTTAGGCATTCCCCTCACCACGCTCGACGAGAACCCCAAGCTGGCCCTCGCCATCGACGGCGCCGACGAGATCGGTCCGGGCCTGGATCTCATCAAGGGCCTGGGCGGCGCACTGCTGCGCGAGAAGCTCGTGGCGCTCGCGGCGAGGCGGTTCATCGTGATCGCCGACGAGTCGAAGCGCGTGCGCCGGCTCGGCACGCGGGCGCCGCTCCCGGTCGAGGTCGTGCCGTTCGGATGGACCACGCACACCGCCTTCTTCGGGCGCCTGGGCGCCGAGCCAGCGCTGCGCCGCGGAGCGAACGGCGAGCCGTACCGCACCGACGGCGGCAATTACATCGTGGACTGCCGGTTCCCGCGCGGCATCAAGGAACCCCGGGCGCTCGCGCGCGCGCTCGCGCGCCGCCCCGGAATCGTCGAAGACGGACTGTTCCTCGGCATGGCGCACATCGCGTTCGTCGCGTCGAGCAAGGGTGTGAGGCAGATCACGCGCTGAGTTGTCACCCGCCGTTCAGCATCCTGTCATGATGTGTCAATCGCTGCGTCAGCGTCGTCTCCCAGGTTGCAGGCAGGCCCTCAACCGGAGGCGGTCATGTTCGCGCTCATCGAGTCCGGCCGCGCGGGGCGGCGCCGCGGCGAATGGACGAGCCGCACGCTGTCGCTCGCGATCCACGCGGCGATCATCACGGCAGGCGTGATGGCGACGAAGCAGGTCGCCCGGGTCGACGATCCGCAGATCTTCGTGGCTCCGCATCTTCCCTGGCCATCGAGCCCGACGCCCACGCCGGCTCCATGCGTCACGTGCTATCTGCCGGGTCGTTCGTTTCCCCCGGATATTCCCGTGACGCTTCCGGACCCGACGCTGACCGATCCGCTGACGAACCCGACGACGTTCGTGCCAGGCATATCGAGCGATACCGGCTCGCCGGGCCCGAACCTGTTCCCGTCGGGTGATCGGATTCCAGGCGGGCTGCCGCTCGAGTCGCGCGTCGTGGATGAGCCGCCCGAGATGATCTCGCACCCCGAGCCGCGCTATCCCGAGGTCCTGCGCCAGGCGGGAATCGAGGGCAGCGTCGTCGTCGAGGCGGTGCTGGACACGACCGGCCGCGCCGAAGCGGGATCGCTGAAGATCGTCGGAGACACGCACCCGCTGTTCGCGGCCGAGGCTGAGCGGGTCGTGCTCGCGTCGCGATACCGCCCGGGCCGCATGGCCGGACACGCGGTGCGAGTGAGGGTGCGCGTCCCGATCAGCTTCGGCATCCAGCGGTAGGCGAGGGTTGCGCCCGGGCGTACCTTTGATGGCGTGAACACGCTCGTCGGTCTCGTGTGGGGGACGTTTGCCGTGGCGCCCGCGCACGGCG
This sequence comes from Gemmatimonadales bacterium, assembly GCA_044449445.1. Classification (GTDB taxonomy): domain Bacteria; phylum Gemmatimonadota; class Gemmatimonadetes; order Gemmatimonadales; family JACORV01; genus DASXPG01. The sequence goes on from JBIOIA010000004.1 coordinate 14,862, forward strand.
GGCGTGGCGCAGCACTGCCGCGCGCCGGCACTCCACCTGCCGCCGCATGCAGCACGACCACCACGCCGCACGCCGAAAGTCTGCTGGCCGCGGGCCGTTACTGGCACGCGTGGCGCGCGCTGCCGCCGCTGCGCGCCGGCGGGCGGGCGATGCGCGCCGACAGCATCGTGCTGTACGCGAGCGCCGCCGAGGGTCTCGGGCGGTACCGGACCGTGGACTCGCTGCTCAGGCGCGCGCGCGGCGGCGACTCGCTTCCCGCGCTCATCCTGCTGTCCGCGCGAGCCGACGAGCGCTCGGAACACTGGCGCGACGCGGAGCGGCGCTACCGCCGCGTGCTCGCGCTTCCCGCCGCCGGCGATTTCACGCGCGCGGCGGCAGTTCGGCTGCCGGTCATGCTGGAGCTCGCCGGCATGCGCGACTCGGCCGTCCAGGCCTGGCGTCGCGCGGCGATCGCCGTCCCGGAGCTGGCCGACTGGTTCGCGCTCCGCCGGGCCGCGCTCGAGGGCGATACGGCGGTCGCGTTCGCCACGGTCTCCGGCCCGCGCACGCCGGGCAGCTCGCGCAGCGGGCAGCTGTTCATCGCCCAGCGGAAAGCCAGCGCCGGCGACCTGCTCGGCGCGCTCGAGCTGTTCCAGCGATTCGGCAAGCCGCTCGACGTCGCGCATGTCGAGCTCCTGCTGGGCCGCCGGCTCCAGGCCCGGCTTCGCGCCGACTCGGTCCTGCTCAAGGATCCCTCCAACATCCTCAACCCGAACGCGTTTCTGGCGGCGACCTTCATCACCCAGAACTTCGATACGCTGTCGTTCGCCGAAAACCTGGCGGTCAGCCGCACCTACCGCGCGCACAGCGACCGGCTCGCCGCCACCCGCTTCGCGCGCAACGCGCTCGCGCGGCTCAAGAGCCGGGGCCTCGACACGCTGGCGGTCACGGGCTGGCTCGAAATGGCGCGGATCGAATCGGAGCGCCGGGATTTTCCGGTCGCGATGCGCGCGGTGGACAGCGCGGGTGCGCGCGCGGGTCCGCCCGGCGCGGGGCTCATCGGCGCCGCGCGGGTCCAGGTGGAGGCGGCCGCCGAGCGATGGGAGGAGGCCGAGGTGCTGCTCGGGCGGCTGGTGGAGGCGCATCCCGGCGACACCAGCGTCGCGCGCGCGCTGCTGGGCTTCGCCGATCGCAATCGAAGCAAGAGCGAGACGGCGACCGAGCGGGCACGATACCTGACGCTGCTCAGCCGGTTCCCCGACGCGCCGGCCGCCAACGCCGCACGCTTCCGGCTCGGCCTCATCGCGTACATGGGGGGCGCACGGGACAGCGCGCTCGCCCTGGTCCGGGACGCGGCGCGACGTGACAGCGCTCGCGCGCTCGGGCTCGGGCCACGGTACTGGGAGGCGCGGCTGCGACTCGAAACGGGCGACACGACGGCGCGTACGGATCTGCGGCGCCTCGCGGCCGCGTTCCCGATCGCTTTCTACGGTGTGCGCGCCCGCGAGATCCTTGGCGACAGTGCGTTTCTCTCCGATACCGTCCTGGCACTACCGCGGTCGGGCACGTTTCCGCCGGCGCGGGCGCGCGAACGCATCCGGACGCTGTCGGCGTTCGGCTTCGACGCGGAAGCCCGCGCCGAGGCGACCGGATGGGCGAGCGACACGACGGTCTCGGTGTACGTCCTGATGGCGGCGGCGCAGGCGGCGGCCGACCAGGGATACGCGCGCGAGTCGATCTTCCTGGGCGACGAGATCCGTTCCCGTGTGGGCATGGTGCAAGGGGCCGCGCGCGCGCTGTTCCCCGTCGCGTATCGAGGCGTGCTCGAGGGCGAGGGCGGCGAGCAGTGCGTCGATCCGCTGCTGCTCGCCGCGCTGATCCGCCAGGAGTCCCGGTTCGATCCGCGCGCGATCTCGCGCGTGGGCGCCCTCGGCATCGGCCAGGTTATGCCCGCGACCGGCCGGCAGCTCGCCGAGCGGATGCGGATGGGCCCGTGGGACCGCGAATTCCTGTTCGTGCCCGACTTCAACTTGCATCTTGGCGCGCGATACATCGCCGACCGCCAGGCCCGCGACTCGTTCCCAACCTACGCGCTGCTCGCCGCGTACAATGCGGGAGCCGGGCGCGTCGCCAAATGGAAGAGCTGGCCGGAGTATCCGGACCCGGACCTGTTCGCCGAGCGCGTGTCGATCATCGAGACGCGCGATTACGTTCGCAACGTTTACGCGAGCTACGTGTGGTACCAAGTCGCCTGGAAGTCGTCGCCCGAAGCACAGCCCGAGCGGCCTGCCTCGCTGGTGCCCTGACCTGGGGCTGCGCGCGCCGTGAAACCGGCGCGGGCACCCAGGCCGTAGGGACGGACAGCAGCGTCACCGTGCGCGCGGCCGAGCGGGTGCGCCGCCAGTACCAGAGCCCGGATGCGATTGCCGCGGGCGCCTGGACATGGGTCTCCCCGCGGGGCCCCGTCTGGGTGCTGGTGGACGTGCAGTCCACGATCGAAGGGATGGTCCAGGCACGCGCCGAGCTGTGGGGCAGCGACGACAGCGGGGTCGCGCTGGTGGGACGCAGCCAGCCGATGCCGGCGGCCGCTGAGATCGGCGCGTATGCGTTCGAGGACCTGACGGGCGACGGCCTCCCCGACCTGTTCGGCTACGTCGCCGATTCGGCCGGCGTCAGCTACCCAGTGTTCATTCCCGGCGGCAAAGGCGCGCTCGCGGAGGAGATCGAAGTAGTGGCACCGTCCTGGGTGTTCCTGACCGACGAAGAGCATCCCCCGCAGGTGCTGCGGGGCGCCGTGCCGTGCGCGATTCAGCTCTGGGCCGACGCGCCCGCGCCGGACAACGGCCCGCCGGGATGGCGCTACCTGGCCATCGTGCCCCCTGGCCACCTGGCTCCCCCGAGCGCGAGCGCGCCGGTCTGCGCGCCGGCCGCCGGGCCTGCCGGCCCCTCGGGACTACAGCCGGACCCATCCAGACCTTAGGATTATCGGGATGAAAGCTCTTCCTTTTTACCTGTCGCGCGGCCGAGCCGCGGCGGCCGGGATGCTCGCCTTGCTGGCGGCCTGCCACCACGGCGGCGCGCCCACGGTCACCATCGCGCCCGAGCCCGGCGAGACGCACCTCGCCAACATCCATCAGCTCACCTTCGGCGGCGAAAACGCCGAGGCGTACTTCTCGGCCGACGGGAAGTGGCTGACCTTCCAGTCCGGTCGCGAGGGCACTACCTGCGACCAGCAGTACGTGATGCGGATCGACGGCTCGCACCTGCGCCGGATCTCGAACGGGCAGGGCAAGACCACGTGCGGCTACTTCTACGACGGTGACAGGCGGGTGTTCTACGCCTCAACGCACGGCACCTCGGCCGAGTGCCCGCCGCGCCCGGACTACTCGCAGGGCTACGTGTGGCGGCTCGACGACTACGACATCTACAGCGTCAAGTTCGACGGCAGCGACATGCGGCGGCTCACCAACTCGCCGGGCTACGACGCCGAGGGCGTGCTCTCGCCCGACGGCCGCACGATCGCGTTCACGTCGCTGCGGGGCGGCGACCTCGACATCTACACGATGAATACCGACGGCTCGAACGTCCGGCGCCTGACGACAGAGCTGGGGTACGACGGAGGGCCGTTCTTCTCGCACGACGGGACGAAGATCGTCTACCGCGCCTTCCATCCGGAAACGCCCGAGGAGCAGGCCACGTACCGCCAGCTGCTGACCCAGAACCTCGTGCGTCCGACGCGGATGGAGCTGTGGATCATGAACGCTGACGGCTCCAACCGGCACCAGATCACGAACCTGGGCGGCGCGAACTTCGCGCCGTATTTCACGCCGGATGACCGGCGCATCATCTTCGCCTCGAACCACACGAACCCGCGCGGTCGCAACTTCGACCTGTACCTGGTCAACGTGGACGGCACCGGCCTCGAGCAGGTCACGACCTATCCGGACTTCGACGCGTTCCCGATGTTCTCGCCCGACGGCAAGCAGCTCGTGTGGGCGTCCAATCGCCACGGCTCGGTCGAGCACGAAACCAACATCTTCATCGCTGACTGGAGGCCGTGACCATGAGCGACACCAACGCCGCCAAGGCCGCCGCGCCGTCCCCGGCCGCGGAGTCGCCCAAGTCGGTCCAGCGCTGGGCGTGGGAATGGCTCAAGTCCATCGCCGTCGCGCTGGTCATCTGGATGGTCCTGCGCACGCTGCTGATCGAGGCGTTCCGCATTCCCTCGAGCAGCATGGAGCGCACGCTGCTGGTGGGCGATTTCCTGTTCGTGAACAAGGCGCTCTACGGCGCCGAGGTCCCGCTCGTCCACGCGCACCTGCCGGCGTTTCGCCAGCCCCGGCGCGGCGACATCGTCGTGTTCGACTCCCGGACCCAGGAAGGCGTGAAGGTCGTCAAACGCCTCATCGGCATGCCGGGTGACACGCTCGAGATGAAGCAGGGTGCGCTCTCGCGCAACGGCCTCGTTCAGCAGGAGCCGTACGTGCAGCGCCTCGACTCACTGAGCGACACGATCGATGCGGAGATGCGGTGGCAGCTGCCGTACCTGCTGCCGCGCGTGGACAGGAATCGCTACCAACCCTCGCGCGACAACTGGGGACCGCTGGTCGTGCCGCGCGATTCGTTCTTCGTGATGGGCGACAACCGCGACAACTCGTACGACTCGCGTTACTGGGGTTTCGTCCCGAGGAACGTGATCCGCGGCCGCCCGCTGTTCGTCTACTACTCGTTCGAAAACGAGCCGTGGCGGGTGGTGCCGTTCCTGACCGCGATCCGATGGGGCCGGATCGGGACGATGCCCAGATAAGTCGAAAGCTGAAAGCCGAAAGTCGAACGCGTTCAACTTTCAGCTTTCGACTTTCAGCTATTTGTACCTGTAGGTGATCCTGCCGCGGGTCAGATCGTAGGGCGAGAGCTCCACGGCGACGCGGTCGCCCTGGAGAATGCGGATGTAGTTCTTGCGCATCTTGCCGGAGACGTAGGCGAGAATCGAGTGTCCGTTTTCGAGCTCGACCCGGAAGGTGGTGTTGGGCAGCACTTCCGTGATCGTCCCCATCATCTGAATGGCGTCGCCTGCCACGAGCGCTTCATGCTCCGGTCGAGAGTCGCGTGGCGTCCCCGCGGGGACGGCGGCACTTCGCCGCGTCCAAACGTAGCCACCCCTCAGGGGGGGCGCAAAGGCCCGTGCGCCAGCCGACTTGCGCCGGACCACATCATGTGAAATAGTTCACAACGGTTATTTCTCTCTCACGGAGCCCTTACCCAATGAAGCGTGTTCTTCTTGTTTCGGCTGCGGCACTGGCGCTCGGCGCCGGCTCGCTTACGGCTCAGGCCAGCAAGGCCCCGGCGGCGCACTCGGCCGGCCGGACCGTGCGGGTCCAGATGCTCCAGCAGGGCTCGGCCTACAAGTTCGTCCCGGCCAACTTCAGCGTGCATCCAGGTGACGTCGTGGAGTTCGTGAACGTCTCCGGCTTCCCGCACAACGTCGGGTTCGAGGCCAACCAGATCCCGGCCGGCGCGGCCGCGGTGCTCAATGCCGCGATGGCCCGCCGCTCGGGCAGCTTGCTCGGCCCGATGATGATGGCCGTGAACGAGACCTACCGGATCAGCTTCGCCGGCGCGCCGGTGGGTGCCTACCATTACTTCTGCCTGCCGCACAAGGCCCTGGGCATGGTCGGCGTCATCACCGTCGCGCGCTGAACGCAGCGACGCATCCGTCCGGCCGCCGGGGCAAGTGCTCCGGCGGCTTGCGTTTAGGGAGCGACCCGTGAGAGCGGGACGGCGGGCTGTGTCGCTGCGCACATTCGGGATGACCCTTTGGTCACGGCGAATCGGGCCGATCGGCCTTAGGCTCCAAACTGCACGGGCCCCTCGCCTTGCCCGGCCCGCACGAGGGCCCGCATATTCTGACCGTCGCCCTCTCGTCCAGATCGAGGCCGCCTGGTGAACAATCTCGCGCGCGTTCATCGCGTGATCGCGTTCAGTCTCCCGCTCGCCGCACTCGCATGCGGTGGCTCGGCGCTGCAGTTGAACGACGTCACGCCGCAGGCGGTGCCGGCGCTGCAAAGCCAGCACGCGCAGAGTCCGCAGGACCAGGTGGTGTTGACCCGGCTGGGCGTGGCGTACTTCAGGGCCAACCGCCTTCCCGAGGCCCGCGCAGCGTTCGACAGCGTGGCCGCCCGGGATCCGCAGAACGGAATCGCCGCGGTCTATCGCGGGATGACGGCGGAAGCGCAGGGCGACTTCCCCGCGGCACGCAGCTCATACGAATCGTTCATCGCCGTGGCACGCAGCCGCGACCTCAAGAGCATGGCGCGTCAGCGCCTTGCGCTCGTCGGCCGTCGCGAACTGGAATTTTCGGCGCGCCAGGCGCTCGCGCAGGAAGCCCAGCTCAGCACCACGCCGCCCGAGCCGAACACGATCGCCGTGATGCCTTTCGCGTACGCGGGCAGCAACGAGGACATCAAGCCGCTGTCGCGCGGCTTCGCGCAGCTGGTCGTGACCGACCTGGCGAAGTCGCGCCAGGTGCGCGTGCTGGAGCGCGAGCGGATGCAGGCGATGCTGGACGAGATGCACCTCGGGGCCGCTCGCGTGGACTCGAGCACGGCCGCGCGCAGCGGCCGGCTGCTCCGGGCCGCCCGCGTGGTCGAGGGCTCGCTCCAGGATCAGGGCAACGTGCTGCGCGCCGACGCCACCGTCGTAGATGTGTCGACGACAGGCGTGTCGTCGCCCGCCAATGCCGCGCTCGAGCTGAGCCGCGTGTTCGACATGGAGAAGGCGCTGGTGCTGGACCTGTTCCGGACGATGGGGATCAGCCTGACGCCCGCCGAGCGCGGGGCGCTGGACCAGCGTCCGACGCAGAGTCTCCAGGCCTTTCTGTCGTGGAGCCGCGGGCTAGAAGCCGAAGACCGGGGTGACTTCGCGGGCGCCCAGGGGTTCTACGACCAGGCCGCGCGGCTCGACCCGGGCTTCCTGAGCGCGCAGCAGTCCTCCGCCAAGGCCTCGGACATGTCGGCCGCCGCGTCGGCGAGCGTGCAGACGGTGGACGCCGCGGTGCAGCAGAACGCGAGTACGGAGACCGGCCAGACGGGCAGCGCGTCCACGGGGCAGGCGCTGAGCAACGGCGCGAGTGGCACGACACCTCCGGCGACATCTTCGCCCAGCGGCGGCGGCACGACGACGAGTAGCCAGCAGCCCACGACCACGTCGAACTCGCCGCCGCCCGCGACGCAGCCGGGGATTACGCAGACGGGCACGATCCACATCGTCCTGCCGAGGCCGTGATGCGCGGGATCCGGCGAAGTGCTTTCTTGGTGTCCGCGCTCGCGCTGGGGGGCGGGCCCCTGCTGGCGCAGGCGCGCTCGGACGCGCTGGGTGGCGCCGAGTACCGGAGCGTTTCGTTCGGGTCGGGACTGGGCATCGCGTCGCTCAAGGAACTAGCTGTTCCGCTCGGCCTCGCGATTCCGATGGGCTCGCGCCTGTCTCTCGACGCCGGCACGTTCTTCGTAAGCGCGCAGAGCCAGGACGGAGCTGGCTCGAGCACGACGATCAACGGCCTCACCGACGTGATCGTGCACGGCGCCTACCAGATCAGGCCAGACGTGGCCGTGTTGACGTTTTCCGCCAGTGTGCCGACGGGCCACAAGACGCTAAGCGGTCAGCAGCAGCAGATCGCGAACGCCGTGGCGACCGACCTGGTACCATTTCCGGTGACGAACTTCGGCTCCAGCTTCAGCGTGACCACCGGCCTCGCGTACGCCACGCCCGTCGGTCCCTGGGCGCTGGGGCTTGCGGGCAGTTTCCGCTACGCCAGCTCCTATCAGCCGATCTCCGACAGCGGCTTCAGCACGCTGACGATCAAGCCCGGCGCCGAGATGCGGCTGCGCCTGGGGGCGGACCGGATCGTCGGACAGGGACGGCTGTCGCTCGGTGTCACCTACAGCACCTTCTCGAACGACGAAATCGGCTCACAGAGCCAGAGTCCGGGCACGCGGCTGATCCCACAGTTCACCTGGTCCACCCCGATGGGCCGCAACAACTCGGTCGTGTTCTACGGCTGGGACGTCTACCGCAACGTAGACGAGAGCGCATCGGTGACGGGCGCCGTCAGGCAGAACACGTTTGCGCTCGGCGCTTCGGCGTCGCTGCGCAGCGGCGCGAACACCCTCCAGCCGCTGTTCGAGCTGCGCAAAGGCTGGCAGGGCCCGGGTGGCCTGCACAATGCGGGCACGCTCGTGGGCCTCGGGCTTCGTTACCAGATGGCGGCAGGGGAGCGCATGACGCTGACGCCAGGATTCCGCCTGGATCTTGGCAATCTCGCGACCAGCAGCGGCGGGAGCGCGAGCGTCTCAGGCCTGAGCGTTTCGCTGACGGCGCGCACCTCGTTCTAGCTGTCGCCGCACGGCTGCCTCGAACTGTTACACGACAGCCCGACAGCGTAACACGTTGTCGGGCTTTGGTTTACGCTATTTGCTGTAAAGAAGATGTCGCGTCAGTGCGTCTTGACCTTTAGTCCTTCATCCGCTACAATCCCGCCCCACAAGTGGCGGCCTGACGCGGTTTCCTCCGCGCACTTCGCTACCAGAACCCGGCGGGAGTCGTGGCGACTGAGCTGAGCAGCGGCGCGATGGCGAGCATTCTGGAAGCGGTGCCGGGCATCGCGACCGTGCTGCGCAGTCCGATCGCGGACGCGATCGTTAACCTCTCGCGCGCAGCGGCCGGGATCATCCCGTTCGACCAGAAGGACTCGCAGGAGATGCTGCGCTATGCGGTGCGGCGCGGCCTGATACGCAGCGACGAGGGCGATCGGGTCGCGGCCGAGATCGAGGCGGCGCTCAAGATGCAGAAGAGCGCGGCGCGGGCCGCTGCTCGCTCGGGCGGATCGAAGAAGAGCGCGCGCAAACCAGCGCGCGCCCACAAGGCGAAGAGCAAGAAGAAGTAGCTAGAGCCGGAAGCCGGAGACCATCTTCCGGAGGCGTTCGGCCGCGGCAAGCATGTCCCCCGCTGCGGCCGCCATCTCCTCAGTCGAAGCACTCTGTTGCTCGGCCGCCGCGGTCACCGACTCGGCGGCGCTCGCGTGCTTGCCCGCCTGGGTGCTAGCGGAACTCGAGATCTGCTGGATCTGAAGCGCCGCCTGGCGATTGACCGCCGCGGCCTGGGTCACCTTCTTCGCGGCCTCCTCGATGCCGGACACGGCGGCGACGATCGCTTCGAGCCCGATGGCAGCGCCCTGCGACACCGTCTCCACGCCTTGCACCTTGGCGACGCCGTCCTCCATCGTGCGAGTGACCCGCTGCACCTGGTCGCGCAGTAGCTGCAGGGTCTCGGTCACCTGCTCGGCGGCGGCGGCGCTCTCGTCAGCCAGCTTGCGGACTTCCTCGGCGACGACGGCGAATCCGCGTCCGTGCTCGCCGGCGCGGGCCGCCTCGATCGCGGCGTTCAGCGCCAGCAGGTTCGTCTGGCTCGCGATCCGTTTGACCAGCGCGACGAACGCGTCGATCGCCTCGCTGCTGCTCGAGAGCTGCGCGACTTCGGTTGCGGAGGCGCGCACGACGGATCGGACCTCGAGCAGCGCGTCGAGGGCGCCGCGCACGTCCTGGCGGTGGCGCGCCGCGACCTGGCGGATCTCCTGGCCCAGCGCGGCGACCCGCTCGGCAGCGGCCGCGTTGTCGCCGGCGACGCCCTGCAGCTCGTTGGCCGCGGTCCCGGCATCGGCGAGCTGCTTCGCCTGCTGCTCCGCGCCTCCCGAGATCTCCATCATGGAGGTCGAGATCTCGCCCGAGCTGGCCGCGAGCTGTTCCGAGATGGCGGACAGGTCGCCCGCCGCCGCGGCGATGTGCTCGGATTCTCCCACGACCTCCTTCACGATGGCGCGCAGCCGCGCGCCGGTCGCCGCGAACGCCTCGGCGAGCACGGCGAACTCGGTGGCCATGCGCCCGTGGTCCACGGGCCGGAGGTCTCCTTCGCCGAGCCGCGCGGCGGAACTCGCCAGCGCGTCGAGCGGTTGCTCCACCGCGCGGAGCGTCAGCCAGGCGAGCCAGATGCCGACGATGGTGCTCAGGGCCAGCAGCGAGAACAGGACGACTTCGCGCCGCGACGCGGACGCGGCGAGCGCGTAGCTCGCACCGCGGGCCGCTTCGACCTCGCGCTCGGTGAGCACGCGGATCGCGTCGGTGATGGCGCCCGCGGGTACCCGCGCCGTGGCAGCCTGCGCGCGGGCCTCGTCGGCGCGGCCCAGGTCGAGCAACGCGTGGGCCAGCGAGTAGTCCACCTCCAGCTGCGCCTGGAGCCGGCCGATGCTGTCCACGAGCAGCCGCTCCGGCGCCGAGAGCCCCGAGAGCTGGCGATAGGCGCGGCGCAGCTGGTGGGTCTGCAACCCGGTGCGGGCGAACCGCTCGGCCAGGCTCGGCTGCGGCGCGGCGAGGTACGCCTCCGCCGCGGCGATCTCGTTGAGCACGCCGCTCTGAAGCGAGGCGCTGGTGCTCGCGACGCTGCGCATCTCGGCTAGGCGCGCGCCGATGTCGGTCGTCATCAGCCGCAGGGCCAGGACGCCGAGCAGCGCGCCGGCCGCGACGCCGGCGAGCAGCAGCGCGAGGCCGATGATGAGACGCACACGGATGGTGCGCAGGGCGGTCGAGAGCCGCGCGCGCATGTGGTGGAGGCTCACGAGCCGCCCGCCAGCACGATGTGTCCACCTCGCACCACGCCCACCAGCACCGGCTTGTCGGGAACGTCGCCGCGCTCGTCGAACGTGATTCTCCCGGTGACGCCATCATACGCGGGCCGCTGGTGGCCGAGCTGCGCGAGCGCCTGCCGCACGCGGGCGCGGCTCGCGCCGCCCGCGGCGCGCACGGCGTCGGCGATCAGGTACACCGCGTCGTAGGCGCCGGCGCCGCGATGGTCCGGCTTCTCGCCGCCGCTCGCGGCGGCGTACGCGCGCAGGAACGCGGCGTTGCGATCCCCCGGCTTGTCGGGCAGGTAGTTCGACGTCAGGCGCACGCCTTCGGCGATCGCGCCTTCCGATTCGATCCCGGTGAGCGCGTCACCGCCGATGATCGGCAGCGTGATGCCGAGCGCACGGGCCTGCCGCAGCACGAGGACCGCCGGAATGCGCTCGGTCGCGACCATCAGCACCTGCGCGCGTCCGTCGCGCTTGATCCGCTCGAGGTACGGGCCGAGGTCCTGGGTGGTCAGAAGCACCGGGTCCTGGGCCACGATCCGGCCGCCGAGCCGGCGAAACTCGTCGGAGAACGTGCCGAGGATTCCGCGGCCGTAGTCGTCGTTCTGGTAAATGACCGCGGCGCTGCGCGCCCCGAGGCCCTGCACCGCGTAGCGCGCGAGCGTGGTGCCGTGCACCAGGTCGGTCGCGCAGACGCGGAAGGTGTACCTGCCGATGCCGGTCAGGTCCGGGTTCGAGGCCGACGGCGAGATCGCGGCCACCGGGTTCGTGCCGCCGTTGTAGATGTCCGCCGCCGCGATGGTCGTGCCGGACGTGAGGTGGCCCACGACCGCCACCACGCGGGTGGAATCACGCAGCTTCAACGCGACCGCGATCGCGCGCGCATTGCTGGCGGAGTCGTCCTCGACGTCGAGGACGAGTGGGTGCCCGTCCACGCCGCCCGCGGCGTTGATCTCCTGGACCGCCAGCTCGGCGGCGAGCTTCATCGAGCGCCCACGCGGTTGGCTGAAGGGGCCGGCGAGCCCGATGACGACCGGGGCCCTTCCGCCCTGGCAGCCGAGCACGAAGAGCAACGCCAGTGCCGCCGCGCGCAGCCTGCGAGGCGGATGAAGCGTGGCTGGGACGAGGGCCAAGTGCAGTATCGTGAAGAAGTTGAGTGGTGGGCTAATGGTAGGACTGACCGGGAGTGGCCGCAAGCGGAGTTTCCCTACTCGGGACGCGCGATCGGTCGGCTGGCATTCGTGCGGCGGGTCTGACATAGTTGAGTCGTGGCGCTCATGAGGTGGTCCATGCTGAATCGGAACCTGCTGGTCGCGGCGCTGCTGGTGGCCGGCGCCGCGTCGCTCGACGCGCAAACCCCCAAGCGTCCGAAGGTGGGGCCCGACGGAGGTCCCGTGCGGTTGCTCCTCCCCGGCGAACGCCCCGCCGTCGTGACGACTCAGGCGGCGGCCACGCCTGCCGCCGCAACCGGCGCGTTCACCGCGGGACTCGCACTGGCGCCGTACGCCGGATCGTCCGACGCGGATCGCGACGCGTACGTCGCGCGCTTCACGCAGATGTTCGATTCCGCGGCGGTCAGCCTGATCAACGTGTTCCGCAACACCACGGGTCAGCCGGTGACCGGCGCCGAGAGCCCAACGGCGCTCTCGCAGCGCGAGCGTGATCGCTGGACCCGGTGCCGCGACCTGCACTTCGACCTTCAGACCTACCAGGCGGCGTTCCACGCCCTCCTGCCGCGGCTACCGCAGACCGGCAACGTGCCGCACAGCGCCGCCGCGCTGGACTCGGCGCTCACGGCGGTGCAGGCAACGGCCGAATGCGACAACATCTCGAGCATGATCGAGGCCCCGGCGCGCTGGACGCCGTGGAGCACCCAGTACGAGTCGTCCGCGCAGCATTTCTACCGGGACTGGTACAACGAGGTGCGCGAAGCGGACGAATCCAACCGGTCCTTCGTGGTGGCCTTCAACGCGGCGCGGCCGGCAGCGGCCCGGATCCCCGTGCCGCCCGCGCTGCCGCGCACCCCCCCGTACGCGGGAGCGGGTCCCCGCTAGTTACATTTCGCGCCCATGATGCCGATTACCACACTGCTGCTGGCCGGGCTCATCACCCAACAGCCTCAGACTCCGCCTCGGACCAGGCCCATCGACAGCACCATGACCGCGGTGACGAACGTCGCGCAGGCCGTGGCGGACGTGAGGGCCGAGGTGGACCGGTTCAGGACGAGAGCCTTCAACGATCCGACCGGCTCGGTGCTCGAGAGTGCGGCGGCGTTCCGAACGGCATGTGAGCGACTCACGGCGGCGGCGAGGGCGGCGCGGATGATCTGCCGCCACTGCATCGGCGGTCGTGGCCAACCGGCGTTCGATCACTATCGCGTGTTCATGCCGTCGCTCGTCGGCCTGGGCGGACGGTGCGTGACACGTCTGCGCACCAGCGTGACGGCAGACGCCTCGCCTGCGGTGCTGCGCCAGACGGCGATCGACATGTCCAACATGATGGTCGCCGGCCTGCGGCCCTACGAGCAACGGATCGGGGAGATCAGGGCTTCGCTGCCGAGTGCGCCGCCAACTCCACGTCGAGGCAGGCCGTGATCGCTGGATGCGTCTGTGGGGTGGGTGTGCAGAGTGCGCGAACCGTAGCGACAGTGACAAGGTGAGACTAGCCACACATCCACAAAGTTATCCCATCCACATGTCGACATCTTGGGGAAAAGGTCCGCAACGTGTTTGATCACGGGTGCTTGCCCTCCACAGAGTTATCCAGACGAAGTGGCGTAACCCGAAGCAATTCCGGCACTTGTAGGGCTTCTACGAGGCACTAGATTGTGCCCGTCGCCAGCGGGGAAGGGGTCGGGCCTGTCCTGATCAACGCCCGAAGGCGAGCTCGAGCGAGTGCTTGAGGGAGAGCGCCGGAGAAATAAAGGGCTCAGGCGTTCGACGATCTCAGGGTATCCCCTCGACTCGGGCAGGCGGAGCCAATCGCGTGCTTCGTCCACCCTGCCGTAGCGCAGCGGGGTGCAGTGCGGGAGGCCGGTCCGCGATCCGGCATGACCCGAAGCGCTCGGCGCAGTGAACCCGTGGTGCGGCCACGCCGCGAGGGGATCAAAGCCGGAGCTGGGGCCAGCCCTACCGGGAACCTATCAAGACAACCGGTGGCTCGTTCCAGAAAAACGAAGGAGTGATCTTTCGGCTCCGGGTAGCTGCTCCGGCGACGGCCCGTCTGGGGAAACTCAGGCGGGCCGTCGTGTGTTCAGCACCTGACTTGTCAGTCTTCGCGCGATCGCCCGAGCTCGACGTAGGTCCAGCCACGTTGCCTGCCATCAGCGTAGGTGGCTGGCGGAAACAGGAACCCGGCGCCGATCGTGCTGGTCCAGATGCCGTGCAGGTGATCGGCGCCGGTGGGCAAGGGGCCCTGGAACAGCTCGGTGAGCCAGCGACGGCAGTGCTCGACCTCCGGGCCGCGCGAGCTCAGCAGGCTGACCAGTGTGCCCTTGCCCTGCGTCACCACGAGAAAATGCGCGAGCGCGCTCCAGCGCTCGGTGAAGTCATAGCCTTTGACGAACGGCTCGTCGATCGAGCGCGTGCCGTCGGCGGGGGTGACCTGCGCCGTCTCGACGCGCGGACCGAGGTAGCGGAAGGCCGGCTTGCCGTCGATCTCGCGTTCAACCACGCATGCGGCCGCCTCGCCGAGGAACCACACGGCGTGGAGGCGGTCGGTGCCCTGCACGAGGCCGGTCTCCCCGGTCCACTGGAGTGCGGCGAGCGCGTGAAAGAGCGGGCAGCCCGCGCCGTCGTCCGGCGGGAGCAGGCGCGGCGCCTGGTCCGCGGCGCGCAGGAATTCCGCCATGGCCTCACTGCGGCCGTCGAACTCCCGGGCAGTGCGTGGGGCGAGCGACATGGTCACGGCCGGAAGATAGGCGTCCACGGCTTGAGCCGGAACTTCTCCTCGATCGCGAGCACGTCGTGCGCAGGCGAGAGGAGCTGTCCGCCGGGCAGGGCGCCGTGGGGTAGCAGGTGCCGGATGCTGTTGGCGTAGTACTCGAGCAGCGGGCGTTGGCGCGAGATGACGATGACGCGTTCCGCCTCAACATGCACGGTGTGACGGATCCGGAACATCATCATCGCGCGTTCCCAGACGTCTTCGGGCGTGCGATCGGCGCGGACGACCTTGGCATTGGCCTCGAGCAGGTGGTCGCGGTAGTCGTCGATGCGCTCGAGCACCTCGGCGAGCGGGACCGACTCGAGCTCGAACGACAACAGCGCCGCCGAAGCGAGAGCGACGGGCGTGACGGGGACGACGGCCTTGATCCGTTCGAGCAGGCGGTCCGCGAGGCGCTGGATTTCGGGCAGACGCTCGTCCCGCGGCAGGCGCAGCACGTCCCTCGGCTGCGCGCCCATCCAGGTCCGGAGCGAGACCGGCGTGCCGAAGTTCACGGCCGCGCGGCCCTGCCGCCGCACCCGCCGGGCGAGCAGCCGCACCGCGGTGAAGGCCAGGTACTGGGTGACGGTGAGCAGCTGGCGCAGGCGCGGCTCGCGCAGGTCCTCGTGCAGGCACTCGCGGATCAGGGAGCGGTCTTCGAGCGTGCGGTCGTAATTGATCGCGACCGGGACGAACCAGATGTCGCGGTCGAAGCCCTCCTCGCGGAGCGTCCCGGCGATGTAGTCGAGCAGGCCGATCTTGGCCGGCCGGAACCGGCCGTCGCGCGACAGCCCGCCCTCCAGGAAGATCGCCTGCGTCACGCGGTTCTTCGTGATGAGCTGGATGTAGCGCTCGAGCACCGCGTGATAGAGCGGCTCACGGAAGCGGCGGCGCACGAAGTACGAGCCGAAGCTCTTGAACACGGTCTCCAGCGGCCAGACGCGCGCCCACTCGCCGACCGCGTAGCTCACGGCCACACCGTGCGCGAGCACGTACGCGAGCACGACGTAATCGGCGTTGGAGCGGTGGTTCATGAGGTAGACGACCACGTCGTTCTTCGGGATCCGCTCGAGCGATTCTTCGTCCTGGTAGTCCACCGAGACCTTGTACAGGAGGCTGAGGACGAGCTTCGAGACGTTGTAGCCGATCTTGTAGTAGGAGAGGACGTTGAAGAAGGGCAGGATCTCGTCGATGTACTCCTCGACCGCGGCGCGCGCCTGGACCTCGGTGTGCCCCGTCTCCTTCATGTGGGCGCGCATCGCGGCGACGACCACCGGATCGAGGATCAGCTCGTCGCGGATGGCACGCCGGCTGACCAGCTTGTAGCGCGCGATGCGCGACTGGAAATCGCGCACGGTGCGGCGGCCCCAGGCGCGCATCCGGCTGCGCAGGACGCTCGTGGTGGCGCGGGTGAGCCACAGCACGATGCTCGCGGCGACTAGCGCGGCGAGCAGCAGGCCGACGAGCAGCGCCCAGGCGCGGACGCTCACGGCGGCTCAGCGCACGGCGCCGGCGGGACGCCAGGCCATCGCGACACGCTGGAAGCGCGGATCGGACCGCACGCGATCGAACTCCGGATCGAGCAGCTCGCTCCACCAGATCGCCGCCGGCGGCACGTGCGCGAACACAGTGAGAGCGCTGTCGTCCTGCCCGAGAGCCAGCAACGCCATGGCGTGTCCCAGACTGCCCGGGAACTGGCGGACGAGTTCCGCGAGCTGTCGTGTCGCGGCGTTGGTGTCGCCGGCCGCCGCCTCGATGTGGATCGCCACGGCGCGGGCCTCGGGGCGGAACGCCGCGCTCACCAGGCGCACGGCCTCCGCGGCATCCTGGCGGGCCCCCGCGACGTCGCCCATCGCGAGCCGGACCCTCGCCCGGATCAGGCGGACGCGTCCGAGGTCGGGATCAATCGCCGCCGCGCTGTCGAGCAGCTGTCGGGCTTCGGGGAGTTCCTTCTGCTGGAAGCGGATCTGCGCCAGGTCGAGGAGATCCACAGCGCGGCCCGCGTCCAGGCGCAACGCCGCCTCGAACTGCGCGATGGCCGCCGCATTCGCGCCGAGCCACGACAGCACGACCCCGAGCGAGTGCACGGCTTCCGTGTTCCGGGGATCAAGCGCGACCGCGCGTTCGTCGGCGACGCGGGCGCCGGCGATGTCACCGCGGATGGACGCCAGCAGCATGCCGCGCGCCAGCCAGGCGTCGGACGACGTCGAGTCCAGTCGGAGCGCGCCGGCCGCGGACCGCTCGGCGCGGGCCGCCAGCGTTTCGGCGGGCGCCCAGTCGGCACCGTAGGCGAACGCCACGGCGTACACGTACGCGCGGCGCGCCGCGGCGGCCGCGAACCCGGGATCGCGCTCAACGGCCTGGTCGAATTCCTGAACGGCCAGCCGGAAGGCGCCGACCGAACGGCGGCCCATGTGGAAGCTGCCACGCAGGTAGTGGTCATAGGCCTCGGGGACGTTCGTCAGGCGGGCGGCCAGCGTGGCCCGCTCGCCGGGCAACAGGGCGCCGACGACGCGCGTCGCGACCTGCGCGCCGATCTCAGCCTCGAGCGCGAGGATGTCGGTTACGGTCCGGTCGTACGTCTCGCCCCAGACGCGGAATCCGTCGGCCGCTCGGAGCAGCCGGACCGTTACGCGTACCGTGCGGTCGGCCCGGCGGACGCTGCCTTCCACCAAATAACGGACGTTGAGTGAGCGGCCGAGCGCGGCGAAGTCGCCGGCCGCCGACTGCTGGGCCCGCCGCACGGCGCTGCGTCCGGGGACCCGGAGCCGCGCGACCTCCCCGAGACGGGAGGTGAGCTCCTCGGTGAGCCCGTCGGCCAGGTAGCTGTCGGCGGTGTCGCGCGAAAGGTTCTCGAAGTAGAGCACCGCCACGCTGCCGGGGTTCGGCCCGGCGCGCGCGGCCCGCCCGCAGGGCGGCGGTGTGCCCTCGGGGCATTGAGCCGCGGCAGGACGCGCGAGCGCGAGGAGCACCAGAGTCAGGGCGGCGAGGCGCGGGCGCCGGCGCACGAGCGGCGGGCTCACGCGGGAGCGGTACCGGCGGCCTTCGCCGCCTGGAACGCCATCCCCTTGAGCCGCGTGATGCGCAACGCCATCGGCGGGTGGGTGCCGAACAGGTTGGCGAACCCGCCCTCCTTGTCGTTGACGGCCCGACCGAGCGGATCGGTGATGCACAAGTGGGCCGCGCTCCGGTTGATGGACTTCGTCGGCTCGACCGCGGCGTCGATCTTCTGGAGCGCGCTCGCCAGCGCCATCGGATTGCGGGTCAGCTCGGCGCCGGTCGCGTCGGCCAGGTACTCGCGATTGCGCGAGACCGCCATCGCCATCACGCGGACGATGATGGGCGCGAGAACCAGCGTGATCAGCCACAGCACCAGGATGATCGCGCCGATCGCCGCTCCGGCTCCTCCGCCTCCCCGGCCTTTGCGGCCGCCGAAGATGCCGCCGTTGCTGCCCCACATCATGCGCCTCATACCCTCCGAAGCCAGCACGATGAAGCCCACGAGCGCGGCGACGGTCGTCATGAGCCGCACGTCCAGGTTGCGCACGTGGCCCATCTCGTGGCCGACGACCGCCTGGAGCTCTTCCCGGTTCAGCTTCTCGAGCAGGCCGGAGGTCACGGCGATGCAGGAATCCTCGGGGCCGTGGCCCGTGGCGAACGCGTTGGGGTCTGGATCGTCCACGATGTAGACGCGGGGCCTGGGCAGCCCCGCCGCGATGGCCATTTCCTCGACCACGTTCACGAGCTGCTTCTGCTCGGGCGTGGCGGGCTCGTCGATCTCGTGCGCGCCGTTGACCTCGAGCACGCGTCTGGGGCCGTTCGCGAACGCGCGCCACGTCACCAGCACGCCGATGGCGGTCACGACGATGCCCACCCAGGGCACCGGGTGGTGCGTGATGCCTTCCTTGTCCATCGTGAGAAAATAGGCGGCGAGGTCGCCGCCGAAGCCGAGCCAGGCGAAGAACAGCACGAACGCCGCCATCCAGGCGATGGTCTGGTGCCGATTCTTCGCCTGCTGCTCCTGGAGGTTGAGCGCCGCCTCGCCGCTCACGCCGGCGGCTTGTTGCCCAGCGAGAGGTCCACGTTGGGCACGGCGCGCTCGCCCTCGTCCTTGATCTCCCACAGCTCGGCAGGCGTGGCCCTGGCCATGCCGGCGACCAGGTTGGTCGGGAACTGCATCTGCTTCGTGTTGTATTTCGTGGCGAAGTCGTTATAAGCCTGGCGGGCGAAGGAGATCTTGTTCTCGGTCGAGGACAGCTCCTCCTGCAGGTCGCGCACGTTCTGCGAGCTCTTGAGATCGGGGTAGGCCTCCATCACCGCGAACAGCTTGCCGATCGCGCCGGTGAGCTGGGTCTCGGCCTGCGCCGTCTGCGCCACGCCGGCGCCGCTGCTCTGCATCGCCCTGGCGCGCGCCGAGACGACCGCGTCGAGCGTGCCCTTCTCGAACTCCATCGAGCCCTTGACCGTGTTGACGAGGTTCGGGATGAGGTCGTGGCGCCGCTTGAGCTGGACGTCGATCTGCTTCCAGGCGTTCAGCGTCTCGTTCTTGAGCGCGATCAGGCCGTTGTAGGCGCCCATGAGCCAGAAGCCGAGCACGACGGCGACGATCAGCAGAATCCACATAGACGTTCCCGGGACGGGGTCGGCGCGAATGTGCCGCCGCGCGCGAGGGAGGGCAAGGGCTGGCGCCCGCGCGGGAATCGTACAGTTTTCGGGATGCAAGTTCGCGGTCTCCTGCTGCTCTCTGCGCTGCTGCCGGCCAGCCTGTCCGCCCAGACGATCTCGGTCGTGGCCACGCAGTCGCTCCGCCCGACCGCGGTCCTGGTGCCGCACGTGCGCTACCTGGTCGCCGTGGACAGCGAAACCGGTCAAGTCGCCCTGCGCGACCTGGCGATTCCTCCCGTCGTGTTCGGCACGATCCGCGTCGAGGGCGTCCAGCCGGGCCAGCGCGAGAGTCCGGCGGCGCCGTTCGCCGACACCGTGCGCTTCGAGCCGGACGGCCGCGTGGTGCTGCTGCGCGCGGACGAGCGGGGTCGTGCGCCGATTTCGGTCGAGGTGGTCGGCGCGCGGGGCGCGGCAGGCGGGCGAATCGTGATCTCCGCCCCGCAATTCCCACTCAACCGCGTGCTGCTGGTGACGGTCGCGCCCGCGGACATCTACGAGATGGGGTGGGGCTCGGTCGGGTTCGCGGTGCGGGACCACATCCGCGTGGACGACCGTGCCGGGATGGCGTACCTGACCGACTCGACGACAGGCGCGACGACGGTGGCGATCGGCTTGGGGCGCGGAGCCGCGGGCCGCGTGCAGAGCCAGGCCACCGACATCGTGCTGCGCCGCGACTTCGGCGGCGAAGAGGGGCGCGAGCGGCGGCAGATCGGCGCGCTGAGCCTGGCGATCGAGCCGGCCCGCGACGACGCCGGCAACGCGCACGCCGAGGTCGTCTTCGGCCTCGGCGAGAGCGAGGGCGAGGCCGCGCGCGCCGCGCAGGCCGCGGGCGCCGAAGCGAACCAGCCGCCACGCGCCGCCAACCTCCGGGTGCGCACGCCGGATGACGAGGTGGACGCCGCGCTGCACCAGGCTCTTGCCGCCGCGGGCTGGCAGCTGGACTGGGACCTGCTCGGCGGCGCGCGCACGATCACCGGGATCGCGATGCGGCCGGCCGTGCGGGCGGCGGACGCCTGGCGCGCGGCACCAGTCGCGCGTGCGCGGGGCGACACCGCGGCGGTGTGTGGAAGTTACCGCCTCCTGCGCGGCGGTCTTCCCCCCTCGGCGCCGCCGCACGGCGAAGTGGCGCTGCGCCTTGGTGCGCGCGGGCGGTATCTCCAGCTCGGCGCGACCGACAGCGCGGGCCGCGGCGCCGACGCGGGAACGGTGCTGCTCGCCTACGACTGCTATCGCGGCGCGCGCGACGCCGCGTGGCTGCGCGCCGAAGTGCCCGCGCTCGCCGAGGCCTCCTCGCGTGCCGCGAGCGACGTTGCGGATCCATCAGTGCTGCCCATGCTCAGGCGGATGGGCGAGATCGAAGACGAGCTCGCGAGACTCTCGGGCGGACGACGGGAGTCGCACGGTGACTCGCTGCGCGCCCTGGCGACCCAGATCGAGGGCACGCATTCGTACACGACGCCCGCCGAGGCGTGGCGCGCGGTCAGGGCCGAGGCCCATCGCACGCTGACGCAGAACTTCGGCAGGCCGGCGTTTCCCTCGGACCCGGGCGGGCTCTCGCTCACCGCGGCCGGCACGTTCGTGGACGCGGTGGTGCGCGGCGTGTTCGGCATCGAGGAGCACCTCGATCGGGTGGACGTGATGCCGAATTTCGAGGGTGTGGCGGACGATCAGACGTGGGAGCTGAGCGGCTGGATCCTCGCGGCGGGGGACACGCTCGACGTCTCGTATCGTCCCGTGGATCAGGCTGCGCGCGTACGGATCGCCGCCGCACGGGGCTGGCGGCTGGCGCTGCGCTTCCCGTGGCTCACGGAGAACTCATGCGTCACGGCCCGCCGCGGTCCGGAGAGCGAGCGGCTCAGCCTCGTGATGATGTCGGATGGGGCGGGCTACGTGGACGTGCGGGCCACTTTCGATCCGGCGGAGATCCGCGTCACAGCCCAGCAGTGCGCGTAGGGCTCAGCGCTTCCTGACCCGCGCGATCAGCGCGGGGACCCAGATCCACAGCAACAGCGACAGCGCATGGCCCCGCGAGGCGGCCCGCACCGCGGTGACGATGCCGAGCGGGGCGGCGACCGCCTGGCCGAAGCGCGAGGTCGGCTGCGCGCGCCGCATCGCGATGACCCGCGTGTCCTCGGGCGCGCCGCGCAGCTTCCCGATCAGCGCGCGCGTCAGCGACGAATCGCTCAGCCGCCGCCATCCAGGCAGTCGCACGACGTTCCATACGCTCGCCGTGTTTCCGAGTCCGTGCATGTCGGTCGCGCCGAACAGGGCGAGATGCGCGCTCGTCGCGCGCGCGATCAGCGTCGAGCGGGCCTCCGGCGGAAAATCCATCCCCTTGGGCGACGTGGTCCACACTTCGAAACCGCGCACGCCCGCATCCACAATGCGGCCGATGTCGGCGCCCCAGTGGTGCTCCCAGAATTCGGGCAGGCTCGCGATCACGTAGGGTCCCGCACCGGTGGCCGATCCCAGCCGCGCCAGCGAATCGAGCAACAGCAGCGTGGAATCGAACGTGCCGCCCCACGGCTTGTTGTCGATCAGCGCGTCGGTGCCGAGCACGACCATGTGGAGGCCGGAGAGCGAAAGCTCCTCGCCCGGCAACAGCCGCGGCGGGCGGCCGGCGCCCTCGATGCGCCACTGCCGCGAGGCGCCCACGACGTTGTGGTCGGTGACGAACGCCGCGTCGAAGCCGGCCCGGGCGTGCCACCACGCGTTCTGCGCCGCGCCGAAGCCCTTCCGCCCGTCATGCGACATCGAGGTGTGCGAGTGCACGTCGAGCACCATGAGCCCGCTGTCCGAGGCGACCAGTCGCGGGATCGGCCGGTTCCAGCGAGCGCCCCACCAAACAAATAGGACACAGGAGATCAGGACACAGGCGGCAGAGAGGACTTCGGTCCTGAGCCGGCGTGTCTGCGCCTCTGCGCCTCTGCGCGTCAGCCGCACCAGCACGTAGCCGACGAGCAGCCAGAGGAAGAAGGTCTCGAGATCCCAGCGACTGCCGCCGTTGAGCCAGTCGGCCGTCAGCGTGAACGGTGCCAGGAGGACGTGCGTGAGGGGCCAGGTGAGGCGGACGTCGGGCGGCGTGGTGCCGTGCACGACGTCGGTCAACGGATCGATGTGCGCGAGTTGCGCCAGGATGAGGGCGGCGCTCAGGAAGAGCGGGACGCGCCACCGGGTCTTCACGTACTAGCGGGCCGCTTCCTCCGCCGAGTCGGCCAGGGCCCGCGCGACGGCCGCGGCGACCCGGCTGCGCAGCTCGCCCGAGCGCGCGGCGGGATGGTCGGCGCGCATGGCGACCTCGAGGCCATCGCCCACGCCGATCCGAAACCACGCCCCCGAGTCGTGCGGCACCGACAGGGCGCTGCGCGGCACATCGGCGGCGCGGCTTCCGCCGGAGCCCTCCCGGCGGTGCGCGAGGAGTCGAGCGACCCGTCCGCGGGGCGAGCCGCCGCGCGCGCCGGCCATCAGCTCATCGGGAGAAGGCACCGATCCGAGCGTCGCGGCGACACGCTTCTCGATCACGTCACCCGACGACTCGCCCAGCTCCTTCTCGATGGTGACCAGCGTCCCGCCTTCCATCTGACGGAGTTTGATCGCGAGCAGCTGAAGCAGGTGGCGGTAGCCATAGGTGGCCGCGGTGCCGCGGCCGTCCGGCGCGCTCATCAGCTTGCGTGTGACGTAGAAGCGGATCGTGCGATCCGACGGCCGGCTCTGCGCCGCCGCGTTGATCGGCGTGACGCCGGACGAGTCGAGAATGCCGCCCGCGATCGTCGAGAGGTCCCTGATGTTCCAGGGAGCGAGCTTGGCGTAGTCGCGCAGGGCGAGGAGCGGGTCGGCCATGGGAGCGCTTAACGTATCGGTGAAGCGACAGTGTCGCAAATCAACGAAGGCGCTCCCGGCGACGTACCCTTGGCGTACACCGATTCACGGTCGCTTGACGCGCCCGGCCCTGCGAGGGATAATGGCCGGCTCGCGGGCTATTGATTTCATCCTCAGGGCGGAGATCCCGTCATGTCCCGTCTCAGCGTCGCAGGTGCGGCGCGCGTTGCCGTAACGCTCGCCCTTCTCCCGGCACTGGCCGGGCGGGCGGCCCAGGCCCAGGAAGGTCCCTGGGCGCTGACCAACGCGCGCATCGAAACGGTCACGCACGGCGTGATCGCGCGCGGCACGATCGTCATCAGGAACGGCTTGATCACCGCGGTCGGCCCCGACGTCACGGCCCCGCCCGAGGCCCGGGTTCTGGACCTCGGCGGACGCACCGTAAGTCCCGGGCTGATCGACCTGACCTCGTCCCTGGGGCTGCCGGCGGTCACGGCCGCGCCGGGCGGAGGCCCGGGCGGCGGCGCGGCGGCTGCGGCCGCTGCGGCAGGCCCGGGCGGACCGGCCAACCAGGGCCTGGATCCCGACCGGATGGTCGCCGACGAGCTGCGCCCCGGCGCGGCGGACATCAAGGCGGCCCGGGACGCCGGTGTCACGGCCGTCCTCTCGGCGCCCTCGCGGGGCGCGTTCCGTGGCCTCTCGGCGCTGGTGCCCATGCGTGACAGCGCGACCTCGCGAGACGTCCTGCGCTCGCCGGTGGCCCTCCACATGGGTTACCAGGGCGTGGGCGGAGCCTTCGGCGGGGGATATGGCCGGCAGTATCCCGGCACGCTGCTGGGCGTGATCGCCTACGAGCGGCAGAAGTTCTACGACGCACAGCGCCAGGCGATGCTGCTCGACCGCTATCGCGCCAATCCGCGCGGCATGCAGCGGCCGGCCAACGACAACGCGCTCGCGGCGCTGATCCCCGTGGTCAAGGGCGACCTGCCCGTGTTCTTCGCGGCGAACAACGAGAACGAGATCGACCGCGCGATCAACATCGCGCACGAGTTCAACCTCAAGCTCACGATCGTCGGCGCGAACGAGGCGTTCAGGGTCACCGACGCGCTGGTGCGGTTGCGGCGGCCCGTCGTCGTCTCGGTGGATTTCCCGCGTTCGGCCGACGTGACAGGCTGGGCGTACCGCGGCGCCGAGCGGCTTCCGGCCAACGACAGCGTCCAGGCCGACAGCGCCGCGCAACGGGTGATCCAGGGCAACGCCGCTTCGCTGATGCGCGCCGGCGTGCAGTTCGCGCTGGCCTCGGGGGGCACGCGCGGGGCCGACTTCGTCGCGAACGTCAAGAAGGCCGTCGCGGCCGGATTGCCGCGCGACAGCGCGCTCGCGGCGGTGACGATCCGGCCCGCCGAAATCGCGGGCGTGGCCGAGCAGCTCGGCAGCATCGAGAGCGGCAAAGTCGCGAACCTGGTGGTGAGTGACGGCGACCTGCTGGGTGACAGCGGTCGGGTCCGGATGGTCTTCGTGGACGGCACTCGCTACAC
>JBIOIA010000005.1:0-35809 GCA_044449445.1 Gemmatimonadales bacterium
GTGATCTTGACCCCCGGCATCGAATCGCCGTGCTGATCCAGGACCTGGGCCTTGAGCTTCTGGGTCCGGTTGATCGAGGCGAACGTGAGCTGACCCGCCGGCGTCACGACCATCGACGTCGCAACCGGGGCCTCGGTTCCCTTCGAGCACGCCGCAGCCGACAGAACGCAGCCCAGCACTGTCGACCATGAGATCACGCGGCTTCGCATTGACGCTCCGCTGTTTGGATATTGGCTCAATCATCGCCCCCCGGCCGATGGCGGGCAAGCCAACGGTGGCCAGCCCCGCCGCCCGCCGCTGTGACACCGAACACCCCCGGACGCGGCCTTGACACCGTGCGGCGTAACCGGCGATTTTCTCAGGGCTTAGGACCGTTCCGAGTCGGAACAGAGAGGCGGAAATAGCGTGCCTTACATCATCGCCCAACCCTGCATCGGCGTCAAAGACCGTGGCTGTGTGGATGTGTGCCCGGTCGACTGCATCTATGAAGATGAGAAGATGCTCTACATCCACCCCGACGAGTGCATCGATTGCGGGGCATGCGAGCCCGAGTGCCCGGTGACGGCGATCTTCCCCGAGGAAGACGTGCCCGAGCAGTGGAAGGATTTCATCGCGCTGAACAAGGACGTGTTCGCGAGCGCGACGCCGCCGGGGAAGCCGCAGAAGAAGGGCTAGTCCTAGCCGTCCCGTACCGCTTCAAGAAACTCCGAGAACACCCGGCTCACGGCGGTCGGCGCCTCCAGCGGCGGCACGTGTCCCGCGCCCTCGATCGTCGTCATCGTGGCTGACGGAATCGCCGACGCCATGGCCCTGGCCTGGGCCGGCGTTCCCATCGCGTCCTCCTGTCCGACGACGACCAGTGTCGGGACCGTGATCCCGCGCAACAGGTCGCTCGAGTCAGCGCGCGTCTTCATGGCCTCCAGCGCGCCGACGATGCCCGCGACCGGCGTCCTGGTGATCATCTCACGCACCTGCTGCACGAGCTGCGGCTGGGTCTGGAGCGTCGTGCGGCCGAGCACGACCGGAATCATCCGATCCGCGATCGCCGCCGAGCCTTTGGTGCGCGCGATCGTCGCCGTCTCGTCGCGTCCCTTTGCGCCCTCTGCGCTGTCCGGCTCCGCCTTCGTGTCGCACAGGATCAGCCCGGCGACCCGGTCCGGGTGCCGCCGCAGCAGCTCGAAGGCGATGTAGCCGCCCATCGAAAGCCCAACAACGACGGCCTTTCCGAGCCGCAGGCGGTCGAGCAGCATGGCGCAGTCGTCGGCGTACGTCGCCATCGAGTAGCCGCCCTCGGGCGCGTCCGACTCGCCGAATCCTCTGAGGTCCGGCGCGATGCGCCGCCAGCCGCTCAGCGCCGAGAGCTGGTGCTTCCAGATCGTGCGATTGAACGGAAAGCCGTGCAGGAACAGCAGGCCCGGCCCGTCGCCGCGAACATCCACTGCGAGGCTGACGCCGTTCACGTCGTAGCGCACGACCTCGCCGCTCCGAGTCGAGGCGCTGACACCGAACAGCGTGGCGAGCTCGTCGGGCACCGGCGTCGGGTTCCCCGAGCTGTCGACGATGACGAACAG
The DNA here is from genome assembly GCA_044449445.1 of Gemmatimonadales bacterium. Taxonomy (GTDB): domain Bacteria; phylum Gemmatimonadota; class Gemmatimonadetes; order Gemmatimonadales; family JACORV01; genus DASXPG01. The sequence goes on from JBIOIA010000005.1 coordinate 1,572, forward strand.
GAGCTGCGCCTCGGCGATCAGCTGCCCGTCGGCGGGACGCAGCGCGCGGTGGCGCAGCTCCATCGACGTGCGGCCCAGCTTCACGAGCTCGGTGGAGATCTCGAGCACGTCGCCGGGGAAGGCGGGTCGGTGGTACTCGACCGACGCCTTGCGGACCGCCGGCCATACGCCCTGCCGACGGAACAGATCCATCCCGGGGCCGCGTGCGATGGTTTCCCAGCGCGCGCGCTCGAAGACCTGCAGGAATGCAGCCTCGTTGAGGTGCCCGTAGGCGTCGCACTCGTAGGCGTAGACCGTGACGGTGACGGGCGTAGGTTGGCTCAAACGGGGATCGTGCGATGGAGTTTGGCCTGTGACCAGCGAGCGACAGGAAAGTACGGGCGGGAGGGTATCTTTGGCGAGGGACCATGGTGACACCTGAGCCGGCGATCCGAAACCAGGAGGATGACGGATGTCGATTCGCACCGAGTACACCCGGCACGCCGCGAAACTGGCCCGGAAGATCCACGCCGACGCCGCCCTGGGCGGGCCGACCAAGGTGGACAGCGAGTTCTTCAAGCAACTCGCCAAGGCCTTGGACGAAATCGCAGAGGCCCTCGAGAACTTGAAAGTGAAGGAATAGTGTCTGGACCGTATCGTGACAGTATCATATCGAGTGCGTCGGTTCTTGTCGGTTCTCAACACATCGTCTACACATCTACATCGCATTGTTGAGAGGAGTGGAAACATTGAAGTGGAAAGGTGAATCGACGCATACGCCGCCTTATCGATACATCACCAGCTCCGAGGATCTCGCCGCGCTGGCCCGGCACGTCGCAGGCGAGAGCCTCGTCGCGGTGGATACCGAGGCCGCCAGCTTCCACCGCTATGTCGACCGCATCTACCTCATTCAGCTCTCCACCCGCAACGAAACCGCCATCATCGACCCCCTGACGGTGGGTGACGTGGGGCCGCTGGGCGACATCCTCTCCGACCCCGCGGTCGAGATCATCTTCCACGACGCGGACTACGACCTCCGGACGCTCGATCGGGACTACGGCGTGCGTGCGCGGCACCTGTTCGACACGCGCATCGCCGCGCAGCTTCTCGGCGAGCCGGCGATCGGCCTGGCCGCGCTCTTGGAGAAGTACCTGCACGTCACGCTCAACAAGAAGTACCAGCGCGCCGACTGGTCGCGCCGGCCGCTCACGTCCGAGATGCTCGACTACGCGGCGATGGACACCCGTTACCTGCCACCGCTGCGCGATGAGCTGCGGCGCCAGTTGGAGGAGCTGGGCCGATTGACCTGGGCCCTCGAAGAGTTCGCGCGACTGGAGTCGCTGCGCTACACCGCCACGTCGGCCAACGGAGACTCGTACCTGAGGATCAAGGGCGCGCGCGCGTTGTCACGCCGCGGCCTCGCGCTGCTGCGCGAGCTGGCCCACTGGCGGGACGCGGTGGCGGCCGAGCTGGACCGGGCGAGTTTTCGCGTGATGCCGAACGAGGCGCTGCTCGCCCTTGCGGCCTCACCGCCCGCCTCGCGCGACGTGCTCAAGGCGGTGCCGGGCGTCTCGCCCAAGCTCGTCGATCAGCGCGCGGACGAGCTGTTCGATGCGCTCGGCCGCGGCCAGTCGTTGCCGGAGCGCGACCTGCCGAAGTTCCCACGCGGCGAGCGGCGCACCAGCGACCCCGCGTTCGACAAGCGAGTCGAACACTTCAAGGCGGTCCGCAATGCGGCGGCCGAGCGGCTGAAGCTCGATCCCGGAGTGCTCTGTCCCAGGGGAACCCTGGAGGCCGTGGCTCTGGCGAGACCCACGAGCCTGAGCGATCTCGCGAAGGTCCCTGACATCCGGAAGTGGCAGATCGAGGTGCTTGGGATGGACTTCCTGAAGGCGCTCGGAAACTAGCCTCCCAGAAACGCCCGCAGTCTCGGATCGATCCGCTCGGGCGTCCAGTACGGCGACCACACCAGCTCGATATCCACGTTCCCCACGCCTTCGAGTGACTCGATCACCCTCTGGGCTTCCGACATGATCTCGGGCCCCGACGGACAGCCCGGCGAGGTGAGCGTCATCTCGACATGTACGTTGCGACCCTCGGTGACCTCCACCTCGTAGATGAGGCCCAGGTCGACGATGTTGAGGTTCAGCTCGGGATCCTTGACGCGTCGCAGTGCCGTGCGGACCTGGTCCTCGGAGAGCCCCTGTGATGGCGCGGGCGCGGCGGGCGGAACGGGGTCTGTGGTGTCCATGTGTGCCTTTCTACCCGCAACCTATCCGCAGGATCACCGCCCGTCGAGCGGGCAGGCTCGGGCGCCGAGGCCCAGTTTGTAGCGGCTGCGCGCCACCATCCGGTACACGCGGGCAGCCAGCCACGGCGCGGCGGGCAGCCGGTAGAGGAGCGCGAGCGGCGCGCCGCCAGGGATCAGGCGCAGGATCGCCGGGAGCGCCGCAGCACCCCTGAGCACCTCTCGATCCGGCGCCACGAGATGCATCGCCCGCTCCAGGTCGTCGCGCGGAACGTTCGGCAAGCGCGCGAGTGCTTCAGAATCCTGGAACGGCACGAACGAGAGTCGTCCGTCCTTGTTCCGACTCCGGAGCAACTCGACCGCGGCGCGGCACACGCCGCACTCGCCGTCGAAAATGAGCGTCCACTGATCGGCGGTGCTCCCGGGAACGTTCGCGATCAGGACCAGATCCCCGGGATGCGCGTGGCGCAGTCGGGGCAGGTGCCCTGCGGCGTGACGCGCTGCAGTGCGATCCGGTAGCCCGAGCGCTCGACGAGCAGGCCTTTGCACGTCGGACACCAGGTGTTCTCCCACGGCCCGACCAGGCCCGGCAGATTGCCGGCATACACGTAGCGCAGTCCCGCATCGCGCCCTATCTCGCACGCGTGCACCAGGTCGGCCGCGCGCGTGTTGCGAGCGTCGGTCATCTTGTAGTCCTGGTGGAAGGCCGTCACGTGCCAGGGAATATCCGGTGAGACGGCCGCGATGGCCTCGGCCATCCGCGCCAGGTCGGCCGGGTCGTCGTTGAATCCCGGGATGAGCAGCGTGACGACCTCGAGCCAGAAGCCCCGCTCGTGCACCAGGCGCAGCGCATCGAGCACCTGGGCCAGCACGCCGCCCAGCCGGCGGTAGGCCGACTCTTGCATCGCCTTGAGGTCGATCTTGTAGCAGTCGGTGTGCGGCCGGATGAAGTCGAGGACCTCGGGCGTCGCGTTTCCGTTGGAAATGAACGCCGTGAGCAGGCCCGCCTTGCGAGCCCGGGTGAATACATCCACCGCCCACTCCGCCGTGATCAGTGGCTCGTTGTAGGACGAGCCCACCGCGCGGGCGCCCCGCGAGCGGGCGAGCTCGACGAGCTCGTCGGCGCCGATGAAGGTCGGCATGACGCCGGCCGACGGATCGCGCAGCGCCTGCGACGTCAGCCAGTTCTGGCAGTAGCCGCAATGATAATCGCAGCCCAGCATGCCGAAGGTCAGGCAATCCTGCCCCGGCAGCACGTGGAAGAACGGTTTCTTCTCGATGGGGTCCGACTGTAGCGCGGCGACGTATCCGGAGGGCACCATCAGCGTGCCGCTCTCGTTCCACCGCACCTTGCAGATGCCTCGACGGCCTGGCTTGAGGAGGCACCGGTGTCCGCATGCGACGCAGCGCAGCGCGCCCTGCTCGAGGATGACCAGCGCGCCGGGAACGGCCGCCGCGTCGAGCGCCTCCATGAGCGTGCCGCCCGGCGCACCTCGGTCGCGCAGCAGACTCGCGATGACGCGCGGCTCGCCGGTAACCATGACTGAATGCTGGCTACGTGCCGACCGCCGCGCCAGTCGTGTTGATCAGCGAGGCGCTGCGGCCCCTGATGGTGCGTTGATCAGCGGATGCTGCCGGGGGGCAGATCGTACAGGAGTCGCGCGGTTCGCCGATCGCGTTCCGTGAGCTCGAGCGCCGTGGCGATCGGATACAGGGCGTCCTCACGTACGGGCGAATGGCCAAGGCCGAGAGCGTGTCCGAGCTCGTGAAGCGCGAGCGCACTCATGCGCTGCGGGTCGAGCAACCGCCCATTGGGGTCGTGCGTGGCGAGCGTCACAAAGGCGTGGCGGATGATGCCGCGGCGGTCCCACGTCAGATCGGTCCGTCCCGTCTTGCCGCTGTCGAGCTGGGCCGTCCACGTGACGATCACGTCGGCGCTCGCGCTGTCGGCGCCGGCGGAGAGCCCGAACGGCAGCACGCCGTTCCAGCGGCTGATCGCGTAGTTCACGTTGTCGGCGAAATCATCCCGGAACCCATCGACCCGATTGCGGATCACGCAGACCGCGAGCGGGCGCGAGAGGCGCTCGTCGGGCCAGCGGCGGATAGTCGAATCCGTTTCGAGCAGCGTGTTCGCGATGTAGGTGAAATCGACCTCATCGGCGATCCGGCCGCGGATCCTGGACAGCGCCGGCGCCGTGGAGTCGGCGGGTGCCGAGGCGCCGTGGGCGCTCGCGATCGTGTCGCGGCCGGCCTGGCGCGAGGCGGCAGGCGCCGGCTCCTTCGGACGCGCCTCGTGCAGGCCGCGGCGCACCAGGTCGGCGCCGACAGCCCCCAGCACGAGCAGGGCCACGCCCGTGAGGGCGGCATTCGATCGTTCGCGGGATGCCATACTTTCTCTATATGATGGGGTCTGCCGCCAATCCGGCAAGGGGTTGTTGCGCATCGCGCCGGTTGGCGCGAGAATCCGATCCGCGCTCGCTGCGTGAGCCAACCCTCCACCGCGTCCCGGGACTCAGCGTTTGATACCTCTGCCGGCCGGCCTCATCGTACGTTGGCGCTGGCCGATCGTCGCCTTCTGGATCGTCCTCGTGGCGCTCATCGCGCCCGTCGCGAGCGAGGTGCACGCCCGCCTCCAGGTCGGCGGAGCGAACATGCCGGGCTCCGAGTCCACCCGTGCGGAAGAGCTGGTGCGTGCGCAGTTCTCGAACGACTTCACGGCATTCGGCGTCGTCGTCGTCAAGTCGGACTCCCTCACCATCCAGCACCACCGGTACGCTGCCTACGTCGACTCCCTCACGGTCGCGTTGCAGCGTCTCCCGTTCGTTCTCAAGACGCTCAACTGGCGCCAGGGCGCCGGCGGGCTCGTCGGGCTGAAGAGCGACGACGGGCACATCGCAGTGATCGTCGCCGGGCTGCGGCAGATCAACGACAACGATCCGACGAGCTACACGCTTCGCATCCGCGAGGTGGTGGACTCGACGGCGAACACCGTGGGCTCGGGATTCGAGACGCACCTGACCGGCGGCCCCGCGTTCGATTACGACACGCGGCTGGTAACAGCCGAGGACAGCCGGCGCCTCGAGCAGGCAGTGATCCCGCTCTCGCTGCTGGTTCTCGTGATCGTGTTCGGGACGCTGGTGAGCGCCTCGGTGCCGGTCGCGGTCGCGTTCATCGCCATCGAGATCACACTCGGGCTCATCGCGATGATCGCCACGTGGACGACGATGTCCATCTTCGTGCTCAACATCACGACCATGGTGGGCCTCGGCGTCGGGATCGACTACTCGCTGCTGATCGTGACGCGGTTCCGGGAGGAGCTGACCGACGGGCGCAGCCCGCACGATGCGGCCGTGGCGACGATCCGGACCGCGGGGCAGGCGGTCATCACGTCGGGCGCGACGGTCATGGTCGGCCTGGTCGCGTTGCTCGTGGTTCCGCTGCACGAGACGCGCTCGGTCGGCACGGGGGGCCTGCTGGTCGTGGGCACGTCGATCCTGTTGGCCATTTCCTTCCTGCCCGCAGGCCTCGCCATCCTGGGACACCGGGTCGAGTGGCCCCACATCCTCTCGCGCATCACCGCGCCGCTGCGCTCGGAAGTCGGCTGGATGCGCTACGCGGCGAGCCTCGCGCGCCATCCGATCCGAGCGATCATCATCAGCGGCGGCATCCTGCTCGTCTTCATCGCGCCGGTGACGCGCCTCAGAATCGGGCTCCCGGTCTCGGGCTGGTTCCCGAAGGACACCGAGGCGGGCCGCGGACTCGCGCTGCTCGAGAAGATGCGAGCCGGCGGTGCGCTCCAGCCGATCCGCGTCGTGCTGCGCACGACCGACGGCACCCGCCTGTGGGACGCCGACCGGCTGCGCGGGCTCAAGGCCGTATCCGACGCGATGTACCGCGATCCTCGCGTGCGCACGGTGCGAAGCCTCGTGGACGTGAGCCCCGGCATCCCGCTGTGGCAGTACGTGGTGGCCTACGGCGATACGGCGAAGGCGCGCGCGCGCAACCCGGATTTCGTGCGTGGGTACCTGAGTCGCGACGGCACTGCGGCGCTCTACGACGTGGTCCTCGCGGATTCCGTGACGCTCGACGGCTCGCTGGACGCGGTGCGGAACCTGCGCCGCATCGACGTGACGTCGCTGCCCACGCTCCGGCACGCGGAGCTGATGGCGGGCGGCTTCGCGCCCTCGAGCCTCGATTTCCGCGACGAGCTGCTGCGGCGTTTCCCGCTCCTGGTCGCGCTGGTGCTGGGCGTGACGGGCGTGATGCTGGGCGTGGTGTTCCGCTCCGTGCTGGTGCCGATCAAGGCGGTGATCATGAACTGCTTCTCGGTTGCCGCCGCGTTCGGGCTCACGGTGGTGGTGTTCCAGTGGGGCATCGGCGCGAAGGTCATCGGACTCGAGGGGCCGACGAAGGCGGTGTTCGTGCTGGGCCCAGTGCTCGTGTTCGCGATCGTATTCGGGCTCTCGATGGACTACGAGGTCTTCCTGCTCGCGCGCATCAAGGAGGAGTTCGACCGATCCCACGACAACGACTCGGCGACGATCGCCGGGCTCGCCGCGACCGGTGCGACGATCACCAACGCGGCGCTGATCATGATCCTGGTGTTCGGAGCGTTCGCGTTCGCGCGCGTACTGGCGGTGCAGATGGTGGGTTTCGGCCTCGCCGTCGCCGTGCTGCTCGATGCGACCGTGATCCGCATGGTGATGGTGCCCTCGGTGATGCACCTGGCCGGGCGCTTCAACTGGTGGCCGGGCTATCGCCGGCGCAGCGGCGCGAGCGGAGACTACCGGCGCGGCAGCAAGGGCTCGCTGCCGCCGCCCGCCTAGTCGCTCCGCCTCAGCGGCGCGGCGGAATGGCGTCGCCGAACAGGTCCCAGTGCCAGGCCGGAACGCGCTCGCCGCTGCGCGGATCCTTGAGCGGCTTGTACTGGATCCAGCGCTCGTCCATGCCGTGTCTGTGGCCCCAGGCGAGCAGCGCGTCCTTGTCGCTCGAGACCAGGTGCGCCATCGGCGCGCCGTCGAGCTTCCAGCGGTGCAGCCACAACCCGCCGCCCAAGGCATGCATCACGCCGTCCCGGCGAGCCGGGAACTCGCGCCACGGCTGCGCGTCAGCCGGCTTTGGCATCCAGCCAGTTGTCGCCGATGCCGACATCCGCGACCAGTGGCACGGCGAGCTCGGCGGCCCCTTCCATGTGGCGGCGGAGCAGAGTGGCGGCGACGTCCGCCTCGTCCGCGGGCGCTTCGACGATCAGCTCGTCGTGGACCTGCAGGACGAGCCGGGCGCGGTGCCCCGCCGAGAGCGCGTCGCGCACGCGCACCATCGCCACCTTGATGAGGTCGGCGGCCGAACCCTGGATGGGGGAGTTCGTCGCGGTCCGCTCGCCGAAGGCGCGCATGTTGAAGTTCTTGTCCTTGAGCTCCGGGATGTAGCGCCGCCGCCCCAGGATGGTTTCCGCATAGCCCTTCGCCTTCGCCCGCTCGACGCAGGCGTCCAGGAACGCGCGCACGCCCGCGAAGCGCGCGAAGTACTCGTCGATGAACCGCTTCGCCTCCTCCCGGCTGATGCCGAGCTGGCGTGAGAGTGCGTGCGGCCCCTGGCCGTAGATCGTGGCGAAGTTGATCGTCTTCGCCCGGGCGCGCTGCTCGGCACTCACGTCCTTCGCGTCCACGCCGAAGATCACGGCGGCCGTCTGCCGATGGATGTCGCCACCTTTCCGGAACGCCTCGACGAAGGCCGGGTCGCCCGACAGGTGCGCCAGCAGGCGCAGCTCGATCTGCGAATAGTCGGCGACCACGTATTTGAATCCCGGGCGCGGCACGAAGCCCTTGCGGATGACCTCGCCGCGGGCGGTGCGCACGGGGATGTTCTGGAGATTGGGCTCCGTCGAGCTGATGCGACCCGTTGCGGCGCCGATCTGGTTGAACGAGGTGTGGATCCGGCCGGTCTGCGGATTGATCGCCTGGGGGAGCGCCTCGAGGTAGGTCGAGAGCAGCTTCGAGACCTCGCGGTATTCGAGCAGCAGTCGCGGCACCTCGTGGCCCTGCGCCGCGAGCTCCTCGAGCACGTCGGCGTCGGTGGACGCTCCGGTCTTGGTCTTCTTGATGACCGGCAGCATGAGCTTCTCGAACAGCACGTGCCGGAGCTGCGGCGTGGACTGGATGTTGAAGTCGCTCCCGGCGGCCCGGTGAATGTCCTCCTCGAGCTGCGCGAGCTCGCCCTGGGAATCGCGCGCGAGGCGTTCGAACAGCGCCCGATCGATCGCGATGCCTTCCCACTCCATGTCGGCGAGCACGCCAATCAGCGGCAGCTCCACGCGCGCGAACAGCGGTGCGAGCGCGTGCTCCTCGAGCACCGGCTCGAGCCGCCCGCGCAGGCGCAGCGCCATGTCGGCGTCGGCGCAGCAGTAGTCAGCGGCAGCCCGCACGGCGACCTCCGCGAACGGTCGCTCCTCCTTCCCGCGCCCCGCCACATCGGCGAGGGCGCGCATCTCGATGCCGAAATGCTCGGCGGCCACCGCATCGAGCGCATGCGAGCGCCGGCCGGGATCGATCATGAAGCTCGCGACCATCGTGTCGAAGGAGATACCGCGCAGCACGATGCCGGCACGCCGCAGCAGCAGCAGGTCGTACTTGATGTTGTGGCCGACCTTCGCGACCGACGGATCGCCCAGCAGCTGCACCACGGCGCCCAGGGCAGGATCGCCGAGCGCCGGCAGGTTCTTCGGCACGGCCTCGAAGACATCGGCCGCGGCACGATGCCCGAGCGGCAGGTACCACGCGCGGCCCTCGCCGGTCGCGATGGCGAGGCCCACGACACCCGCACGCATCGCCTCCGGCGACGTGCCCAGGGCGTCGATGCCGATCGCGCCGGCCGCGCGCGCAGCCTGCACCAACCGCGCAAGCACCTCCGGAGTGTCGGCGATGTCGTAGCGCGGCGCCCCGGTCGCGCTCGCCCCGGTAGCCGGTGCGCCCTTTGGCTCACCGGAACCTCCCGGCGCGGGGCGCGCCGGCGCCGACGCCGTCGCACGGTCGGCGAGCGTGCGCACCAGGGAATTGAATTCCAGCTCGCGGAGGATCGGCAGCAATTCGCCGAAGTCGGGAGCGCGCGCCGCGAACGAATCGACCTCTGCGCTCAGCGGCACGTCCTTGTGCAGCGTGACGAGTTGGCGCGAGAGCCGGGCCCGGTCGGCCTCGGCGAGCAGCGCCTCACGGGGTCGCTTCGCGCTCACGTCGGCCGCGCGCGCCAGGATCGCCTCGAGGTCGCCGAACTCCGTGATCAACTTCAATGCGGTCTTCTCGCCGATGCCGGACACCCCCGGCACGTTATCGGACGCATCGCCGACCAGCGCGAGAAAGTCCACGATCCGTTCCGGCGCGACGCCAAAGCGCTCCGCGGCGTTCGCCTCGGTCACCAGGTGCTCCTCGACCGCGGCCGGGCCGCCGCGTCCCGGATTCAGGAGCGCAATGCGGGGGCCGATCAGCTGGTAGAAGTCCTTGTCGCCGGAGACGATCACCACGTCCACGCCCTGCGCGGCCGCGCGGACGGCGAGCGTGGCGATCACGTCGTCGGCCTCGTAGCCGTCCACCGCGACGAGCGGCACGCGGAACGCCCTGAGCAGCTGCTCGACCCGCGCGACCGAGCGGTCGAAGTCCTGCTGAAGCTCCTCACCCAGCTTCTCGCGCGTCGCCTTGTATTCGGGCAGCGTCTGGTGCCGGAAGCTGGTGCCCGCATCGTTCACCCAAGCCACGTAGTCGGGATGGTGCGCGTCGGCGAGGCGGAGCAGGAAATTCGTGATGCCCCAGGCGACCGACGTGTTCTCGCCGCGGCTCGTGGTGAGCGGCCGCGAGAGCATCGCAAAGAACGCCCGGTAGATGAGCGCGTAGCCGTCGATCAGAAACAGGCGCTTGCTCATCGCCACACCATGAGCGCGGCGGCGGTGAGCGCCGGCACGGCCAGGTTGTCGAGTCCGCGTCCGCCCGCGCGCTCAGCCAACGCGGCCACGAGGGCGACCGCGAGCGACCGTCCGGCGCCGATGCGCTGCACGAGGAGCACCAGCAACGCCGCAATGAGCGCCGCTGCGCTGCCCGCCCACGTCTTGCGTCCCCGAACACCGAAGCGCAGGCCGACGATGGCCGCTGCCGGATCCGCGACCGCCGTCACGAGGATTGCCGGCGCCGCCGCGGACGACGGGAAGAGCAGCCACGTCGCCGCGTAGCCGGCCGCGAGCAGCGTCGCCCCGGTCACGCCGCGTGCTTCCCCGGGGCGCAACGCACCGAGCGAGGAGTGCTCGAGCGCCGCGCGCACCCGCGGGTTGTTCCATCTCAGCCCTTCGAGGGCCACGGCGAGCGCGAGAACGGAGAGCAGGATAATGGTGATGGTGGGGACCGGCACGCGCAGATACCAGAGCAGACCGAGCGAGCCGGAGGCGAGGTGCAGGGTGCGGCGCCACGCTTCCCGCGGCGCGGCCGGGTTCACCAGCCCCGGACTCGGTTCGCGACCCGCTGGAACTCCGCGCGGGAGCGCGGATCCAGGCGGTAACGCCCGAACCCCGCGTCGTCGATGAAATTCAGCGTGAGCCGGTAGTCGAGGTAGGTCCACACGATGAACCGCCCGCGGCCCCCGGTCTCGGATCTGCGGTCCAGGACTTCGCTCGGCTCGCCGAGGCTGATGAACACCTCACCGCGCTCGGTGAGCCAGCCCTGCACCCCCTCGTCGCGGAAGCGGTCGTTCGCGACCTGCACGCGCCGCAGGTACTCGTCGATCGCCTCGTTCTCGGGTGTCGCCGGGTTGGGATCCGTGCTCTTCCAGAAGCGCTGCCAGGCCGCGCCGCGTTCCGACGGCGGCGTGTGCAGCAACGCGCGCAGCGTGTCCGCCGGTGCGAAGAACCGGAGCAGCGACACGATGTCCTCGAGGTTCGCCGCGGCGTAGAGGTCCGAGAACGCTACGAGGAACGGCGTGGACGCCATCAGGGTCCCGCCTTGGTCGAGCCGGAGCTCGTAGCGTCCGATCGACAGCGGACCCGGCGGCACCGCGACGGTACGGCCGATGACCGGCGCCAGCGATGCGACGCGGCTGGTGTCGGCCCAGGACGCCTGGCCCGCGGCGTCCACCGCCGACAGCACCACCTGCGTGCCGACGGGCAGGCCGTAGGTCTCGAGATAGACGAACAGCGAGTCCGAGCCGTACTGGACGACCTGCCGCGGGTTCATCACGAGCCCGGGCGCGCTGTCGAGTGTGTGCCTGGGGGTCGCCCGATACACTGCGACCGGCAGCGACAGTGCTTGGGCGCGCAGCGGGGGCACACGCAGCCCGGTCTCGACCCGTCCGGTGTTCGCGCTGTTGCGGTCGCGTACGCTGATCGCCACCACGTACTCGCCGGGCACCGCCGTCAGGAATTGCTGGAAGATGATGCTCTCGTCCGCGCGCTGGGTTTCCCGGAACGAGGCGACCTGCACGCGCTCCTCGCGCGAGACCTGCGCCGCCACCGTGCCCGCGGCCCCGCGCAGCGTGACGTCCGCGTGATATTCCGCGACGAACTGGTCGCCGTCCCGGCGGAACGTGAACCCGTGATTGTGCAGCGACACGCCGACCGCGACGAGCATCGAGTCCGGCCGCGGGCCCGCGATGATGCGAACGTTCGCGATGAACCCGAGGGGCCCGTCGTCCGCGAGCAGGCCCATCTGACGGTAGGCGAACGTCGGGTCGAACAGCTGTGGCAACCGGTCGGACGGCGTGGGCGCGGTTTCCGGCGTTCCGACCCGCTTCCACGACCCGCAGGACGCGGCGCCCAGCACCATCAGGGCGGGCAGCAAGACGGCAACGGAGCGGCGCGTGGGGTCCTCGGGGAGCGGGACGGGAACGGGGGGACAAGGGCAAGCTACGGGAGGCCGCGCGGAGCCGTCAAGGCGCGACGCCACTTTCACTTGCCCGCCTCCGGAGGGCGGCGTAGCTTACCGAAACTCCATGTCATCCGAAGACCTCACGGGCTCCACCGTCGCGGGTTACCACCTCCAGGAACGCGTCGGCGAGGGGGGCACGGCGACCGTCTATCGGGCCCAGCACGAGCAGCGCGGCGTGTGCGCCGTGAAGGTGCTGCGCGAGAAGCTGCGCGGCGACCGCACGGCCGTGCAGCGGTTCCTCCGCGAGGCCGCCTTCGGCGCGCGGGTCAAGCATCCCACCGTGGTACAGACCTACGACTTCGGCGAGGCCGACGGACTGCACTATCTCGCGCTGGAGTGGGCCGAGGGCGAGCTGCTCGTCAAGTTCGTCCGGCGCTCGGGCCCGCTCGCCGCACCACTGGCGGCGACGATCGTGCAGCAGATTGCCGACGGGCTCGCCACGGCGCACGCGGCGGGAATCATCCACCGCGACCTCAAGCCCGAGAACATCATCTACGACCCGCGTACGCAGCGGGCGCGATTGCTGGATTTCGGCATCGCGCGCGACGCGGAAGCGAAGCCCGAGGAGCGACTCACCCGCACCGGCTTCTTCGTGGGCACGCTCCAGTACGTTGCGCCCGAGGCGCTCTCCGGCGAGCTGGTCGGCGAGGCAGCCGACATCTACTCGCTCGCCACGATTGCGTACTTCCTGCTGACGACCCAGCTCCCCTACCAGGCGAAGTCCCCGCGCGAGCTGTTCCATCAGCTGCTCACGCAGCCGCCGGTACCGCTCGGCCAGGCGCGGCGCGACCTGCGGTTTCCTCGGCCGATCGAGGCGGCCGTGATGCGGGGGCTCTCGCGCGAGCCGGCCAAGCGCCAGCCCTCGGTGGTCGCGTTCGCGCAGGACCTCGGCGCGGCCGCGGCCCTGCCTGAAGGGGCGGCCCGCGGCAGCCTGCTCGGCTCGTTGAAGGGGCTGTTCAGCGGCGGACGTTAGGCACGTGGACGCGCACCAACGACTTGTCGCGCTGCTGCGATCGCGCTCGCTCAAGACCGGCGACTTCGTCCTTACCTCCGGCAAGCGTTCCTCCTGGTACATCGACTGCCGCCGCACCACCATGCACGCCGAGGGGCTCGCGCTCGTCGGCGAGCTGGGTCTCGCCGCGATCCGGGCCGCCGGCTGGACGGCGGACGCGGTCGGCGGCATGACGCTGGGCGCCGATCCGGTTGCGTACGCGATCGCGCTGGCCTCGTACGCGCACCCACCCACGATCCACGGGTTCACGGTTCGCAAGGCCGCGAAGGAACACGGCATGGGGCGCCGGATCGAGGGCTGCTTCGAGAGCGGCGCCATGGTCGTCGTGATCGAGGACTCGATCACCACCGGCGGCTCAGCGCTCTCGGCGATCGAGGCCGTGCGCGCCGAGGGCGGCATTGTGACCGGAGTGCTCGCAGTCGTGGACCGCGGCGAGGGCGGCCGCGAGGCGATCGAGAAGGCGGGCGTGAGCGTGCGCGCGTTGGTGGCCGCGAGCGAGCTGCTGGGCGCGTCGTGAGCGCCCCTTCCCACGCCGCAGAGCCGGGAGACGCCGCCGTTCTCGAGGTCCTGCGCGGCAGCTGCAGTCGGCGCTGGTGGGCGATCCCGCTGCTCGCGGTGTTGCTCGTCGTTGGAGGGATGTCCGGCCTCGCGCACCCGGGCGTCCGGCTCGTCGCCGGCGCAGCTGCGATCGGACTCGCCGCCAATGGCGCCATCGCGGCCGTGGCCCGCCGGGCGCGCTTCGCGTGGGGCGCGGTGCAGGTGGCTGCCGCGCTCGATCTCGCGCTGGTGAGCTTCGCGGCGGCACTCACGGGCTGGAGCGGTGTGCTGTTGCTGTACCTGGTCGTCGCCGCGCCCTACGCCGCCGCCCTGGGCAGCCGGGCAGGCCGCACCCTTGCCCATGCCTCGGTCGTGCTCGCCCTCGCGGCGCGCTTCGCCCACGAGCATTGGTATGCTCCGCTTCGGCTCGCCTCGCCGCTCGACCTGCCGGTCCCGGTCTTTCTCGACGCCGCGCTGCTGTGGCTCACCGCCCTCGCGCTGTTGGGCGCGCCGGCCCAGCTGGTCGCGAGGCTGCGCGCGATGCGCGGCATGATGGAGGAGGCCGAGCAGGGCGACCTCGCGGTTCGGGCACCGGGCACCGCTGGCGACGAGCTCGGCACGCTGGAGCGCTCGTTCAACCGGATGATGGACGCCACGGCGGCGACCATCGCGACCGTGCAGCACGAGGCGGACGAGGTCGCGGCCTATGCGGACACGCTGGCGTCCTCGACGCAGGACTTGAGACGCAGCAGTGCCTCCGTCGGTGGAAGTGCCTCGCGGCTGGCCGCGCAGCTGCGGGATCAGCGTGGCATCAGGGCCGCGAGCGGCGAGCAGACCCAGCGCACCAGCGCCGACGCCGCCGATCTGCGCGCACGCGCCGAGGCGATGGCCGTTCGCGCGCGCGCGCTGTTCGAGGCGGGGGAGGCGAGTCGCGGTCGGATCGGCCGGGCGGGCGAGACGCTGGTCTCGATCGGTGACGAGGTTCGCAAGAGCGCGGCGGCCGTCTCCACACTGGCGCCGGTATCGGAGCGCATCGGCGCGCTCGCCAAGACGCTGTCGAAGCTGGCGCGACAGACCAACCTGCTCGCCTTGAACGCCGCGATCGAGGCGGCGCGGGCGGGCGAGCACGGCCAGGGCTTCGCGGTGGTAGCGCTCGAGGTCCGCAAGCTCGCCGAGGAATCCGCGCGCGCCGCCAAGGATGTCGGCGGCGCAATCGAGGACGTACGAGGGGGCGTGACGGCCGCCGCCCTTGCGATCCACGCGGGCGAAACCCGCGTGCGCGACGTGGGCGGCATCGCAGGCGAGGCCGACCAGGCGCTCCAGGACGTGCTCGGCGGCATCGGCTCGCTCGCCTCACTGGTCGACGCACTGGCCGCCACGAGCCAGCAGCAGGCCGCCGCGATGACCGCACTGCTCTCGGCGATGGGCGAGGTCGAGACCCTCGCGGCGGGTTCAGCGGACAGCGCGGCGCAGGCCGCCGGCGCCGTCACCGAGCAGCACGTAGCGCTCCAGCGTATCGCCGACACGTCGCGCCAGCTCTCGGAGGTCGCCGAGCGGATGCGCGGCGCAATCGTCCGGTTCTCGGTCATCGGCAGGCGGCACGACACGGCGGAATACGCGGCGATCCGCCGGCCCCAATGAGTCACCCCGCCGGGACCGGCACGGCTCACGCCGCGGTGCGTCCGTGGTCGCCGGGCATCGTTCCGAGTGGATGGAACGCGAGCAACCGGTCCCGGTACGGGGTGACGAGCGTCGTTCTAAAGCGCGACAGGGCGTCGCCGAAGGGCAGGCGGCGCCGGAATTCCCCGGCGGTCATGCCCAACAGTGCGCGCAGGTGCCGCCCGAAGCTCTGCGGCGAAGAGTACTCCAGCCGGTGGGTGACGTCGGCGATGCTGTAGCCCTCGCTCTTCAGCAGCCACGCCGCGTGCAGCAATCGCGCGTGCGCCATGTAGGTCTTGGGCGAGGGCAGGCCCGCCCGCCAGAACCGCGCCATCAACGTGCTCGGCACGAGGCGCAGCTCCCGCGCCAGGTTCGTAACCGTCAGGTTCTCGGTCGAGCGGCGCACGACGAGTTCGAAGAAGATCCGGCAGTCGGGCGGCGCGGACGACAGGTCCTGGTCGAGCGCCGCCATGATCGTCGCCACCGCGGGCGAGACGGGCTCGCGCAGCAGGTCGCGCAGCCGCTGATAGCCGCCCGCGGCCGACAGGTCCACGACCGCGCGCACGCCGGAGGCCCCGAGCCGGAGCACCCGCTCGGCTGACGCCGCGTCGGCCTTGGAGATCAGCGCGACGGCCGGCACGTTGGGGAATTCGTGTACGAGGCGCGCGACGCGAGGCAGGTCGGCCTCGTCGCACCGATGCACGGACAGGAACACGGCCTCGGCCGCGTCGCGTCGAACGGCCAGCGCCGCGTCCTCGATGGAGTCCCGGTGCAGGGTGATGAAGCAGCCCTGACCGACCGCCTCGAGCCGGCTCCGCTCTCCCGGTAACACGACCGTCGCCACCATCGCCGCGCGCAACCGCACTTTGGCCGAACCTCCCAGTGTCGCGCCCCAAGGTACGGGGCGCCATCATGACGCAATCATGTGCCGAGGGCAGTGCGGGGCGGGGCCGTCACCGGGCGGACGGGCCCGGCGGCGGCTATATTTCGGTGCGGAGTGCGATGGTCGCGGGTTCTTCGGGACCCGAGGAAAGTCCGAGCTCCAAGGGCAGACTGCCAGGTAACGCCTGGGCGCCGCGAGGCGATGGACAGGGCCACAGAAAACAGACCGCCTGCCGCAAGGCAGGTAAGGGTGAAACGGTGGGGTAAGAGCCCACCGCGCGTCCCGGTAACGGGCACGGCACGGCAACCCCCGGTCGGAGCAAGGCCAAATAGGCGGCGAGGTCCGGCCCGGACCGATCACACCGGCAACGGTGAGCCGCGGGTAGGCCGCACGAGGTGGCGGGCGACCGCCATCCCAGAGAGATGACCATCCGGCCTTCGGGCCGAACAGAACTCGGCTTACGTCTCCGCCTCGAGCGCCGCGCACGGTGAACCCGCTGCGCGGCGCTCCCGCACCACGCGGCAGGCAGGACGAACCACTACCGGAGTGAGGCACATGCGCCGTCCCCTTACCGTTCTCGCCGCGAGCCTTGCGGCGGCCGCGTGCGGCGGCCACACCGTTTCGCCCACCGCTGCGGCCAGGCCGGCCGGCGACCCGACTGCGTTACGGTACGCCGCGGGCACGGCCCATTACCGCGTCGAGCAGAACCAGCACATCTCGCAGGAAATGATGGGTCAGACGCGCGACGTCGACGGCTCGACCATGATGCTGGTCTCGGCGACCCTGGCCGGCGGCCCGGCCGGTGACCTCACGGCCGTGTTCACGGTGGACTCCGTGGAGGCCACTAGCTCGCTGCCCGGCGCCGCGGGAATCCTCGCGCAGATGCGGGGCAAGGTGTATCGCGTCGTCTACTCGCCGCTGGGCCACACGACGAGCTTCACGCCTCCCGACTCGGGTGACGCCGCCGCAGGCGAGGGTAACGTGTTCCGCGAGTTCCTGCCGGGCCTGCCCAGCGGAGCGCTCAGCGCCGGGACCACATGGACCGACACGACCACCATGAACCAGGGCGGGGGCCTGAGCATCCGCTCGCAGTCGATCCGCCAGCACCGGATCGTCGGCTGGGAGCTGCACGACGGCGTGCGCGCGTTGCGGATCACCACCACGGGCACCTACACAATCACGGGCAGTGGCGAGCAGAACGGCCAGCAGATGACCGTCGCGGGCAGCGGCGTGGTCTCGGCCGATCAGTTCGTGTCGGCCTCGGGCGCGTACCTTGGCGCCGCGTCCACCGACAGCACCACCATGACGGTGAACGTCGTGACGATGGGCATGGAGATCCCGGTGCGTCAGATGCGTCGCACCGCCGTGTCACGCCTGCCTTGAGGTTGCGCGCGAGCGGCGCGCTCGTCGCCTGGCTCGCCGGCGCGGCAGCGGTCCTCCCGGGGACCGCTGCCGCGCAGTCGTTCGTGGCGCAACCTCAGCGCTACATGCTCACGACCGACGCCTACGACGCCCGCTCCGTGTGGCTGCAACCCGCCGGACTGTCGCGCCTGCGCGAGGCGTCATTCGCCGGGTTCGCGACGGCCGATGCAAGCGGCGGACTGAGCCAGTATGGGCTCATGCTCTCGAGCGGCGGCCTGGGGCTCGGCTGGCAGCACGACCGTAAGGTCGGCAGCGGCACGGACGTCTTCACGGCGGGCTTCGGGGTCGGCGGCCCGCTGGTCGGGCTCGGCGCGGACCATCGCTGGTACAAGGGATCCGGCGCGCACGATGGGTCGTGGGACCTCGGGGCGAGGCTCAGCCCCTTCCCGATGCTCGACCTCTCAGTGGTGTGGCGCGACATGGGGAGCCCGATCTCGTACGTCGACACGCTCAGCATTCCTCACACGATCAACTCCACATTGGTGCCGGGAGCTGCGCTCAATCTGTTCGGCCGGGCGCGCGTCGGCGCCGAATGGGAGATCGTCACCGACAACTGGGGGACGAGCGCCGTGCGACTCGGCGCATCCACCCGGCTCGTGGGTGCTTTCGCGCTCGCGGTGCGCGGGGACTTCTCCTCGAAGTTCGACGGCCGGGCCGTCGCGCTCGCACTGACCTGGAACGCCCCGACAGCGCGGGCGACGGGCTTCGCGACGAACGTGCGCGGCGGCACCAACCAGTTCGGGGGCTACGTGGCGAGCGTGCGCGATCTCACGCAGACTCGCCGCGGCCCCTTCCGCTAGCGCGCCCGTGCGCCTGCTGAGATCGATCCTGGCCGGCGGGGCGGCGCTCCTCGCTCCCCTGCTGGGTTGGTTGTTCTTCGTCTGGCCTCCGCCCTCCTGGTACGGCACGCACTGGCCCTCCGGCACGGCGTTCATGCAGCTCAGGCAGGGCCAGATCGCGCACGCGCGCGCGGTGACCGCCCGTCGCTACCGGCCGGTCGAGCTCGATTCCATGTCGGACTGGCTGGGCAGGGCCGCGACCGCGGCCGAGGACGAAGCGTTCTACCAGCACCACGGCGTCGACTGGCGCGCGCTGCGCGAGGCCCTCGGGTATCGGGGGAGCGGGCTTGCGCTCTCGAACGAGCGGGACCGCAGGGAACTGGCTCGCGCCCTGGGGAGCGCGTGGGCACGGCGCGATCGGCTGCGCGGCGCCAGCACCATCACACAGCAGCTCGCCAAGAACCTGTATCTCTCGCCGTCGCGCAATCCGCTTCGCAAGCTGAAGGAAATGGTCATTGCTTACCGGCTGGAGTGGGCGCTGCCGAAGGACCGCATCCTCGCGCTGTACCTGAACGTGGCGGAGTTCGGTCCGAACCTGTGGGGCGTCGAGGCGGCGAGCCGCGCGTATTTCGGCAAGAGCGCCGACCGGCTCTCACGTGCCGAGGCCGCGCAGCTGATCGCGACGCTGCCGCATCCCCTGACGTCGAACCCCGCGCACAGTCCCTCACGCACGCTGGCCCGCGCGCAGATCATTCTGCGCCGCCTGGGCGGCGAGAACGTCGAGGTGCCGATCGAGGAGCCGGTGGATAGTGTGCCGCCACCGCCGGCCGTTCCCGTCGTGCCGCTCGATACGCTCCTTTCGCGCCCCTGACAAACGACGAGGCCCCGGGCTATGGTCCGGGGCCTCGCTACGATCACGACGCGCGGCTCAGTCCACGAGCCTCAGGGGCATGACCAGGCACATGAAGCTCGCGCCGTCGTCCCAGCCCACGGGCTCGGCGGTCGCCGCGCGCTCGGGCGCCTTGAACGTGAAGCGCACCTCGTCCGTCGGCATGTACTTGAGAAGCTCCAGCAGGTACGCCGCGTTGAACCCGATCTCCAGCGCGTCGCCCTCGTACGTCACCGGCATTTCGTCCTGCGCCTCGCCCAGGTCCGGCGTCTGCACGCTGAACTTCAGCGAGCCGCCCGAGAGCGAGAGCCGGATGCGGTGCGTCTGGTCGCTCGCCACGATGCTCATGCGGCGCAGCGCCGCCGCCATCGCGACGCGGTCCACCGTCGCGAACTTGTCGTTCTCGCGCGGGATGACCTGCTCGTAATTCGGATACGGTCCCTCGATCAGCCGCGTGAAGACCTGCGTGCCGCCCGAGCGGAAGCCCAGGTGGTTGTCGCTCCTGGCGATCTCGACCGCGTCGTCGGTGTTGAACAGGCGCCGGATCTGCTCGAGCGCCTTGGGCGGGACGATCAGGTCGGCCTGGGCGCCGCCGCCCTCGAGCGACATGTCCATCCGCGCCAGCCGGTGGCCGTTCGTCGCGACCATCCGCATCCGGTCCTTGCGCAGCTCCCACAGCACGCCGTTCAGGATCGGCCGGCTCTCCTCGGTCGAAACCGCGAACGCCACGTGCCCGATCAGTTTCTGGAGGTCCTTCGCGGGAGTCTTCCAGGCGTGATCGAACTTGACCTGCGGGAAGCTGGGGAACTCGTCCTTCGGCAGGCCGAGCAGCCGGAACTTGCTCTTGCCGCACTCGACCAGCGCCCGTTGCTCCCCGGCCGAGCTGATGCGCACCGACGCCGCCGGCAGTTCGCGGGCGATGTCGGAGAGCTTCTTCGCCGGCAAGGTGATCGCACCTTCCTCGTCGATCTCCGCCGGCACGGTGGTGCTGACGGCGATGTCGAGGTCGGTCCCCGAAAGCCGCAGGCTGTCCTTCCGGGCCTCGAGCAGGATGTTCGAGAGGACCGGGAGGGTGGTCTTGGCCGGAACGCTGGAGACGACGGCCAGCAGGCCTTCCTGCAGTCTTTCGCGGGTGATCGTGAACTTCATTCCATCCTCATCATCTGGAAAAGATTCTACTGCTATCAGCTAATTACAATCTAGTAGTAGTAGCAGGCGCTGTGGAGTTGTGGAGTCGCGTCGCAACCTCTTCGTGCAGCGGCGCTTCGCTTCCCCAGAACTCGCGGGCGGATGTTGGCGGTCCCAGGGAGTCTCCACGGTGTTCCTCACTGCGTCCACAGCTGCCCACAGCTTTGCCCACGGTATCCACTACGTCGCGGCCAGCTCGCTCCGTGCCTTCTCGACGCGGTCCTTGAAGGCGTGATCACGCGCCACTTGCCGCGCCACCTTGTCGAGGCTGTGAATCACGGTCGAGTGATCGCGTCCGCCGAACGCCTGGCCGATCTCGACCAGCTGCATGCCAAGCAGGTCGCGTGCCAGGAACATCGCCACCTGGCGAGGTACCGTGAGCCGCTTGGTGCGTGCCTTGGAGCGCAGCCCCTCGGGCGTCACGCCCCAGCGCCGCGCCACCACCTCCTGCACCCGATCAATGGACGGCGCGCCACGCCGGCCGCCGTTGGCCGCGGTATCGGCATCCTGGGCGGTGCGGATCTTGTCGGACAGGGCCTCGCGGGCCAGGTCGATCGTGATCTCGCGGTGTTTCAGCGAAGCGAACAGCAGCAGCTTGATGATGCAGCCTTCGAGCTCGCGCACCGAACTGCGCACGTGCTCGGCGATGAACTGGAGCACGTCGTCCGGGATGGTCAGCTCGAGGTGGTCCTGCTCGGCCTTCTTGCGCAGGATCGCCGTGCGGTGCTCGAGGTCGGGTTGGCCGATGTCGGCCACCATGCCCGACTCGAAGCGCGAGACCAGTCGCTGCTCGAGCCCCGGGATCTCGGTCGGCGGCCGGTCGGACGTGACGACGATCTGCTTGCCGGCCTGGTGCAGCGAATTGAAGGTGTGGAAGAACTCTTCCTGCGTGGCTTCCTTGCCCTCGAGGAAGTGCACGTCGTCCACCAGCAGGAGGTCCATCTCGGTGCGGTAGCGCTTCCGGAACTCCTGCATCTTGTTGGCGTGGATGCCTTCGATCACCTCGTTGACGAACTGCTCGGCGCCGACATAGACGCAGCGCGTCAGCGGCGAGCGGCCCAGGACGGCGTGCGCGATCGCCTGCATGAGGTGTGTCTTGCCCAAGCCGGTCGCGCCGTAGATGAACAGCGGGTTATAGGTCCGGCCCGGGGCCTCGGCCACGGCGTACGCCGCGGCGGCCGCCAGCTCGTTCGATTTGCCGATGACGAACGTGCCGAACGTGTAGCGCTCGTTGAGCGGCAGGGCCCACGCGGCGGCACCGCCGGCGGCGTTGTGCGCGCCAGCGTTCGGCGCGGCCACGAAGAAGTCCATCTGCGGCCGGCGCGCGCGCTCTTCCTGGACCTTGAAGCTCACTTCGACGCGGCTGCCCAGGGCCTCCGCCGACATTTCGGTGAGGAGCTGGGCGTGCTTGGATTCATTCCACTCGGCGGCGAACTGGTCGGGAGTGGCCACGACCAGACGACCGTCCTCGAGGCTGACGGCCTCGGCGGGTTCCAGCCACGTCCGGAAAGTGGGCTCCGGGAGTCGTGCGCGCGCCCGATCCAGGAGGCGCTTCCAGGTCTCTTTAGCGGACTGCTCCATCAAACTCTATTCTGGGTTACGGCGGGGGGTTCAGAAAGGGCGTCCGAACGTATTTCCCCCATGTGGAAAAGTCAACCTTGCCCAGTCACGGCGCCACGGCTAGCTTCCACGCCTTCCAGGAACGGCGGCACCGTTTTTCATCGTTTGAGAGGTACTTGTGAAGCCCTCGTATCGGCCCCGCAACCGCAAGCGCATCAACAAGCACGGGTTCCGCACGCGCATGGCGACGCGGTGGGGACGCGAGGTGCTTTCGCGCCGGCGGAAGAAGGGCCGGAAGAAGCTGACCGTCCGCATCGGATCGAAACACCACGGCGGTTGACCGCGCAGCGGCTGGGCAGGTCGCACCGCATCACGCGCGCCGTCGAGCTACGCGCCATCATGACACAGGGGAAGCGCCATCGAACGGATCATCTCGATCTGTTCACTCGGCCTTCCCCTGTCGGCTTCTCGAGGCTCGCGGTCGTTGTCGCCAGGGGCGACCAGAGCGCGGTCAGGCGCAACCAGCTACGGCGACGGCTGCGCGAAATCGGCAGGCGGGAGGTGCTGCCGGTGCTTGCGGCAGCGACCGACGTGGTCGCTCGGACGCGCCGTGCGGCCTATGGCGCCAGTTTTGAAACCTTGCGGCGGGAATTCGTAGGGTCCCTGTGTCCATCCTCGCACGGCTCTGCCTCTTCATGATACGGGGCTACCAGGTGACGCTGTCACCCCTGGTGCCGTCCTCGTGCCGGTACACGCCCTCGTGCTCGCACTACGCCTACGAGGCGATCGAGCGCTACGGGGCGTTGCGCGGCATGTGGCTGGGCACCCGGCGGATCCTGCGCTGTCACCCGTTCCACCGCGGCGGCTATGACCCCGTTCCCTGAGCGCTGATGGATCGCCGTTTTCTCCTGGCCGTCGCCCTGATGGTGGTCGTTCTGGTCGGGCCGTCGCTGTTGCTCAAGCGGCCGCCCGCCCGGACTGCGCCGCCGGCAGATACGACGACGCAGCGCGTGCAGCCGTCCGGGCCCGCTTCAGCCGGTCCGGTGGCGGGTGCGGCGCGGCCCGCGCACGAGCTGGCGCCGCCGGAGCAGAGCTTCGACACGGTGTCGCTCGCGCTCGCCGACGCGACGTACCGCTTCACGACGCGCGGTGCGGCCCTGGAGCAGGCTACGTTCCCGGCGTTCAGGAGCTTCCACCCCGGCGACGGGAAGCGGCCGGCGCAGCTGCTCCGCCAAGGCAGCAGGCTGCTGGTGAGCCGACTGGTGGTAGGCGGCGATACGGTCCGACTCGACGACGTGCCGTTCCGGATCGAGCAGCGCAGGTTGGTGGTCCGGATGACCGGACGGGCCGGAGCGCTGGCGCCGGAGGTGAGCATCACTCCCGTGGCGGGGCACCCGTACCTGCTCGACGTGCAGGGCTCGGTGGACGGTCTCGAGGGCCGGGGCGCCCTGCTGCTCGTCGGCTTGGACGACGGGTTCGCGAACGTCGAGGCCGACTCGCTCGACAACTATCGCAACTACGCGGTCGCGGTGCGGCGCGTGACGCCAGAGAACACCGACTTCCGGTCCGTGGACTCCGGCGTGGTGAAGACGCTCGACGGCCCGCTCGACTGGGTCGCCGTGAAGTCGAAGTACTTCATGGGCGCGCTGCTCTCGGCCGACAGCAGCCAGCCGCAGTTCGGCGGCGCCGTGCTGACCGGCGGCCCGCGCGTCGGCCGCGTCGCGACGAGCATGCAGACGTGGGTCACGATGCCGGTCGGCCTCGACGGGCGGTTCCATTACCAGCTCTACCTCGGTCCGCAGACGCACCAGACGCTGAGCCCGCTCGGACGCCAGCTCGACCGGGCCACGACCTACGGCGCGTTCCTCAAGGGCATCGTGATGCCCGTGGCCGGCTGGTTCACGAGGCTGTTCATCTGGATGCACGACCAGTTCCACATGTCCTACGGACTGGTGCTCGTGGTGTTCGGCGTGCTGGTGCGGCTGCTGCTGTGGCCGCTCAACCAGCGGGCCATGAAGAGCCAGGTCGCGATGATGGCGGTGCAGCCGATCCTGAAGGACCTCCAGACGCGTCACAAGAACGACCCAACGAAGCTGCAGACCGAAATGATGAAGGTGTACAAGGAGCACGGCGTGAACCCGCTCGGCGGGTGCCTGCCGATGCTGCTCCCGATGCCGGTCCTGCTCGCGCTGTTTTTCGTATTCTCTCGCGCCATCGAGCTGCGCGGCACGCCGTTCCTGTGGCTGCCGGACCTGTCGTTGCGCGACCCGTACTTCATCACGCCGCTGGTGATGGGCGGATCGATGTACGTGCTGTCGAAACTGTCCCAGGCGGGGATGCCGCCCAACCCCCAGGCGAAGATGATGACCGTCATGATGCCGATCATGATGACGGTGCTGTTCTTCAATTTCGCGTCGGGGCTGAACCTGTACTACGCGGTATCGAACCTGGTGAGCCTGCCGCAGCAGTACCTGATCAACAAGGCGCGTCTGGCGGAGATGGGTCGGCGCCAGGTAGCGGCGCCGGGTAAGACCTAACCGGAGCGCTCCCGCCCCTCGAGGGCGGCGCGCCACACTTCCTCGGCGAGCCACTCGAGTCGTTCCTGGGCATAGTCGAGATCCTGTTGCGACATCGTCCTGACATCCTTGGCCACGTGACGCACGTGCGCGACGAGCTCGTCGAGCATCTCGCGCAGGCTGGGATTGCTGCGCCGCTCCGCCTTCGCCTTGGTCACGCGCTCGCCGCCTGCTGGGCCCGCCGCGACTCGGCCTCGGCGAATTCGGACGCGGGCGCCCGCGCGGCCTCGGCGATTCCGCGTTCCATCACGAGGGCCTCCGCCATGCGTGCGCCGAGGTAGTAGCCGGAGCGCTCGGGCAGCACGCGGCCGTGCAGCAGCCGCGCGGCCGGCGTCATGCCGCCGGTGAGGTACCGCAGGCGCAGGCCCAACCCGGTGTGATCGAGATCGTCCTGCGCTCCCCGCGCCAGGAACGTCTCCAGCTCCCGCAGGCGCCTGAACTGGCGCCTGGAGAAGCCCAGGTAGGCCTCCTCCGCATGGCCCGGGACGGCCGCCCGGGACGCGTGCACGGCGATCCCTTCGTTGACGAGCAGCTCGCGCAGGCTCGCGCGGCTGGCCAGCTCCCAGCAATCGTAGACGCCGCCGGCCTCGGCAACCAGCCGCCGCATGTCGGC
The DNA here is from genome assembly GCA_044449445.1 of Gemmatimonadales bacterium. Classification (GTDB taxonomy): domain Bacteria; phylum Gemmatimonadota; class Gemmatimonadetes; order Gemmatimonadales; family JACORV01; genus DASXPG01. Next base: position 26,816 of record JBIOIA010000005.1, read on the forward strand.
GCGACTGGTCGGCGAGCAGTAGCGCACGACATGCGCCAGCTCGTGGCCGATCCACAGCGGCAGGAGCTCGGGCGAAAGCCCGAGGCCGAACGTCTCGGGATTGGCCTGGCCGGTGAAGTGCTCGACGCAGATGACCGCCACGCCGCGCCCGCCCACCACCAGCTCGCCCGCGTTGGCAGCGCCCACACCCACCATCAGGCACACGTCGAGCTCGTGGTCGGGCAGCAGGACCGCCGCGGCCGCGTCCAGCGCGTCCTGGGCGAGCTGCTCCAGGTCCACGGTCTCGACCAGCCGCAGCAGATCGCGGCGGTCCGCGGCGAGCGTCGGCCGGATGATGTCGGCGGCGGCCCGGGAGTCCGGGTCGATGACGTAATTGCGCCAGTAGTGCGTGAGCATCGCGCGGTGGCGCTGGAGATACGAGTGGTAGGCGGCTTCGCGGTCGGTTGCCGCGAGGATATCGAGAAATTCGGGAACGAGGTTGAGGATCACGGCGCTGGTGGCACCAATATTGGATGCACCGCCGCGACGGACAAGAGCGATCAGGACTTCCGGAGCGTGATCCTCAGCGGTCCTGGCGGAACCGCTTGCTCATCTCGTCGAGGAACCGGCGCTCGTCGGGCGTGAGGCTGGAGAGGCCGTTCTCGCTGATCTTGTCGAGGACGCGGTCCACCTCGGCGCGCACCGCCTGCTCGGCGGAGCGCCGCTGAGGAGGTGCGCTGTACTCGGCGCGCCGGCCGCTGTCGGCCGCGGGCGGCCGCACGAGCACGGCGGGCGAGCGTTCGGCGGTCCGCGCCGGCGTGGGGCGCGAGAGGATGCTGCCGGCCCGGAGATAGATGAACGCGGCGGCAAATCCGCCCAGGTGGGCGAAGTGCGCCACCCCCTGCTGGATGTGCGCGTAACCAGCGTAGAGCGAGAACGCGGCGATCGCGATGACGATCCACTTGGCCTTGACCGGCACCGGGAGCGGGAAGATGAGCACCGGCGCGTCCGGCCACTCCAGCACGAAGCCCATCATCACGCCGTAGACGGCAGCCGAGGCCCCGATGATCAGTGCATCTCCCGTGAACGGCAGCATGAGCAGGCTGAGTGCTGCGCCGCCCAGGGCGGAAATCACGTAGAGCCGGAAGAAGGCGCGGCCGCCCAGCCGATGCTCCAGTGGGGGGCCGAACATGAACAGCGCGAGCATGTTGACGAGGATGTGCAGGAACGAGCCGTGCAGCAGCGCGTACGTCAGCACGCTCCACGGACGGTGCAGCACCTCGCTCGGGCGCAGCCCGAAGAAGTCTTCGAGCGCGCCGCCGTAGAAGACGGTGACATGGAGCAGGTACACGGCCCCTGTCAGCATCAGGATCCGGCGTACCCACGGGGTCAGCGCAAACGGCGAGCGGTCCGCGTTCATAGGCCTGCGGAAACTATCCCCCTGCTCGAGGCTTTGTTCCGCCACGCTCCAAGGCGAGATGGCAGATGCGGTCGCACAGGTCCGCGAAGCTCATCCCGGCTGCGCGCGCCGCCTTGGGAATCAGGCTGCCTGCGGTCATGCCGGGCAGCGTGTTGGCTTCCAGACAGAAGATGTCACCCTTTGCATCCCTGCGGAAGTCGATCCGGCTGTAGCCGCCGAGCTTGAGCGCGCGGTGCGCCGCGAGCGCGGTCTGCTTGAGCCGGCGCGCATCTTCCGGCTCCAGCACGGCGGGAAACTCATCGGCCATGCCGGGCGTGTACTTGCACTCGTAGTCGAACAGCTCGTGCTTGGAAACGATCTCGAGCACTGGCAGCGCATCGTCGCCCAGGATTCCGACCGTGAGCTCGCGGCCGGCAATGTACTCCTCGACCATCACCTCGGTGTCAAAGCGAGACGCGAGCGCGATAGCCGCCGGCAGGTCCTTCGGATCCTTCACCAGCGTGAGCCCGACCGACGAGCCCTCGTTGGACGGCTTTACGACGCAGGGAAATCCGGGTCCCTCCCGGACCGCCTTCGCGTCGGCCGGCGCCATGATCCAGCGGGGAACCCGAATGCCGACGCCGTGCCACACCCGCTTGGCCATGTCCTTGTCGAAGGCGAGCGCGCTGGCCAGGCGTCCGCTGCCGGTGTAGGGCACGCCGATCACCTCGAGCAGTGCTTGCACGGTGCCGTTCTCGCCCTGACCGCCGTGGAGGGCCAGGAAGACCACGTCCGCCTCTCGCACCGGCGCCAGCTCGCCGAGCCCGGCGCTCAGCATGTGACGCTCCTGCGCCTTGATCTGCTCGAAGGCCGGCGGCTCCCGGCCGATTCCCCTGGGCAGCAGCTGCGCCTCGCGATCCAGCGGCACGCTGCCGCCGGCCAGGTCCACCATGGTCACGAGGTGGCCGCGCTCGCGCAGGGCGGCCGCGATCTGCAGCGCCGAGGCGAGCGCCACGTCGCGCTCGCTCGAAGCTCCGCCGGTCAGCAGCGCGACTTTCACTTGATTCCCGAGACGTGGCGCAGCACGTCGTAGCGCGTGACGATGCCGGTCAGCTTGCCGCCCTCGCGCACCAGCACGGCCGGCGACTCGCGCGAGAGGAACGCGGTGAGCCGCTCGATCGGAAGCAGCGCGTCCACAACCGGGTAGGGCGGTCCCATGACGTCGGCCACCGGCTTGTCGAGTACGCTGCCGTTCTCGAGCGAGCGCGCCATCAGAGCGTTCTCGCTGAGCGAGCCGACGCAGTCGCCGCCGTCGATCACGGGGACTTCCGAGACGCTCCACGTGCTCATGAGGTTCAGCGCCTGGCGCACGCTGCCGCCCGGGCCGAGCGAGACGAGCGAAGGCAGCTCGCCCGGGCGCCCGGCGAGCAAGGTCTCTGCGGTGATCTTCTCCTGCTCGAGCAGCTGGTTCTCCCGCATCCAGTGATCGTCGTACAGCTTGGAGAGGTAGCGCTCGCCGGAGTCGGTCAGGATCGTCACGACGCAGGCTTTGGGGTCGTTCACGCGCCGCGCGACCTCCACCGCGCTGAACACGTTGAGCCCGGCGGACCCGCCGATGAACAGCCCTTCCTCGCGCGTGCAGCGCCGCGCCATGCGGAAGGCATCGGCGTCGGAGACGGTGATCCACTCGTCGATGACGGCGAAGTCGAGCGCCGAGGGGATCTTGTCGCCGCCGATGCCCTCGACCTTGTAGGGAAATCCCTCGCCCTTCTTGTGAGTGGCGGCGTATTCCTTGTAGATCGAGCCCACCGGATCGCCCGCGACCACCCGCACCTTGGGCTTTTTCTCCTTCAGGTAGCGTCCCACGCCGGTCACGGTCCCGCCGGTGCCGGGCGAGCAGACGAAGTGCGTGATCGCTCCCTCGGTCTGGTCCCAGATCTCGGGGCCGGTTGTCCTGTAGTGCGCCTCCGGGTTGGCGGGATTGAAGTGCTGGTCCGCCATGAACGCGCCGGGCGTCGCCTCGACGATCGCGCGCGCCTTGTTGAGGTAGTACTCGGGATGGTCGTTAGGCACAGCGGTCGGCACGACGATGACTTCGGCACCGAGGGCGCGCAGCAGCCCGATTTTTTCCGTCGACATCTTGTCGGGGATCGTGAAGATGCAGCGGTAGCCCCTCACAGCCGCCGCCATCGCGAGGCCGACGCCGGTGTTGCCGCTCGTCGCCTCGACGATCGTGCCGCCGGGCTTGAGTCGTCCGTCGCGCTCGGCCGCCTCGATCATCGCGAGACCGATCCGATCCTTGACCGAGCTGCCGGGGTTCAGGTTTTCGGCCTTGGCGTAGAGCGGCGTCTTGATGCCGGCCGTGACACGGTTCAGCCGGATGAGCGGCGTGTGGCCGACCGCCTCCATGATGTTGTCGAGAGCTTTCACGAGGGGCTCACTGGGCCGGCGGCGTGTTGGGAGCCGCCCGGCGCCGGAAGATCACGGGTTGATAGAATGCCGTGCCGACGGGCCGGCCGTCCTGGTGCGCGGGAGCGAACTGGAGCTGCGAGGCGCCGGCCATGGCGGCGGAGTCGAGTCCCGGCGTTCCAGAGCCCGATGCGACCCGGGTGGATTCCGGCGCGACGCGTCCTGTCGAGTCCACCCACAGCCGCAGCCGCACCTCGCCTTCGATGCCCTGGTCGTACAGGTCGGTGGGGTACTGAAACGGCGACTCGCCGTTGATCGCGACCGGGACGTCGGTCTGGCGGTTCTGCGCTTCGCGTCGCGCCGCTGCCTGGTCGCTGCGGCACCCGAAGCTCGCACCGGCGGGCACGCCGGCCAACAGCAGGGCCACGAAGGTGAGGGCGCGGTCTCTGCTCACGCGTCCTTCTCCCTGGCCTTCGCCTGGAGTGCGGCGAGCCGGGCAAGTGCCTCGCGCGGCGAGAGTCCATCCACATCGAGCGCCTTGAGCTCGGCGAGCGCGGGGTGCTCGCCGCCGGCGAACAGCGCCAACTGATCCTGCGCCGCGGGTCGCGCGAGTGCACGGTGGCCCGCCTCGAAGGTGCGCAGCACCTCGCGCGCGCGCTCGATCACACCGGCGGGCAGGCCCGCGAGCCGCGCGACGTGGATGCCGTAGGAGCGGTCCGCGCCGCCCGGCCGCAGCCGGTGCAGGAACACGATTTCTTCGCCCGACTCGTGCACGGCGACGTTCATGTTCACGATGCGGGCGAAGCGATCGGCGAGCTGCGTCAGCTCGTGGTAGTGCGTCGCGAAGATCGTCTTGCATCCAATCGTCTCGTGCAGGTACTCGGCGACCGACCAGGCGATCGCCACGCCGTCGTAGGTCGAAGTACCGCGGCCGATCTCGTCGAGCAGCACCAGCGAGCGCCGTGTCGCGTTGTGCAGGATCGCCGCGGTCTCGCTCATTTCCACCATGAACGTGCTCTGGCCGCGCGCCAGGTCGTCGCTCGCGCCGACGCGCGTGAACAGCCGGTCCACGAGCCCCATTGTCGCGCGCGCGGCGGGCACGAAGCTCCCGGCCTGGGCCATCAGCACGCACAGGCCGACCTGGCGCAGTACGGTGCTCTTGCCGGCCATGTTGGGGCCGGTGACGATCATGATCTGGCGCTCGGTGTCGAGCCGGACGTCATTGGGGATGAACGCTTCGCGCGGCATCATGCGCTCGACGACCGGATGGCGGCACGCCTCGAGGTCGAGCACGAAATCGTCGGCCAGCGCTGGCCGCGCGTAGCGCTCCGCGACGGCGGCCTGCGCGAACGCCGCGAGCACGTCGCCCGTCGCGACCCGCGCGGCCGCGTCCTGGATGCGCGCGATCGCTGCGCCGGCGAGGTCACGCGCGGCGCCGAAAAGGCGCTCCTCCACTCTGGCGATTGACTCTTCGGCGCCGAGGATCTTCGCCTCGTATTCCTTGAGTTCCGCCGTGACGTAGCGCTCGGCGCCGGTCAGCGTCTGGCGCCGCTCGTAGTCGGCGGGCACGCCGCCCTTGGCGGCGCGCGTCACCTCGATGAAATACCCGAACACCTTGTTGTAGCCGACCTTGAGCGACTGGATGCCGGTGCGCGCTCGCTCGCGCGACTGGAGCTCCGCCAGGTACTGGCGTCCGCCGTCGCGCAGCGCGCGGAGCTCGTTGAGACCGGCGTCGGCGCCGGGCCGGATCGTGTCGCCCTCGCCCAGGGCGACACCGGGGCGGTCGACCAGGATGCGAGCAAGCTCGACGCCGATCTCCGCGAGATCGTCGAAGCCGCTGTCGAGCCCGTAGAGGTCCTTGAGCGCGGCGCGTACGCCGGGCAGGCGCAGGATGGAATCCCGCAGCGCGCCCAGGTCGCGCGGGGACGCGCGGTGCGCGGCGGCCTTCGCGCCCAGGCGCTCCAGGTCGCGAACGCCGTCGAGGGCAGCGAGCAGGGCGGTGCGCCGGGCCTCGTCCGAGGCCAGCGCCTCGACGGCATCGAGCCGCCGCTCGATCGCGGGGGCGCTGGTCAGGGGACTCAACAGCCACTGCTTGATGAGCCGGGAGCCCATCGGTGTGACGGTACGGTCGAGGACGCCGAGCAAGGTCGCGCTCTCGCCCTCGGGGCGAAGCGCCCCCTCGATCTCGAGGTTGCGGCGCGTCATCGCGTCGAGGTAGAGCGTGGCCTCGCCGCGCCGCGCGATCGGCCGCCTCAAATGCGGCAGGCCGGAGGGCTGTAGCTCGGCCAGGTAGCGCAGCAGCGCGCCGCCGGCGCCGATCGCGAGTGCGTCGGAGGCCTCCAGGCCGAGGCCCTCGAGCGAGGCGATGCGGAATCTGCGGGCCAGCTCTTCGCCGCCCAGCGCGGGATCGAATTCCCACGCTTCGCGCCGGGTGAGCAGCGCCCTGCCGGCGAGAGCCGCCCCGGCCCCCGCGCCTTCGGCGACCAGGACCTCGCTGGGTCGATAACGTCCGAGCGCGGCCTCGACGTCGGCGGCGGGGAGACGTTCGAACACGAACTCGCCCGTCGAGAGATCGGCGGCCGCGAGCCCGGCCTTCTCGCCATCGCTCGCCAGAGCGACGAGGAAGGTGTTGCGTCGCTCGTCCAGCAGGTCGTCGGCCATGACCGCGCCGGGGGTCACGACCTCGACGACTTCACGCTTCACGACGCCACGCGCGGTCTTCGGGTCCTCGACCTGCTCGCAGATCGCGACGCGGAAGCCCTTCTCGACGAGCTTCTTCACGTAGGGCTGGAGCGCCCTGACCGGAATGCCCGCGAGCGGCGTCTCGGCCGCCGCGCCACTGTTGCGGCTGGTCAGCGTGAGACCCAGGGCGCGCGATCCGACGCGCGCGTCGTCGTCGAACATCTCGTAGAAATCGCCCATGCGGAACAGGAGGATGGCGCCCTGGTGCCGCGACTTGATCTCGCGGTACTGCTGCATCAGGGGCGTCGAGACGTCGAGGCCAGGGAACGTCACGGCGCGCGCACCGCGAAGGGCGAGCCACCGACGATCCGCCGCAGCGCCTTCACGGCGCTGTCGGCTGCCTGGAGCGACGAGAACGGGCCGACCCGCACGCGATACAGGCCATCCGCGCCCGCCACTACGTGCGCGGTGCGGTGCGCCCGCGTGAGCCGACGAACGACCCCCTGGGCCTCGCGCGAGCTGCGCGCGGCGGCGACCTGGACCTCGAATCCACGGCTGGCGGCGGCCACGGGCACAGAGGGCGTCGGAGCGGCGGCCGCGGGAGCCGGCGCGGCCGCACTGTCCGGCCTGGCGAGAGCGGCGCTCGAGTCCGTTGTCGGCGGGGCCGCGAGCACCGCCGCAGTGCAGCGCGCCTCGTAGAAGCGCACCTGGTTGCCGAACTCGACGTCGGATGCGGCCTCGGTCTTCGCGGTGTCGAGATACAGGCACGCTCTGCGGGACTCACCGACGTCGAACGCGGCGCGGGCCGCCCACAGCGCTGCGCGGGGGCGCAAGACGCTCCCCGGGTAATCGGATCGCAGCCGCGTCGCCAGATCGAGCGCCGAGACCGGGTTGCCGGCCGCGAGCGCGAGCTGGCTCAGTTGGAGCAACGCATGGTCCGCGTACTTGGAGCCCGAGTACTCGATGGCCACACGGCGCAGGTCGCGCTCGGCGCTGTCACCGGTGGCGGCGAGTCGCGCGCGCCAGTAGAGCGCCTCGACCCAGGTCGAATCACCCGGCCGGCTGTGGGTCAGGATCGACGCGACCAGGGCCCGCGCCGAGTCGCCGAGACCCTCCGCCGCGAGCTGCACCGCCGCGCGGACGGCAGGATTGTCCTGGGCCGACAGGCGGACGGGCGGAACGGCGTATAGCAGGGCCACGACGGTCAGCACGGCGCTGCGCATCACTCGTCGCATGCCCGCGAGTCCGGCCGTCCAGCCGCCCGCCTTCACGCCGCGGCCGCGGCCGCGCCCGCCATGGCGAGGACGGTGCCGGTGAGAATCTCCGGCTCGCCGCCTAACGCAGCGCTCTTGAGCCGGCGGTCGGCGCGAAGCAGTTCGGCGAGCGCACGCTCCAGCTCGGCGGCACTCCAGTGCATTGCGTCGCGCGCCCAGCGCTCGGCCTCTTCGCTCCACCCGCGCAGTCCCATCGGGCGGGCCGTTCCGATGGCGCCGCCGAGCTGTCGTGCGACCGAAGCGCGCGGAGTGCCCTGGTCGAGCAGCGAACGCGCCAGCGCGAGCCCGGTGAGCGCTGTGCCCAGCGCCGTCACGAGACGCACGCCGCTGTTGCCGGGGCCCTCGAGCAGGTGGGCGATCATGTCCGCGGCCGCCGCGAAGCGACGCGCGGTCACGGCGTCCACGAAGTCATAGGCCGTTTCGCCGCGGCGCACCCCCACCATGTCGCTGACGTCGCTGGCCGTCGCGACCCGGCCCGTGACCGCGGTGCGCAGCTTGCTGATTTCCGCCGCGAGCTGGGGAAGGTCGTCGCCCACCGCCTCGTGCAGGTGCCGGGCGCCGTCCTCGTCGATCTCGAGTCCTTCCTGCTCGGCGCGGTGCCGGATCCAGCGGCGCAGGCGGTCGGGCGCGAGCGGATCGAAAGCGACCGTCGTGACGGCTCGGGCAACCTCGGGGTCGTTCTTCTCCCCGGAAGACTGTACCAGGACGAGCACCGACTGCGGGGACGGCGAGCCGAGGTACTTGAGAAGCGCGGCGCGCAACGCCTGGGACTTCTGACGGCGCTGCTGGATCGATTCGATCTCGGTAATCACGATGGCGCGGCGCTCCGCCAGCATCGGCGGCGTCAGCGTCAGCGACCAGAAGTCGTCGGCGGAGAGGTCGGCGGCGCGGCGGCGATCCAGATTGAAATCGCAGCTCGACGGATCGACGGCGACCTCCAGCACCTGCCGGATGGCGTCGTCCTTGAGCAGGTCCTCGTCTCCGTGGAAGTAGTAGGCGGGAAGGATCTCGCCCTTCTTCACGGACCGTCGAAAGGTGTCGTAATCCAGGGCGGGCATCGGGCTCAAACTAGCCCGAAATCAGGCCCCGGAAAAGGCAACGGCGCCCTAGGGCGCCATCCAGTCGACGGTGACTTCCACGGGCTGGTCCGGCCGCGCCGTGCGCTGGGCCGAATCGCGGGAGACCGGGATCACACTGAAGCGGCTGCGGTAATTGCCGGAGCGCTCTCCGGCCAGGCGGACGGTGTAGGGA
>JBIOIA010000006.1:0-33387 GCA_044449445.1 Gemmatimonadales bacterium
GCTCCCGCCATACTGAGGGCGTCCCGTCCTGAGCGGAGGCCGCGTGCGGCGTTCCACGATCGTCAGTCTGTCATTCCTGGCGTTGACCGCCACGGCGGCGCGCGCCCAGCAGCCTGCGCCCGCTCCGACCACGCCGCCGCTCGAGGTCGGCGCGCCCGCGCCCGACTTCACTCTGCCCGGCGGCACGCGCTACGGCGTGCTGCGCGACCCCATCCATCTCAGTGATTTCCACGGGAAGACCGTCATCCTCGCGTTCTTCTTTCGATCACGAACGCGTGGCTGAACGATTCAAATGAACGCGTACCGTGATCAGTACGCGCAGCTCTTCAGAAACGGCAAGGACGTGGTGCTCATCGCGATCAGCGCCGACGCGGATACGATGCAGGCGGCCTGGGCGCGCGAGTCGCAGTTCCCGTTCCTGTTCGCGAGCGACAGCAGCCTGTCGGTCGGCCGGGCCTACGGCGCCATCTACTCGGGCCGCGGAGTGACGCTGACGAACCGCAACCTGTTCATCGTCGGGCCGGACGGGAAGATCGCCTATCGAGCGGTGCCGTTCCGGGAGGTGGATCCGCAGTCCTACACCGACCTCGGCGCGGCGATTGCCCGGATCGCGCCGGCCGACACGGCGGGTCACAACTAGAGCCTTCCCGCCGCCTTTCGCGCAGCCGAATCGATGTCCTGGTTCTCTCCGACGCCCGTGTAGACGACCCGTCCACGGGCGTCGAGCGCGACAACGTACGACGTCGATGGCGCCTCGAAGGCGCGCACCGCCGCGCCGGAGAAGTCATAGTAGAAGTGAAACGGCATCGGGTGCTCGGCGAGGTGCCGCTGCATCGTCTGGCGCGTCTCGTTCACGCCCACCCCGACGACCACGAACTCGACCCGATTGCCCCAGCGGCGCTGCGCCGCCTCCATCCGCGGCAGCAGCGCCCGGCAGATGGGGCACCACGTGGCCCAGAATTCGACCAGCACGGGCTTCTTCCCGACGTAGACCTGCGACAGGTCGGTGCTCTGGCCGCCCAGGTCCTGCACCACCGCGGCCGCAGGCGTCGTGCCGGTGTCGAGCCCGACCTCTTGCGCCGCGAGCGGACCCGCGGACGCGACGGTCAACGCCAGAAGAACCGCGACCCTTCTCACAGCACCTTCCCCATCTGCACGAAGTAGTACTCGGCCATCGCGAGCAGGATGATACCCGCGACTCTCTTGATGGTTGCCATCCACGCGCCCGCCTTCGGCAGGGCCGCGATGCTGCCCGAGAACAGCCCGACCACGACGAGAATCGCGGTCATGCCGAGCGAGAACACGAACAGGTAGACGAAGCCGAGCGTGCCGCTCCGCGTGTTCGCGACCCAGGTGAGCACGGCGGCGAACGCCGGGGCGCCGCACGGCGCCGCGACGATGCCGCTCGTTGCGCCGAGCAGGAACACGGCCGGATACGAGCCGCCGCCGAGCGAGCCGGCCCACGCCAGCAGCCGCTGCGGCGCGCTCACGGGGATCACGTCGAGCATCGCCAGGCCTGCGAGCAGCAGCAGGTTGCCGGCTGCGAAGCGCACCCACGGATTCGATCCGATCGTGCCGAACAGCTGCCCCGACAAGCCGGCGACGAGACCGAGGATGGCGTAGAACAGCGCGAGGCCGGTGACGTAGGTCAGCGTGAGCCCCGCGGCGCGCGCGCGGCTCTTCTCGCGGGTGCTTCCTGCCAGGAGTCCCGCCGTGATCGGAATCATCGGGTAGATGCACGGCGTCAGGCTCGTCGCCATGCCCGCCACGAACAGCGTGACCAGCGCGGCGACGGGACTGTGCGACAGCGACTGCGAAAGAGGGCCGCTCATGGGTGAATGATGTGAATGAGGTTGATCAGAAGGCGAATGAGGTCGAGAGGGCGAACCCGAAGGCCTCAGACGTTCGACCGAGGTCGAGCCCGAACAGCGTGCCCTTGCCGAACTGGATGCGCGCCCCGACGCCGACGTCCCAGTGGAGATTGGACAGCGTGGGAGACTCGCCCTCGTTCCAGAGCCGCCCGGCGTCGGCGAAACCGAGCAGCCAGAACCGCAGCGGGCTGGTCGGGAACGGCGCGTCCAGGACCTTGTGACGCCAGTCCCCGCTGAAGACCGCGCGGTTCGGCGCGACGAACCGGCCGGGCGCGAACAGCCTGAGGCTCGTCGCCCCGCCGAAGCCATCCTCCGGGTACCACGTCGTGAGCCGCTCGTAAGCCACCGGGATCGGGAGCGTGCCGCGCGCCAGCTCCGCCGTCTGCCGGAAGCCCAGTACGGTCTGCTCGTATCCGCCGATCGGGATGAACTCGCGTGCCGACAGCAGCCAGCGCGTGTACGTCGCGCCGGAGACCGCCCGGTCGCCCATGACCTCGAGGAACACGCCGTGCGAAGGTGTGGCTTCGGCGTCACGGGTGTCGAACAGCAGTCCGACTCGCGTCTCGACGATGCTCTGCGGCATCGTGTCGGTCGCGGTGGTCGGCCCGAGGAATTTCGCGAACGCCGTCGAGTCCTCGAGCGGGCGCGCATGGTAGTGACGCCACTGCGCGGCGACGTGGAGCCGCAGCGGCCCGGCGATGCGCCGCTGAACGGCCGCCAGCAGCGTGGTGCGCAGCAGGCTGTAGCGGTAATAGCGCGTGGTGAAACTGTCCGACTGCGTCGAGGTGTTGCCCGCCCCGTAGAACGGCGCGCGCTGCAGCCGTTCGCTGCCGGCCTGCCACAACAGGCGCCAGTCGCGCCAGTAGCCCGGCGCGTCGAAGGTGAGCGCCGCGCCCCTCGTGCCGCTGGTGGCGAGCTTGGTATCCAGGCTGATCGACTTGGCGTTGGCGGGCGGCCGACGGTTGCCGCCCTTCCGCCAGGCGATGCTGAGATATCCCATCAGCCCTTCGTCGCTGTTGTACAAGGGATAGACGAGGGGCCGGAAGAACCACGGGTCGGGACGTGCCGCGGGGCCGCGCTCCTGCGCGAGCAACGGAGTGCCGACCAGGGCGGTCGCCAGGAGCAGCACGGCCGCCGCGCGATACCTCACTGCGGAGGTTCGCCCTCGTTCAGGTGCGCGAGGTCGGCCAGCCGGGGGCCGTGTTCGTCGCATACCGCGTACTTGCCGGCCCGGTATCCGCCGTACATCGTCGCCGCGCCGAACTCGCCGCGCTTGTTCAGCGCGTAGAACGTGAGGTCGAACTTCGGGCGGCCCCGCGCGTCCAGCAGCCGGTCCTCGGCCACGTGAATGGAGCGGCGCAGCGTCTCGAGGCACGCGTCGGTGGGGCTCATGCCGCGGCGCATGTTGTCCACGGTGAGGAACCCGCCGCAGATCTTGATGTTGATCTCGCCCCAGCCCGTCGAGCCGGCGGCGCCGACGTCGTTGTCGGTGTACTGCCCCGCGCCGTGAATCGGCGAATCACCGAGGCGGCCCGGCAGCTTCCACGCGCGGCCGCTGGTGCTGGTGATCGAAGAGATGTCGCCGCGCGCATTGATCACGTTGCAGTTCACCGTGCCGGTCGGCGGCCTGGGGAACACTTCGCCCTCGGGGACGTCCAGGTACGCGTCCGTCGGACTGAGGTTCGCGCGCCAGCGCAGCCACGCCTGGCGGGAGCGGTCGGTGAGCAGGTTCTCGATCCGGTATCCGAACGACACGGCGAATCGCTGCGCGCCCTCGCCGACGAGCAGCACGTGATCCGTGTAGCGCAGCACCAGGCGCGCGATCTCGCTCGGCGTCTTGATGCCTTCCAGCGCGCCGACCCCGCCCGCGCGCCGCGTCGGTCCGTGCATGCACGAGGCGTCGAGTTGCACCACGCCCTCGGCGTTCGGGAGCCCGCCGTAGCCGACCGACGTCTCCTCGGGGTCGAGCTCGGGGACCTTCACGCATTCGACGGCCGCATCGAGCGTGTCGCCGCCCGAGGTGATCATCTCGTAGGCGCGCTGCACTCCGCCGAATCCGGTGGCAGCCGCGACGACGCACGCTCGCGCATCCGGCGGGACGATGACGGCGGGGGCGCCCATGCCGCCGGCAGAGGCCCGGCGCAGCGCCGCGTTCGCCACGGGTAGCGCTGCGGCGCCCGAGAGCACGAAGTCCCTGCGCGAGAGTCTGGATGTCATGGCTGCTCCGCGAATTCGGGATTGAGCGGGGGAAGATAGCGGCGGGGCGGCGGGTCTGATAGCTTAGCGGCCCCCCGGAGTTCCGGAGAGCCGATGCTCGAGACCCTGGATCTGCACAAGCAAATCGACAAGGCCGCCTACGACAAGTCGTTCCGGCCGCTGCGGGACAAGCTCGACGACCTGCAACGCGCGATCTTCGACGCGAAGGTCCCCGTGTGCATCGTCTTCGAGGGCTGGGACGCGGCGGGCAAGGGCGACTCGATCGAGAAACTGGTCGGCCGGCTCGACCCGCGCGGCTACGCCGTGCATCCGATCTACGAGCCGAGTCCCGAAGAGGCGATGCGCCCGTTCCTGTGGCGCTTCTGGGCGAAAGTCCCGGGGCGCGGGCAGATCGCGATCTTCGACCGCTCGTGGTACCGCCGAGTTCTCCAGGAGCGCGTCGAGGAATCGGTCTCGCGCCAGGAATGGCAGTCCGCCTACAACGAGATCAATCAGTTCGAGCGGATGCTGACCGACGACGGCATGGTGCTGATCAAGTTCTGGCTGCACATCAGCGAGAAGGAGCAGCGCAAGCGCTTCAAGGGCATGCAGCACAGCAAGTACGACAAGTGGCGGCTCACCAAGCAGGAGCTGAAGGCCCACAAGCACTACCAGGACTACCGCGATGCCGCCGAAGAGATGCTCGAGCGGACCGGCACCGCATACGCGCCGTGGACGGTGGTCGAGGCGACCGACAAGCACTATCGGCGCGTGCGCATCTTCCAGGCGCTGATCGAGGCGATCCAGTCGGCGCTCGACGCGAAGAACGAGAAGCCGCAGCCGAAGAAGCGCGCTGCCATCAAGATCCCGGCGTTGAAGCGCATGAAAACGGTGCTCGACGAAGTGGATCTGACGAAGCGCCTTTCGGAAAAGAAGTTCGTCGAGGAGCTGAAGGAGTACCAGGTCCGGCTGCGCGAGCTGGAGTTCCGCTGCTTCGACGAGCGGCGCCCGGTCATCATCGCCAACGAAGGCTGGGATGCGGCCGGCAAGGGCGGCGCGATCAAGCGCGTCATCGGCAGCCTCGATCCGCGCGGCTACTCGGTGGTCCCGATCGCCGCGCCCAAGGGCGACGAGGCGACGCACCACTACCTGTGGCGCTTCTGGACCCGGATTCCCAAGGCCGGCCATCTCGCGATCTTCGACCGCACGTGGTACGGTCGCGTCATGGTGGAGCGCGTCGAAGGGTTCTGCTCCGAGGCTGAGTGGCGGCGCGCCTACCAGGAGATCAACGAGTTCGAGCGCTCGCTCTCGAACTACGGCACGATCATCGTGAAGTTCTGGTTCCACATCTCGAAGGAAGTGCAGCTCGAGCGGTTCAAGGAGCGCCAGGCGCTCGACTACAAGCGCTACAAGATCACCGAGGAGGACTGGCGCAACCGCGACAAGTGGGATGCGTACCGCGGCGCGGTGGCCGACATGATCACCAACACGAGCACGACCTACGCGCCATGGACGATCGTCGAGGCGAACGACAAGCTGTGGGCGCGGATCAAGGCCATGCGCACGATCGTCGAGGCGATCGAGGGCGGGCTGGGGAAGAACGGCAAGAAGGACAAGAAGTAGCTACTCCGCCGGCGCCGTCCGGTCCGCGCGAAGGACGGCTTCGACCTCGCGGTTGGCCTCGACCGCGAGGTCGATTTCGCGCTGGAGGTCGCGTGCGGCGTTGAGATCCGCCGTGAGCTGGTCCACCGTGCCCACGCCCGCCTTCAGCCGCAGCAGGTCGAGCCGGATGTTCTCCAGCGCGGCGACCGACATCGACAGCCGGTTCGCCGCCTGGTCCCGCTTCGCGGAGAGCTCCTCGCGCAGTTGCTCGCGCCCCTTGCCGAGTGCCGCTCCCGCCGCGCTCTGATTGAGCGACGTGGAGTGCGCGGAGAGCGCCTGGTCGCCGACGCCGGCGATCATCGCGTTGAGCTCCTCCACGCGGGCGCGCTTCAGCGCGGCCTCCGCCTCGAGCCGGCGCACCAGCGCGGGCAGGTCCTTCAATGCCTTTCGCTCGCTCTTGGGCAGCGAGTCGAAGATCTGGTCGGCCGCCATGCCGATCGCCATCTCCGTCGGGCGGTGCGCGCCGGCACCCAGTGCTCGCGGCTGGAGGCCGAACGACGCGATACGCTGCAGCAGCCTCCCCAGCCGGCTGTCGAGGATCTTCAGACGGTACTCGTTGCTTGCGTCCCGCGCCTTGAGGCGCTTGCCGGGGACGAGCCGCCCGATCACGACGCCTATCGTGGTCATGAAGAACGAGCCTGCCACCAGCCAGACGATCTTCTCGATCGCCTCGGGATGGGCGCCGGACATGACGCGGCCGAGCCACAGGAGCGACGCGCCGAACACGGTGACCGTCCCGAAGGTCGTCCAGCGCACGACCTTCGCCCACAGCGGCGGTTCGCGATCGTATTCGAACGACAACTCCTCGCGACGCTTCTCGATGTGCTGTCGCAACCCCAACCGAAGGTCCTCGATGGTGTACCCGGCCGCGAGGACCCGATTGGTGCGAAAGATGGCGTTGAGGGTGATGATGGCCCACGTGACGCCAAGAAAGATCAGGTTTGCCGCGGGGCTCTGACCACGGAAGAGGTCGCCGACGATGGACACGCTCAGCAGCGCGGACCACAAGTAAACGAGGGGACGGAGGCCGGTCGCCCCCGTGGTGAGCCAGACCCTGATCGGCGCCGGGATGTCGCGCGCAACGGCCGTGGACTGCGTCAGCGCCTCGGCGAACGCCTCGCCCGTGGGCCAGCGGTCGTCCGCGCTCTTGGCCAGGCACTTGTCGATCGCCTGCGCGACCTTGCCCGGCACGCCGGGCGCGACCGAGGAGAGCGGGGGCGCGGGGCGGGTGATCTGCATCGCCAGCAGCGCGGGCACGCTGTCGGCCTCGAAGGGCGGGCGGCCCGCGAGCGCGAAGAAGCCGACGATGCCTAACGAGTAGATGTCGCTCCGCCCGTCCACTGTCTCGCCGCTCGCCTGCTCGGGGCTCATGTATTGCGCCGTGCCGAGGATCTCGCCCACGGCCGTGCCGCCGCTGGCCTCGCCGGCGCGCGCGATGCCGAAGTCGCTCACCATCGCGCGGCCCGTGCCTTGCTCCATCAGGATGTTGTCGGGCTTGATGTCCCGGTGGACGATGCCCCGCAGGTGCGCGTAAGCCAGCGCCCAGGCCACTTCCTGGAGCAGCTTGATGCCGGCCGCCGGATTCAGCGGTCCCTTGGCGCGCAGCCGCTGGCCGAGGGTCTCGCCCTCGACGTACGCCATCACGAAGAAGACGAGCCCGCCGGCCTCCTCGACGACGTAGATCTGGACGATGTTGGGGTGCGACAGCTTGGCGGCCGTGCGCGCCTCGCGCAGGAACCGGTCCTTGAGCCCGGCCTGCGCGGCCTGCGCCGGCGGCAGCAGCTTGATCGCGACCAGGCGGTCGAGCGCCACGTCGCGGGCCAGGAATACGATGCCCATGCCGCCGCGCCCCAGCTCGCGCTCGAGCGAGTACCGGCCCGCCACGGCCTGCTGGAGGGCGACGAATTCGGTGGACAGTGTGTCGGGCATCGTTCGCTATCCTAGCACAGGAAACCGCGCGCCGCTTGCCGATCGGCGCCCCGGGGACTTATGTACACGCGCGCATGAGTGACCAGTCGAAGAACATCGGGCACGCCTCCCGGATTGGGAACATCGGGTGGGCGATCGTGATCCTCCTCGGGATAGGGACCGGTTTCTCCCTCATGGCCCTGGGGTTCCTGGGCAACCTCATCGGCGGCCTGCTGCTCGCCGGGTGTCTGGCCGGCTGGCTCACGCTGGGCGGCTACTGGCTGCTCAACAAGGCGGTCATCGACCCGGCGGGCAACGCGATCGGCCGGATCCTCGTGCAAAGTGGCGGCTCGACGCCATCGGTCGCGCAGCACTCGAACATCGAGACGATGGAAGCGCGCGGGCAGTATGCGGAAGCGGCGCGAGCATACCGCGCGGTCATCGCGGCGGAACCCGAGGACCTCGTGGCGTGCGACAAGCTCGCCCAGCTCGCCCTCAGGCAGCTCAAGGACTACGACACGGCGCTGTTCGCCTACCGCGAGGCCGAGAAGCGCACGCGCGAGCCGAAGCGCCGGCTCGGCTACGCGATGCTGATCGCGGGCATCTACCGCGACAATCTCAAGGACTACGGCAAGGCGATGGTCGAGCTCCGGCGCATCATGGCCCGATACCCGGACGCACCGAATCGCGCGCGGCTCAGCGCGGAAGTTGACGAGCTGAAGGCGCTGCACTTCGAGGGCCAATGACGTCGCCCTTCAGGCCGCCGGCCTCGCCGCTCGTTCCGCTCCCTCCTGATCTCACGATGCGGCGCAAGCAGCCACGCGAAACGAAGTCGGTGATGCGGCTGCTGCTCATCCCCATGGTCCTGACGAGCCTGCTCGCCATCGCCCTGGGCTCGCTGCCGCTGATGCTGCTCGGCGCGGTCGTGTGGACGTTCTGGATCGCCTACTACATCCTGGTGACGAAGGTGCTGCTGCCGGACGGCAAGGAAACGCCGTACATCGTCCAGCACTCGAACATCGAGGCCATGGAGGTGAGCGGGCGCTACGCCGAGGCGTCCGCCGCCTATCGCGCGGTCATCCTGGAGCAGCCGCAGGACCTGGTCGCGTGCGAGAAGCTCGGCCAGCTCGCGCTGCGGCAGCTCAAGGACTACGACCTGGCGCTGCAGGCCTACCGCGAGGCCGAGCGGCGCGCGGTGGAGCCGCGGCGGAAGCTCGGCTACGCGATGATCGTGGCCGGCATCTATCGCGACAACCTCAAGGACGTCGGCAAGGCGCTGGTCGAGCTGCGGCGCATCGTCGCGCTCTACCCCGAGGCGCCCAACCGCGCCCGGCTGATCGCGGAGATCGACGAGCTCAGGTCCGTGCACTTCGAGGGCCAATGATGCGCGAGAATCGGCTGGATCCCGGGATCTTCCACCTGCCCGTGGAACGCATGCGGGACGGCTACTACACCGACAAGTATTTCGTGCGTGCGCGCGAGGTGCTGCTCGCCGATCGACACCGCCCGGTCGTCACGATGCAGGTCTTCGGGAAGGTGCAGGCGTTCCTGGGCGGCATGGACGAGTCGATCGCGATCCTCAAGCTGTGCGCGGTCGAATGGAAGGAGCTGAGCGTTCACGCGCTGTACGATGGCGACCAGATCGGCCCATGGGAGACGGTCCTCCAGATCGAGGGTCCGTACGACGCGTTCGCCCACCTGGAGACCCTGATCCTCGGCGTGCTGGCCCGGCGCACCAGGGTGGGCACCAACACCCGCCGCGTGGTCGAGGCGGCGCGGCCCAAGGAGATCATGTTCTTCCCGGCCCGGCACGACCACTGGCTGGTCCAGACCGGCGACGGCTACGCCGCTCACATCGCCGGCGCGATCGGCGTCTCGACCGACGCCCAGGCGTCGTGGTGGGGCAGCGAAGGGATCGGAACGGTGCCGCACGCGCTCATCGCGGCCTACGGCGGTGACACCGTGCTCGCCTCGGTGAAGTTCGCCGAGCACATGGCGAAGGACGTCCGCCTCATCACACTCGTGGACTTCGACAACGACTGCGTCGGCACCTCGCTCGCCTGCGCCCGCGAGCTGAAGGACAAGCTCTACGGCGTGCGGCTCGACACCTCCGAGACCCTGGTGGACAAGTCGGTCATTCCGCAGATGGGCAGCTTCAAACCGACCGGCGTCACGCCGCAGCTGGTCTGGAACGTCCGCCACGCGCTCGACGCCGAGGGCTTCAATCACGTCCGGATCATCGTCTCGGGCGGGTTCGACGTCGAGAAGATCCGGCACTTCGAGGAAGCGGGCGTGCCGGTGGACGGCTACGGCGTCGGCAGCTCGCTGTTCCAGGGCCGGTTCGACTTCACGGCCGACGTGGTGCTGCTGGGCGGCAAGCCGTGCGCCAAGGTCGGCCGGGTGTTCCGGCCGAATCCCCGGCTGGAGAAAGTGGACTAGGGAAGTCCCCCTTGCGGGCCCCGGAGCGGGATGTATAATTATGCGCAGGGGCGCATGACTATACAGCCCGATGTGTTCTCCAACCGGAGCAGCACGATGAACGGCTTCTCAAAGAAGCGGCCCAAGAGCCCACCGCCCGAGGCGTTCGGGATCTAGGCGGCGCTTTGATGACGGCCCACGGGGCCCCTCGCCAGCGGCGGGGGGCCCCGCGCCGTTCCGGGCGCCCTGCCGCCCGCAGCCTCCCTCCCACTGCCGCCTGCCGCCCGCCGCCTTAGCTTTCAGCCCTGATGTCTATCATTTTCTGGGACGTCGACACGCAGGTCGACTTCATGCACGCGAACGGCAGGCTGTACGTGCCGGGTGCCGAGTCCATCATCCCCAATCTCAAGCGCCTGACCGACTACGCCCACGCCCACGCGATCCGGATCGTCGCGAGCGCCGACGACCACGTGAGCGGCCACCGCGAGCTTTCGGCGAGCCCCGACTTCAAGCAGACCTTCCCACCGCACTGCATGCACGGCACCCCCGGCCAGAAGAAGATCCCCGAGACCGCGCTCAAGGACCCGCTCGTCATCGAGCCGGAGAGCGTGCCGGCAAGTGCGCTCGCGACGAAGCTCGCCGCGCACGAGGGCGACGTGCTGCTCAACAAGCACTGGTTCGACGTGTTCACCAACGAGAACGTCGAGACCGTGCTCGCCGCGCTGAAGCCCAGCACCGTCGTGCTCTACGGCGTCGCGACCGACGTCTGCAACAAGTACGCGATCGAGGGCCTGGTGGAGCGCCACCCGGACCTGCGCGTGTTCGCCGTGCACGATGCCATGAAGCCGATCGACCCGGATGCGCAGGAGCATCTCCTCAGGCAGTGGGCGGAGGAGGGCGTGCGCGTGGTGGAGACCGACGAGATCATCGAGGATGGTGTGCCGTGAGTGACGCGTTCGGCAAGTTCTTCCTTCCCGGCCCGACCGAGGTGGTGCCCGAGATCCTGGCGGCGCAGAACCGGCCGATGATTGGGCACCGCAGCGCCAGGACCGAAGAGCTCCTGGCCGCCGTCGCGCCCGGGCTCAAGGCGGTCTTCCGCACCAGCCGGCCGGTGTTCATCGCGACCTGCTCGGCGACCGGGCTGATGGAAGCCGCCGTACGCGGCGGCGTGAAGAGGAAGGTGCTGTGCCTGGTGAACGGCGCCTTCTCGCAGCGCTTCGCCGACATCGCCGCCGCATGCGGCCGCGAGGTGCACGCCGCGAAGATCGAGCAGGGGCGAACGTTCGAGCCCGACCAGGTGAGAGCGCTCCTCCGGGAATCGGGCGCGGACGCCGTGACGCTGGTGCACTCCGAGTCGAGCAGCGGCGCGCTCAACCCCGTCGGCGAGATCGCCGCGGCCGTCCGCGAGGCCGGCGACGTGATGGTTCTTGTAGATGGCGTCACGTCGGTCGGCGGCTCGCCCGTCGAGACCGACGCGTGGGGCCTGGATTTCGTGATCACGGGATCGCAGAAGGCGCTCGCGCTGCCGCCCGGCCTCGCGTTCGGCACGGCGTCGGAGCGGATGCTGGAACGGGCGAGGAGCGTGCCGGGTCGCGGCATCTACCTCGACGTCGTGGCCTACGACGAGCAGATCCGGAAGAACCAGACGCCCTATACACCGGCGATCTCGCTGTTCTACGCGCTGGAGGCGCAGCTGGCCCGGATCGCGGCGAGCGGCGGCATCGAGGCGCGCTGGGCCAGGCACGAGGCGATGCGGCAGACGCTCGAGCGCTGGGCGGCGAAGGCCGGGAAGGAGCGGGGCGTCGAGTTCCTGCCTGAGGTGGGACGCAGGTCGTGGACCGTCTCTTGCCTCAAGCTCGGCAAGGTCCAGCCCACCGGGAGCGAGATCACGAAGGCGATGAAGGCGAAGGGCTTCACCATCGCGTCCGGCTACAAGAACCTCAAGGAGACGACGATCCGCATCGGCCACATGGGCGACCACACCGTGAAGGAAGTCGAGGCCGTCCTGGCCGCGCTCGAAGAGGTGGTGCCGCGTGGGTGAGCGAGTCGTCATCGCGGACAAGCTGGCGCAGAACGGCGTCAGCCTGCTCAAGGCCACGTCCGGCCTCGACGTTCTCGAGCTGGCAGGGAAGGGCGCCGGTCCGCTCAAGGACGCGCTGGTGGACGCCGCAGCCCTCATCGTCCGCAGCGAAACGCAGGTCACCGCCGAGCTGATGGGCCTGGCACCCAAGCTGCGGGTCGTCGCGCGGGCGGGCATCGGCACCGACAACATCGATCTCGAGGAGGCGACCCGCCGCGGCATTCCGGTGCTGACGGCGCCCGGGGCCAACTCGACCAGCGCCGCCGAGCACGCGTTCGCGTTGATGCTCGCTCTGGTGCGCAAGGTGCCGGCCGCCGTGGCCTCGATGGCCGAGGGCAAGTGGGACCGCAAGCAGTTCGAGGGCACCGAGCTTCGCGGCAAAACGTTAGGCATACTCGGCCTCGGACGCATTGGGACGAGTGTTGCGCGCATCGCGCAGGGCTTCGGCATGACGGTGATCGCGCTGGATCCGTTCGTCGTCGCGTCCCACGCGCTGTCGCTCGGCGTCGAGCTGCTGCCCTTGGAGACGGTGCTCCAGCGGGCCGACATCATCACGCTGCACATCGGGCTCACCGACGACACGCGGCACATCCTGAATGCGGACCGGTTCAAGCTGATGAAGAAGGGCGCGCTGCTCGTGAATACGGCGCGCGGCGCGCTCATCAACGTGGACGCGCTGCTGGCGGCGCTCCAGTCGGGGCAGGTCGCGGGCGCGGCGCTCGACGTGTTCGAGAAGGAGCCGCTCGAGGCCGACTCGCCGCTCCGCAAGGCCCCGAACCTCATCCTGACGCCGCACCTGGGCGCCTCGACCCGTGAGGCGCAGGCGCGCGTCGCGCTCGAGATCGCCGAAGCGGTGCGTGACGCACTGCTCAAGGGAGACCTTCGGAGCGCGGTCAACCTGGGCGGCCTGGATGCGGCGCACGTGGCGGCCTCCAAGCCGCTCATGGATCTGGGCGAGCGGCTGGGCAGGCTGGCGTTCGTCCTGGGGTCGGGCGCCGTGCAGTCGGTGGACGTCTGCTACTTCGGCACCGACGACCGCGCGGCCGACACGGCCGGGATCGCGGCGCTCAAGGGCGTGCTGTCGGCGATGGGCCTGGGGCGCGTGTCGCTCGTGAACGCGACGCACCTGGCGCGCCAGCGCGGCGTGCGCGTGACGCGGCGTGTCGAAGACCCGAAGGTGTTTCGCGACAGCCTGCGGGTTGAGCTCGCCTCGGATGGGCGCGTCGTCAAGGTGATGGGGGCGCTACTGGGCGATCAGCACGCGCGTATCATCGGGATCGGCGAACACCACATGAACGTCGAGCCGGTCGGCACGCTCGTCGTCATCACCAACAAGGACGTACCCGGGGTGGTCGGCCGGGTCGGCACGATCCTGGGCGGTGCGAACGTCAACATCAGCGACTACCACCAGGCGAAGCCGCCGGCCAGGGGCGACGACGCGCTCGCGGCGATCACGGTGGACGTGCGGGTGCCGGTGCCGGTGCTGGACGAGCTGCGGAAACTGCCCGAGGTAACCGGCGTGTGGCAGGTGGACCTGGGACCGAAGCTCTGAGCTGATCGGCGACTTCGGACGGTGGCCTACCTGACGCGGGCCCGCTCCAGGTGCGTCCCCCCGACGCTGTCCCGCACCGCCATGTACACGACGCCCGGCCCGAATCCGGCGATCGTACGGTTCTGCGGCAACTGCACCCGGTCGGTGAGCTGGCCGCTGCGATTCACGATGTCGTAGACCGGCCGCCCGTCCATCATCTTCGTGGTGCGAATCCAGAGATTGCCGTCCACGTCCGCTCGCACCGAACCCTGCCGGAAGGCGGGCCGATAGTCGGGCACGTCGGCGAGCTCAGCCCGGACCACCTTCGGCGTCGCCATGGTCACCGTCGTGGTCGGGCCACCGCCACCACCACCGCCGCCGGCGCGAGCTTCGCCGCCACCCGGCGGCCCGGCGATGGTCACCTGGAACGATCCGCCGCCTCCGCCCATGGCTGCCGCCTTGTTGTCGGCCCCTGACGAGGTCACCACCGCACCCCCGGGTCCGCTCACCCCTCCGGCCCGCTGCATCCGCGCCGGCATCGAGTCCATGAGCGCCTGCATCGCCGTGGCGGTGGAGTCGAGGAGGGCGGTCTTCACGCTGTCGTTCATCTGCTCCCACGCGAACGGCATGCGCGGCGTGGATGTCCAGGCGCCGTCGGCGCCCAGCCAGTCCACGTGGTAGTCCCGGCCGCGCACGACCGCGATGGACCCGTCCGACGTCACGGCCCAGTCGTCCACCGTCGGCGGCGGAAACCCGACCATCGTGATGTTCATTTTTCCCAGCTCGTCGCGGTTCATCGTCGTGCGCGATCGGGCGATCCGGATCGTTCCGGCCGTATCCAGCTTCCGCTCCGCGAGATCGAATCGCACGATGAACGCCGAATCCGGTGGCTCCAGCGTCATGGGCGCGCTGAGCGAAGGCGGCGTCCTGAACGTGATGCGCACCGGCGAGAAGTACGCCATGCGACCTTGCGCATCGAATCCCGGCGTCCCGAAGATGTTGCCGAGCAGGGCGGGCAATCCGCCCCCGGCGGGCGGCATCGCCATCGTACGCGTGATCGCGCCCGCGGGACTCAGGACCAGCATCGAAAGCGCCGCGGGCGTGATGAACAGCGCCGAGTCACCGCGATACGGGAGCAGCGTGCCCGGGCGCGCGCCGTACGCGTTGGCCGACCCGCCCGCCGAATCGGCGACCACCGTCATGCTCGACAGGGCGGAATCGTAGAGCAGCACGCGGCGCGCGATGATGTCGTTGACGTACACGCGCCCGCCGGAAACCTGGACGGCCGCGGTAACGCTCGCGAGCGAGTCTCTCGACACCTGCGTGATCGGGCCGAGCGGCCTGACGGGCGGCGGCTGCTGCTGCGCCCGGCCCGGCGTGCTCAGGCACGCGAGGGCGAGGGCGGCGATGGACGTGATGCCACGTGCGGTCATGGAGCGACCTCCTCTACCGTATGATGATGTTGGCGCCGCCACCGAATGCGCCACTCGGCACGCCCGAGCCCGGCGCGAACACGCCACCCGGCGTGCCCGACGTCCCCGAGCGGATCGCCGCGAGGTAGCGCCGGTCGAGATACGCAGCGATGAGATCGGGCAGCTTGCGCCACTGCGCGCCGGTGAGCAGCCCCTTGATCCCCGGGGCGGCGGTCATGAGCAGATCCACGGATGCCTCGCGTGCCCGCCGGTATTGACTGTACACGTCATCGTGGTCGTACCGATCGGGCAAGGTCGCGTAGTGCCGGATGAGCGGCGTCCAGATCGAGTCGAGGTGGATCACGTACCACCGGTTCAGCGTCGCGATGCTGTCGGCCTGGGCGCCGGTGAGATGCAGGCTGTCGGCCTGCGAGAGAATCGTCGCGATCGGGTTGATGAGGCCGCCGGAGCCGTACGCGCCCCTCAGGAACCCTTCGGGTATCCTCGTCCCCGCCAGCGTGCGACCGCGGTCGAGCGTCTGGGTGAGGTTCTGGCGTTCGCGCGTGGGTCCGAGGTCGAACCTGAGCGACAGCGTCACCGCCACGGGGTTGCGGACCGTGCTGAACGACTGGCTCGTCGAGCCGAACCGCTGATTCACCTCGTAGATGAAGCGATGCGCCGCAGGGTCGAAGCCGTGCACGACGAGGAGCCGGGGATCGGGCGTGGGCGTCTGGCCCCACCCGTGGAGGTTGTTCTCACCGTGCAGGATCAGGTCGGCCGCGCCGAGCGGGTTCGCGACCTGCAGCGAGAGCGTGGCACGCTGCGGCATCCGGATCTTGATGGGGTTGAAGGCGATGCTCAGGAATCCCGACGAGGTCCACGGCCCCTCGCAGCTGTTGCGCCCCGCGACGTGCCCCAGCTGCGAGCGGAGGCAGCTGCTCACGCTGCCGGACGAGCCGGCGAGCAGCGCCTTCATCCCCGAGGCCAGCGCCGTGTCGGCGGTGACGGCAGGGTCGGCGACGAAAGCCCGATCGTTGGCGTAGCCGTCGCCGTTGATGTCGCCGCTCACGAGCGGCGTGTACGGCGTGCCCGACGTGAAGCGCTGGAACCAGTTCACCCGGAACAGATCGAGCAGGTTGACGCCGACCGTCACCTGGATCTGGTGCCGCCAGTCCCCCGATGACCGGCCCGCGGAGACGTCGAACGGGTTCCCGTCCGTGCTCGTGAAGCCGCTGACCCGGTCGCGCACGCTGTTGAGCGTATAGGCGATGCCCCAGGTGAACTGCGAGTTTACCGAGAGCGGCGAGAGCTGCAGCTGGAGCTGTTGACTCACCGACCGGAAGTCGGAGCGCGACGCCGTGACGTGATTGAACAGCGCGGACACGCGTGAACCGTTGGTCGCAACCGCGCCGGTTGCCGGCACGATGCTCGTGTCCGGGACGAAAACGAGCCGGTTGCCCTCGTCCGGCAGCGTGAACCCGGTCGTGGGTTTGAAGTTGAGATCCACGAAACCGGACTGGTTCAGGTTCAGCGAATAGGTGCCGGTGAGCGTCGCCATGATCCGGTTGTCCAGGATCGGCCGCGTCCACTGGAGGTTCGTTCGCACGCTGCGCTGCGCGGAGTATGCCGGGTCGAACAGCGCGACGTTCGGCACGCCGTTGGCGAACGTCGAGCCGGCGCCGCCGGCGCACTGAGTGGGAATGGTGGAGGCGTCGGCCGCGTACGCGCTCCAGTCGGGCGTCGGAGCGGCGGGGCCGAAGCAGGTGATCTGCTGAGCCCCCGATGCCAGGCCGGTGTTGATCATGGCCTGGCTTGGCAGCTGGGCGCCCGGCGTGTTCTGGAACACGCCGATGCCGCCGCGGATGATGCCCCGCGGGATCCGTGCCGCTCCCTGGAACGCGCCGATCTGCTGGTTTGTGCCGTAGATCCAGGAGAAACCCACCCGCGGACTGACGTACACACCGTCGGGCACGTGGTCGTTCTGGAGACCGAAGAGCGGCGCCACGGCGGGATTGAGCGTGGGGCGATCCAGGTAATGGTTGGCGTCCACGCGGGCCCCATAGACAATCTGGATGTCGGGCTTCGGGCGGTACGAGTCGCCGAGGGACAGCGCGCCCACCAGCTCGGCACCTTGCGCGGCGACCGGTGCGAGCTGCCGCGTGAACGAGGCCGGCTGTCCATTCTGGAGGTCGGCCAGCGAATTGAACGCGAAGGTGCCGAGGAGGTTGCTCGCCTGGTCGAGCGACCAGCCGTCGCGCCGGATCTCGCTCGTCAGCTTGAGACGGTGCTTGTTGTCGGTGCTGAACCAGGACAGCTGGTTCGTCAGGTCCCACGAGGTCGTGGTCGAGCTATAGCTCGCCTGGGTACCGCCGAACTGAATGGACTGGACTCCGCTGGTGCCGTCGGCGAAGTCGGATTGCACCAGCACGCTGCCGCCCGGCAGCGCGAGGTACGGCGTGAGATAGCGGTGCGATTCGGAGAACGAGAGCCCGGTCTCGCTCAGCAGGAACGCGAGGTAGCCAGTGTGCCGGAGCCGCGCCGACCCGCTCCAGTTCGTGAAGCTGAACGAGGAGGCCGGCAGCTGCGTGGTGAGCGTCGTCGCGGGTGACGACCGGTTCCAGCTCCCGTTCATGGTGAGGTTGAGCGCCTGGCCGCTGGTCGAGGACGGCGGCGCGAAATCGAAAGAGCCGAGGATCGAGGCCTGGTCGTTGAGCCGGCTGGAAGGAACGGCGGCCACGGTCGCCGGCACGCCGGCATTGCCCAGGATGCCGAGCAGCCGGGTGACCGAATCCTTCGCCACGCCCTCGGTCTTGAGCCCCACCGGATCGGTATTGAGCAGCGTCGTCAGGTCGTTGCCGCGGCGCCCAAGCTGGTACGAGATGTTGTAGAACGCCTTGTCGTATGAGATCGGTCCGGACAGGAGCCCGCCCAGGCTCAAATTGGTGTACTGCTGCCCCAGCGCGCGTCCGGCGGGATCGGTCCATTCGAGCGCGGGCAGGTTGCCGATCGCGCTCATCGCCTGCACGAGGTAGTTGGAGCCGGGCTGCGTGCGCACATTCAGGGCGCCGCCGCTGAAGCCCCCCTGGGCGACGTCGTAGGGCGACGTCGCGACGGTGATGGTCACGCCGGCATCACGCGGCAGGTCGGCGGCGCTGCTGTTCATGCCGTTCAGCGTCGTGAGGTTCTGGTCGGTGCTGAGGCCCAGCACGGAGAAGCCGGACGGGTCGCCGTTGGCGCCCGCTATGTACGTCACGCCCGGGGACGTCGCGGCCATCGCGGCCAGGTCGCCGGCCTGGTCGGGCGGGACCAGGCTGCGGTTGATCGAGCTTTCGGTCCCGCTCACGTCCCGCGTGGTGTCGTTCCGCGCCGGGCGACGACGGTTGTCGGCCGTGATCGTGATGGTGTCGAGCGAGATCGAGCTGAGGCGGGCGTCCGCGATCAGAATACCCTCGTCGGCGAGCCGCTTCAGCTCGAAGCGACGCGGCGTGAATCCGATGGCCGCGAAGGTGACCCAGTAGTCGCCGTCGCCGCCGGGGAACGTGATGGTGTAACGTCCGTCGGAGTTGGTCCGCGCCGTCCGACTGACGTTCCCGGAGAGCGAGGTGGCCGTGACGTGCGCGTCGAGGATCGGCGCGTTGTCCGGCGCCGCCGTGACGCGGCCGCGGATGACGTCGGCCTGCGCGGCCAGCGAGCGCGCGAGCAGCAGTGCCCCGGCCGCGGCCAGGAAAGCGGACCGCGTAAGGTGTCGAGTCATTGTGGTCATGGTGCTCAGGGACAAGGACGCGCGAGGCCGGCCAAAAGTTGCACCTAGTCCGCCGCCTCGCCCAGGGGCCGCTGCGCCTGGAGCCGAAAACTCTGCACCGCCGCCAGCAGGCGGTCCGCCGCGCTGGCCAGTGCCTGGGCCGACGCGGCGATCTCCTCGGTCGCGGCGGTCTGCTCCTCGGAGCTCGCCGCGATCTCCTCCGTCGAGGCCACGAGCGACTCGGTTGTCGCCGCGAGCTGGTCCAGCCGCGTGGCGATCTCCTTGACCAGCGCCTCGGACTGTCCCGCCGCCGCGCTGATGTCGGTGGACCACTTGGTGTTCTCTTTGGCGGCCGCCGCGACGCCCGCCAGCCCCTGGCTCGCCTCGCGCGCGACATTCCGCCCGGCCTCGCTGGCCTGAGCGGCGCGCGCCATCGTCTCGTGAGCGCCCTTCACGTGCTTCAGGACCTGCTGGACCGTGCCCTCGGTCGTCGCCGCGGCCTGGGCCGCCTGCGCGGCGAGCTTGCGAACCTCGTCGGCCACGACCGCGAAACCTTTCCCTTGTTCGCCGGCGCGCGAAGCCTCGATCGCGGCGTTGAGCGCGAGCATGTTGGTCTGCGTCGCGATCGCCTTGGTCTGTGTCACGAAGCGCGAGATCTGCTGCGAGGCCTGGAGCAGCGCCTGCGTCTCGGCGGCGCCCTGCTCGACGTCGCCCGCCAGCCGCTCGAGCGCGGCGCCGCTCTCCTCGAGCCGCTGCCGGTGCGTCGTGGCCAGCTCGGCGAGCGCCGTGTTGCGTCCCAGCGCCTCTCGCGCGGTCACCGCCAGGCGCTGCGCGATCGCCAGGATGCGGCCCGCGTCGCCGGCCGCGGCCTTCACGACCTCCGATTGCTCCTGCGCGCGATGCGAGAGGTCCTGGGTGGTGTGGGACATCTCCTGGCCGGAGCTCGCCATTTCCTCGGTCGAGGCGCTGATCTGGCTCGCCATCGAGGCCGCCTCGTCCGCCGCCGAGCGAATCGCGCCCACCAGCCGCCGCAGCGCGCCCACCATGCCCGAGAGCGAGAGCCCGAGGTGCTCGACCTCGCTGGTGCCGCGGCCCGGCTCGATGTCGCGCGTGAGGTCGCCCTGCGCCACAGCGCTCGCCACGTCGGCGAGCCGGGCAGCGGGCCGGGTCACGCGGCGGCTGAGCCACGCCCGCATCGCGGCGATGGTGGCAAGGACGAGGGCGAGGGCAACGATCGCGGCGCCGAGGATCGCTCGTGCGAGGGAGGGCATACGCGGGTCAAGCTAGCTACTTTTCAGCGGTTATGGCAGAGATCCCGAGCGGGCACTACGATCCGCAATCCATAGAGCAGAAGTGGCAGCAGCGCTGGGACGAGCGGGGCACCAACCGCACCGACCTCGCCGCCGCCCGGCGGCCGTTTTACAACCTCATGATGTTCCCGTACCCCTCGGCCGAAGGGCTCCACGTCGGGAACGTGTTCGCGTTCACGGGCGCCGACATCTACGGCCGGTTCTGCCGGCTCCGGGGCGAGGACGTCTTCCAGCCGCTCGGCTTCGACGCGTTCGGGATCCACTCCGAGAACTTCGCGCTCCGCATGGGCGTGCACCCCGCCGAGCTGATTCCGCGCAACATCGAGCGGTTTCGCAAGCAGCTCACGCGCGTCGGGCTCATGGTGGACTGGCGCTACGAGCTCTCGACCACCGATCCCGCCTACTACAAGTGGACGCAGTGGATCTTTCTCCAGCTCTACAAGGCGGGGCTCGCGTACCGGAAGCGCGCCGCGGTCAACTGGTGCCCGAAAGACAAGACCGTCCTCGCCAACGAGCAGGTGATCGCCGGAAGGTGCGAGCGCTGCGACACGCTGGTCGAGCAGCGCCTGCTCGACCAGTGGTTCTTCCGCATCACGGGCTACGCGGGCAGGCTCCTCGACCATCTCGCCTCGCTCGACTGGTCGCAGTCCACGCGTACGCTCCAGGCGAACTGGATCGGGCGCTCCGACGGCGCCGAGCTGGTCTTCGAGGTCCCTGGAGGCCAGCGCATCGGCGTGTTCACCACGCGACCCGACACGCTCTTCGGCGCGACGTATCTCGTGCTCGCGCCCGAGCACCCGGCGGTGGACAAGGTCACGACTGCCGAGCGGAGGCACGACGTGAACGCCTACCGCCGCGAGGTGGCGGGCCGCGACGTGGTCTCGCGCAAGGTCGGCGACAAGGAGAAGAGCGGCGTGTTCACCGGCGCGTTCGCGCGCAATCCCGCGAACGGCGAGAGCATCCCGGTCTGGATCGCCGATTACGTGCTGATGGAATACGGCACGGGCGCGATCATGGCGGTGCCGGGACACGACGAGCGCGACTTCGAGTTCGCGACCCGGTTCGGCCTGCCCATCGTGCGCGTCGTGGCGAGAGAGGGCCAGGACGGCCGAGCGCCGCTCGCCCACGCGGAGCCCGAGATCCCGGGCGGGCATCTCGTCAATTCCGGCGGGTTCGACGGCATGCCGTTCGAAGAGGCGAAGCGGGCCATCACCACGGGGCTCGTGGCGAAGGGCCTGGCCAAGCCGGTGGTGAACTACCGCATCCACGACTGGTGCATCTCCCGGCAGCGTTACTGGGGCCCGCCGATTCCGATCATCTACTGCGACGACTGCGGGCCGCAGCCCGTGCCCGAGAAGGACCTCCCGGTCCTGCTGCCGCAGGTCGCGGACACGCGACCCGACGATTCCGGCACGTCGCCGCTCGCCAGGCACGAGAGCTGGTACCGCGTGCCGTGCCCCAAGTGCGGCAAGACAGGCCGGCGCGAGACCGACGTCTCCGACACGTTCCTCGACTCGGCGTGGTACTTCCTCCGCTACCCCTCGGCGGATCGAACCGACGTGCCCTTCGACGCCGCGCTCACGAAGAAGTGGCTTCCGGTGCACTCGTACATCGGCGGCAACGAGCACGCGGTGCTGCACCTGCTGTACTCGCGCTTCGTCGCGATGGCCCTCAAGGACATGGGACACGTCGCGTTCGAGGAACCGTTCACGAAGTTCCGCGCGCACGGCACGATCGTGAAGGACGGCGCGAAGATGTCGAAGTCGCGCGGCAACGTCGTCGTGCCCGACAAGTACATCGAGCAGTGGGGCGCCGACACGTTCCGCATGTATCTCATGTTCCTCGGACCGTACCAGGAGGGCGGAGACTTCCGCGATTCCGGGATCAGCGGGATCCGCCGGTTCCTCGACAAGGTGTGGGGGCTGGTGGCGGACCTGACTGACGGCGGACGGGCGGACGGGCGGACGGGCGGACAGGATGGCGACGCTCTGACGCGGCTGATGCACCGCACGATCCAGAAGGTCACGCGCGACACCGAGTCGCTCGACTACAACACGGCGATCTCGGCGATGATGGAATACGTCAACGCGCTCAAGGCCGGCGCGCCCGGGATCGAGCTGGTCGAGCCGCTGGTGCTGATGCTCGCGCCCTACGCGCCCCACTTCGCCGAGGAGTGCTGGGAGCGGCTGGGCCACAAGACCAGCGTGATGGATGCCGACTGGCCGGCCTTCGACGCCGCGCTCGCCCTCGAGGACGAGGTCGAGGTCGTGGTGCAGGTGAACGGCAAGGTCCGCGGGCGGCTGAAGCTCGCGCGCGGCACTCCGGAGCCGGCCGCGCTCGCCGCCGCCACGGCTGACGCAGCGGTGCACAAGTTCTTGGACGGCAAGGCGATACGGAAGACCATCTTCGTCCAGGACAAGCTCGTCAGCCTCGTCGTCTGAGTTCCTGCGACCATTTCACCCCTCAGCACGTCTCTATAGTGTGACCGTCATGGCGGACACCATCCCCCTGGCCGAGGCGAAGAGCCTCGCCCTGAAGGCCCGGGCGGGCGACATCGGCGCCCTGGAGCAGCTCTACCGGGCGTACGAGGCCGGCGTCTACACGCTCGCCCGGCGGTTGACGCGCAGCGCGGAGGACGCGGAGGACGTGCTCCAGGAGACGTTCCTCGAGGTTTGCCGCTCGCTCAAGAGCTGGCGCGGCGACGGCTCGCTGTGGGGCTGGGTCCGCACGATCGCGGCGAGCAAGGCGCTGATGCGCTACCGCCGCGAGAAGGTGCGGGAGACCGAAGTGCTTGACGACGAGCTCGCGACCGGCGCGATGCGTGAGGATGTGCCGCTCCGACTGGATCTGGAGGCGGCGATGACCAGGCTGCCCGAGCGCACCCGCGCCGTCGTCTGGCTGCACGACGTGGAAGGCTACACCCACGAGGAGATCGCCGAGCTGATGGGGATGACGACGAGCTTCTCGAAGTCCCAGCTGGCGCGGGCGCATCAGAAACTGCGCCGCTGGCTCGAAGGAGCGACGACATGATGGACCGGCACGCCACGACCGATGAGCTGCTCGCCGTCCGCGACGGCGAGGGCTCGGTGTGGGCGAAGGATCACGCGGAGATGTGCACCGCCTGCGCCGCCGAGCTGTTCCGGCTCGATCAGGTGCGCGCGCAGCTGAAGGCGCTTCCCGTGATGACGCCTCCGCGCGACCGGTGGGCGCGCATCGCGGCCGCCGTGAAGGACGAGCGGCGTGCGCGGCGGGTGCGCGGCGTCGCGGGCCTGATTTCCGCGGCCGGACTCGCGGCGCTCGTGCTGATCGCCGTGCGGCCGGCCGGCGGCGACAAGGCAAGCGAAGCCGCCGCGCTCGATCGCGCGATGGCGCGCTCGCAGGCGCTCGAGCAGACGCTAGACGCGCTCTCGCCCGAGACGCGCGCCCTGAGCGGCGACGCGGCCTCGGCGGTCGCGGAGCTCGAGGATCACCTGGCGCGCATCGACGCCCGGCTCGCTGATCCCGCGGCGTGGCAAGGGAATCCCGGCCGCGCCGCGGAGCTGTGGCAGGAGCGCTCCGGCGTGCTTTCGGCGCTGGTGGACGTTCACGTGACCAGGGTCGCCCAAGCCGGCTTGTAAGCCTTCGGCTTTCAGCTTTCGACTTTCAACTGAGGTTGTCCCCATGCGGCACCGTCTCGAAGTCCTGACCCTCGCCATCGTCCTCGCCTCGGCGGCTGCCGTTGCAGCCTCGGCGCAGGAATCGCCTCGAGTACGAGTTCGTACGCGCCCCGGAATGGTGGTTGTCGCCGACAGCATCCGGCTGGACACGCGTCACGGCCGACTCGGGATCACCGTGGACATGCGGCCCGATGCGTCGCGCGACACCGTCGGCGCGCTGGTGGCCGGCATCACGACGCCCAACAGCGCTGCGGCCCGCGCCGGTGTCCAGGTGGGCGACATCGTCACTCGGTTCAACGGCACGCTGCTCGGCGCCGCCGATGATCGCGGCGGCGACAATGAGGAAGAGCAGTCGCGCCCTGCGATGCGGCTGATCAAGCTCGCCTCGCGCCTGAGCGCCGGGGACACCGTCCGCCTCGACCTCCGGCGCGGCACGCAGACCGTCAATGCCACGCTTGTCGCGGGCGAGAGCGACGTGGACATGATGGTCGAGCGGATGCACATGCCCGGACCGGATTTCGGCCCGATGCTCGGCATGCCTGGAATGGACGGGCAGATGCGGGCCTTCATCATGGGCGGCCCGATCGCGGACCTCGAGCTGGTGAAGGTCAATGCGGGACTGGGCGAATATTTCGGCACACAGGAAGGTCTGCTGGTCGTGAGCGTCGGCCAGGACACCGCGCTCGGACTGCGCGCCGGCGACGTCATCCTCTCGATCGGGGGCCGGCGGCCCACCAGCCCGCCGCAGGCGATGCGGATCCTGGGTACCTACGAGCCCCAGGAGACCGTGCAGTTCGAGGTGATGCGCCAGCACCACCGGCTCAGCGTCTCCGGGAAGATCCCGCAGCGCGAGGAACACGGGTGGGGCATCCACCGCGACAATCTCGAACTCCAGTTCGATGTGCCGCATCCGGGCCATGCGCTCATCAGGTTCAGCGGCGAGGTCTGACACCGGGTTTCTTGACATATCTTGCGTCATTGCGTACGTTATATCGTACGATATAACTGGAGGCAGCAATGACGCACCGTAACGACAGTTGGGCGGAGTTCGTAGCGGGCTTCGGCCCCCGGGTGTGGTCGTTCGGTTTTCCGGGCGGCCCGCGCGGGCGGCGTCGCCAGATGTTCGAGTCGGGGGAGATGAAGTACATCATCCTGCGGCTCATCAAGGAAAAGCCCCGCCATGGCTACGAGATCATCAAGGCGCTCGAAGAGAGCATGTCGGGCTGCTACACGCCCTCGGCAGGCACGGTCTATCCCACGCTCCAGCTCCTGGAGGACCAGGGCTTCGTGCGCGCCGTGGAGGAGGAGGGCAAGCGCGTGTATCACATCACGCCCGAGGGCGAGAAGTTCCTCGAGGAGCATCGCTCCACGGTGGACGACATTCTGGACCGGGTGAAGGACGCCGTGCGTGGCTTCGCCGGCGGCTCGATGGCCGAGCTGAACCAGACCTTCGGGACGCTGGCGCGCGAAGCCTATCGAAAGGCCTGGCGCGCCGGGCCGGACGATGAGCGCACGAAGAAGATCGTCGAGATCCTGAAACGTGCGGTCGCCGAGGTGGAAGCCGCCTAGCGGGCGCACGCATCGCAGTGTCAACGGGCGGCCTCCGGGCCGCCCGTTGTGCGTCCGACGCCGGAGTGCGTATCCTCCCGGATGACCAACACACGAATGATCCTGGCCGCGGCCCTGATACTCGCCGCGGCGCCGCGTCTTGCGGCCCAGCAGGCTGACGAGAGCGCGTTGCTCGTGCGTGCGCGGCGCCTGCACCGTGAAACGCCGATGATCGACGGGCACAACGACTTCGCCTGGGAGATGCGCGCCCAGTCGCACCTGTCGTGGGAAGGGCGCGACATGCGTGCCGGGATGCCGACCTTCCAGACCGACATCCCTCGGCTGCGCGCCGGGGGCGTGGGCGGCCAGTTCTGGTCGATCTTCATCTACGACACGATGATCCACTCCGGGGCGGCGCGGATCACGCTCGAGCAGATCGACGTGATCAAGCGGATGGAAGCGCGCTACCCCGACGTCTTCCAGCCGGCGCGCACCGCGGCCGACGTGGAGCGC
The DNA here is from genome assembly GCA_044449445.1 of Gemmatimonadales bacterium. Lineage (GTDB taxonomy): Bacteria > Gemmatimonadota > Gemmatimonadetes > Gemmatimonadales > JACORV01 > DASXPG01. The sequence continues at coordinate 25,848 of JBIOIA010000006.1, forward strand.
GCGCACGCGGCGGGGAAGATCGCGTCGCTGATGGGCATCGAGGGCGGCCACTCGATCGAGAACTCGCTGGGCACGCTGCGGATGTTCTACGATCTCGGCGTACGATACATGACGCTCACGTGGAACAACGACAACGCATGGGCGGATGCCCACGGGGGGGCCCACGCCCACAACGGTCTGACGCCGTTCGGCCTCGAGGTGGTGCGCGAGATGAACCGGCTCGGCATGCTGGTGGACATCTCGCACGTCAGCGACTCGGTGATGGTGCAGGTCCTGAGGACCTCGCAGGCGCCGGTGATCTTCTCGCACTCCTCGGCGCGTGCCCTGGCCGATCACACGCGCAACGTGCCGGACTGGATTCTGCGGATGGTGCCGCAGAACGGCGGCGTCGTGCTGGTCAACTTCTACTGCGACTTCGTGGACTCGGCGAAGGTCCGGTGGAACCGGGCGCGCGTTGCGGCGCGGGATGCCGCGCGGGCGTCGGGCGACAGCGCGGCGGTGCGCGGCGCGATGGAGGCGTGGACCGCCGCCAATCCCGAGCCGCCGCGACCGACCGTTCGCACCGTCGCCGACCACATCGAGCACATCAAGGGAGTCGCGGGAGTGGATCACGTCGGCTACGGCAGCGACTTCGACGGAATCGACTGCGCGCCGCAGGGACTCCAGAACCCCGGCGACTTCCTGAACCTCACCGCCGAGCTGCTGCGCCGCGGCTGGAGTGACGCCGACGTGAGGAAGGTGATCGGGCTGAACGTGCTGCGCGTGATGCGCGGCGCCGAAGCGACGGCGCGGCGACTCCAGCGTGAGCGGCCCGCGAGCACCGCGACGATTGCGCAGCTGGACAGCGCGGGGGTGAGATGAGAAACAGCTCAAAGTCGAAAGCTGAAAGTCGAAAGCAGCTTTCAGCTTTCAGCTTTCAGCTTTCAGCGCTTCTGCTTCTCGTTGCGTGCTCCCACAAGCCGCCCGAGGTTGCGCCGGTGCCGGCGGACGAGACGCCCGCACCCGCGCCGATCGCGACCTCGCTCACGCCGAGCGCCGCCTCCGGCGCCTGGCGGATGAACGCCGCGGTGCAGTCGAGCCGGCGAGGCGGCAGCGTGCGCCGGAGCCAGGGAAGTCTCCAGCTCAGCGCGACGGCCATCGCGGCGCCGCTGCCGGGCTCGGCTCCCGGCACGCAGTTCAACGCGACGGTGATGCTGAGCGGCTACACGGTGGCGCCCCGCGGCCGCGCGGGCCAGGCGGGGGCCTGGTGGCCGATCGGCGGCGACAGCGTGGTGGTCGAATTCGCGTCGGCCAACTCGGGCGAGATCCAGCTGCGGGGTGCGCTGCGCGGCCGGACGATGCAGGGCGAGATCTGGTTTCTCTCCGGCGCGACCGGCGCGACCTTCCAGATGGGGACGTTTACGGCGACCAAGAGCCGCTAGAACGCCACTCCCATGAACCCGTTCACGTGGTTCGCCGTGAGCGTGCCCGCCGAGTAGAGCGTCGCGATCCGCCGGTATTCGACGCCGAAGATCAGCCCGCCTCCCGGACGCACGTGCACGTGGCCCTCGTAGACGATGTTGCGGTCGCGCCCAGTCGCCGCCGGCAGCTGTGTGTCGTCCGGATCGTCGATGCCGAAGCCGCCTCCGAATTCCCAGCTGAACGACGGCCGCAGGTTGAGCTGACCCCAGCCGCCGCGCGACTTCACCGGCACGCCGCCCACGCCGAACTCCTGACCGATCGCGCCGCCGCCCAGGCCCGCGATCGCCTGCGCGTTCCAGTAGCCCTCGCCCATGAGCAGGATCTTCTCACCCAGGGCGAGCCGGATGTCGGCGGTGTACGCCTGGCTCGTGATCAGCGTGTCGGCTGGCGTGCTGATCCATCCGCGGTGCGCGCCGAAGCCGATCTCGCTCTCCGTTTCGCCGTCGCCCCATCCGATGTAGACGCGGCCCTGCACCATGGGGCGCCTGCTGCGCTCGGCGCTGTCGGCGCCGGTGAGGAACGGGGTCTGCGGGCTGCCCAGCATCGGCGCGAGCGCCGCGCCCTGGAGGCCGAAGCGCGGATGCGCGCCGGTCTCGAGCGTCAGCCGGACCTGCGGAACCCAGAACCACAGGTTGCCGGCGTTCGTGAATCCCGGTATGCCGACGGATGCGAACGACACAGGATTCAGGGGCGAGATGATCTGCGTTTCCTGTCCGACGAGCAGTCCCACGTGCGGCCAGTCGAGGCGCACGGCGGCGGTCCGGATCCGCGGCAGCGGGAACGTGCGTCCGCCGCTCGAGGGCTGCTGCCCGCCGTAGAAGTCGAGCTGGAGGTCGGCGCTGAGATCGGCGCCGAGCGCGCGCGAGCCCGTGAGCGACAATCCGAGCCGCGTCTGGCGCACCTGGGCCGCGGCGGCCGCGGGGTTCGGCAGCAAGGTGTCGGCCGGCACGGGCTGCGCGACGAACGTCGGCACGTCGCTGTTGTTCGTCTTGGTGTCGGTGTAGAACCCGTTGATCAGGATCAGGCCGGAGATCTCGAGGTGGTTGCGCGAGCGGGTCTGGACCTTCGACTGCGCCTGCTCCTCCATCTGGTGCTGGAGCCGTTCGAGCGCCTGCTCGGTGCGCTCCAGGCGGTCGGTGAGCGAGTCGAGCGCTTCCTTGATGGAATCCTGCTGTGGATTCGAAACGGGCACCCGCGGAGCGGGCGCCGGGGTCCGCGGGTTCTGGGCGGCGAGCGCGGCCGGCGCGAGCAGAGCCAGGGCGGCCAGAGTGATGAACGACACGCGCGGAGAGCCAGTCATGCGGCACCTCTCGAATCACGTGAGCTTGACGCCACAGCGGCAAAGGGGCAAACTCGACCCGTGCACAACATACTCAAATGCTCAGGGGCCTGGGCATTTGCCGCCGTGGCCTGCGTCACCGCTGCCGCCCCGCGTTCCGGGGCAGCGCAAGTCGCTGGCCGGATTCAAGTTATGGACGCCGGCGGCCACACCGCGGCGGACGTCGGCGATGCGGTTCTGTGGATCGAGGGGCGCGGTCCGCGCGCGAGCGCGGCGCGGGTGGACATGGCCCTCGATGCCAGGCAGTTCCATCCGCGGGTTATTGTCGTGCCGGTCGGCTCGACCGTGAACTTCCCCAACCAGGACCCGTTCAACCACAACGTGTTCTCGCTCAGCGATCCGAACAGTTTCGATCTAGGACTCTACGGGCAGCGCGAGACGCACGAGAAGCGGTTCACCCATCCCGGCCTGGTGCGCGTGTACTGCAACATCCACCCCCGGATGACCGGGTTCGTGATCGTGCGCGACAACTCCTGGTACACCAAGCCGGAGCTCGACGGGAGTTTCACGATCGAAAACGTCCCGCCCGGTTCGTACACGCTCAAGGTGTGGCACGAGCGCGCGTCCGAGTTCTCGCAGGCGATCACGGTGCCGGCGGGCGGTCTGGCCGGCGTCGAGATCACGATGGACGCCAGCGGCTACCGGTACGTCCAGCACAAGAACAAGTACGGCCAGGAGTACGGGACGGGAGCGACGCGTGAGCGGTACTGAGACCAGGAAGCGCCGCGGTCTTGGTCTCACGCTGAAGCTCTTCGCCGCCACGGCCACGGTCGTGGTGGCGGTGCTCGTGGTGACGCTGCTCGTCGCCGGCTTCGTGGCACGGCAGAACGCGGAGCGGGCGCTCGACCAGCGGCTGACGAACACGGGCGAGGTAGCGCGCCGGTTCATCGAGGCCGAGAACGCAAAGCTCGCCAGCGGCGCGAAGGCCGCCGCGCAGACGTCCACGCTCATCGCGGCGATCCCGCGGAGCGACGCCGGCAGCCTGCTGGACCTCGCCAACACGTACAAGGAAATCCTCGACGCCAACTACGCGTTGATCACCGACAACCAGGGTGTCGTGAAGGCCCGTACCGACCGGGCCGACGCGGTCGGGCAGGACATGAGCCGTTCACCGCTCATCGGCGGCGTGCTGGAGAGCGGCCAGCAGGTGGCCGGGTACGTGAACCTCGCGGACCAGAAACTGTTTCTCGCGGTCTCGACGCCGATCAAGGATCTCGCCTCGGGCGTCGTGCTCGGCGTTCTGCTCGCGACGCACCAGGTCACCGACTCGCTCGCCGAGGAGGTGAAGCGCGGCACGGGATCGGAGATCGTGTTCTACGTGCTGGGCGATCAGGACAAGCCGGTCGTCGTCGCGAGCTCGGTCCCGCGCGGCCCGGCCCTCGAGGGCGCGGTCTCGGGCGCGATGCGCCCGGGCGCGGGCGGCGCCAACGAGATGCGCGCCGAGGCCACGATCAACGGCGAGCGCCTGGTCGGGTTCAACCGCACGCTCGTCAATCCCGGCGTGGACCGGCCGATGGGCGGCTACCTCGCGCTCCGCTCGCTCGACGCCGAGCTGGCGGGATTCAAGCGGCTCCAGACGGCGCTGCTGCTGGTCGCGGCCGGCGCGGTCCTGCTCGCGCTCATCGCGTCGGGCATCGTCGCGCGCCAGATCGCCAAGCCGGTGCGCGCGCTCGCCGAGGTGGCGAACCGCGTCGCGGACGGCGACCTCTCGGCGCCCGTCGTCGCGACGTCGAACGATGAAATCGGCCAGCTGGCGGGCGCGTTCAAGCACATGATCGGCGAGCTCAAGGCGAAGCAGCAGCTGATCGACTTCATGGGCGGCTCGGCCGGCGCGGCGGCGACGCAGCCCATCTACACGGCGGGCGGTGACGTCGCGTCGCCGACGATGGTGCGCTCGATGGCGGGCAGCACCGGCATGCTGGCCCCGGGCCAGACGTTCGCCGGCCGCTACGAGGTCAAGGGCATGCTGGGCATGGGCGGGATGGGCGTCGTGTATCGCGCGATCGACAAGGAGCTCGGCGAAGCGGTCGCGATCAAGACGCTCAAGGCCGACGCCATGGCCGCCGACCCGGCGATGCTCCAGCGCTTCAAGGACGAGATCAGGCTGGCGCGCAAGATCACCCATCGCAACGTGGTGCGCACCCACGACCTCGGCGAGGTCGAGGGGATGTACTACATCACGATGGAGTTCTGCGAGGGCCAGTCGCTCAAGCACCTGATCCAGAGCCGCGGCTACCTCCCGGTGAACGTGGCGCTCACCGTCGGCAAGCAGCTGTGCCGCGCGCTCGAGGTCGCGCACGAGCAGGGCGTGATCCATCGCGACATCAAGCCGCAGAACCTGATCATGGAACCCTCCGGCACGCTCAAGGTGATGGACTTCGGCATCGCGCGGCTGGCCTCGCGCACCGACGGCGTCACGCAGGCCGGCATGGCGATCGGGACGCCCGAGTACATGGCGCCCGAGCAGCTGCTGGGCGACAAGGTGGATTTCCGGGTGGACCTCTACTCGGCGGGCTGCGTGCTGTTCGAGTGCCTGACCGGGCGGACGCCGTTCGTCGCCGACTCGCCGATCACGCTCGTCGCCAAGCAGCTCGAGGAAGTGCCGCCCTCGCCCGCGACGCTGAACGGCGAGGTACCCGAGGCCCTGGCGGCCCTGATCCTGCGGACGCTGAGCAAGGATCCCGACCAGCGGCCTCCCTCGGCAGCGGCCCTGCACGACGAGCTCGATGCGATCGCAGCCTCCACGGCGCAAACCCTCGCCTGAGCGGCAGACGTCGCGCCGGATGAATTGACCGCCGCGATCGAGACGAACGGTCTCGGCAAGCGCTACGGCCGGGTGACGGGCCTCGAGGACCTCTCGTTCCGCATCGAGGAAGGGGAGGTCTTCGGTTTCCTCGGCCCCAACGGCGCGGGCAAGACCACGACGATCCGCCTGCTGCTGGGCCTGATCGCGCCCACGAAGGGCGGCGCGACGGTACGTGGGCACGACGTGCGTGGACGGGATGTGTCGTGGCGCGGCGAGGTCGGCTACCTGCCGGGCGAGCTTGCACTGTGGCCCGCGCTCACCGGCGCGCGCACGCTGGCGTTCCTCGAGTCGCTGACCGGCAGGAGAGCCACGAGGCGGAAGGAGTTGCTCGCGCGATTCGGCCTCCCCGACGCGGACCTCGCGCGCCGAGTTGGCACCTACTCCAACGGCATGAAGCAGAAGCTGGGCCTCGTGCAGGCCCTTCAGTGCGACCCCGCCCTGGTGCTGCTCGACGAGCCGACCAAGGGACTCGATCCCCTCGTGCAGCAGGAGTTCTACGACCTGATCGCGGAGCTCGGTCGCGCCGGGACCACGGTATTCTTCTCCTCTCACGTGCTGTCCGAGGTGGAGCGCGTGAGCTCGCGCGTCGCGATGCTGAAGGACGGCCGCCTGGTCGGCGTCGGCGGCGTGGACGAGCTGCGCCGCGCGCAGCGGCGCCGCGTCGTCGCGACGTTCTCCCAGCATGTGGACGCGACGTCGCTCGCGGCGTTCGGCGAGATCACCGCGGCCACCGAACGCCGCGTCGAGCTGCTGGTCGTGCAGGAGCGCATCGCGGCGCTGGTGGTGCGGCTGGGCGTGCTGCCGCTCGCCGACCTCGTGATCGAGCCCGCGCGGCTCGAGGACGCGTTCCTGGAACGCTACCAGTGAGCATGCGCGCGATGCTCGGCCATCACTGGCGCCGCCACCGGATCGCGCTCGGCGCGCTGGCGGTCGGCATGTTCCTGTTCGAATGGATGATGACGAAGATCGCTCCAGAGCCGTCCCAGACGCAGGCCATGGCGGGGTTCTTCCAGATGCTCCCGGCGCCGGTCCTCGACATGCTGGGCGAGCTGACCGCGAACTTCAGCGCGCGGGGCTGGATCAGCTTCGGCTACGCCCACCCGTTCCCGGTGCTGATGATGGGGACGTGGGCGGTGCGGCTGAGCGCGTCGGCGGTCGCCGGCGAGATCGGCACCGGCACGATGGACCTGCTCGCGAGCCGCCCGGTGCCGCGCGGGCACCTGCTCCGTGCGGCGCTGATCGCGCTCCTGGCCGGGCTCGCCCTCATCGCCGCGAGCGGATGGGCCGGGACGGCCGTCGGACTCGCGACGCGACCGGTGCTCGGCGTCGGGCCGTCTGGCTACCTGCCGGTGGCGATCGGTCTGTGGCTGCTGTTCGCGGCGTTCGCCGCGGCCGGGCTGGTGATCTCGGCGCTGCGGCGCCAGGGCGGGGCGGCGATCGCGGTGACGGCGGGACTGATCGCCGTGTCGTTCGCGGTGAACTTCCTCGCGCGAGCCTGGCGGCCCATCGCGTGGACGCGGCGGTTCTCGCTGTTCATGTACTACGAGCCGGAGCAGCTGTACCGCTCGGGCGTGCTGACGGTACATGTACTGGTCCTGGCGGGCGTTGCGGTGGCGCTGGCGGCGCTGGCGTTTCCGGTGTTCGCGCGCCGGGATCTGTAGCTACAGCCTGAAGAGGTAGCTCACCTTTCCGAAGAACCCGTCCGCCGTGCGCCCCAGCTGCCCGAAGCGGAACGCCTGCGGCTCCTCGAGCGTCGAGCCGTAGCCGAGGTAGATCAGCGTCCCCGGGCTCGGCCGGTAGCTGAACAGCCAGTCCACGCGGAACTCGTTCAGCACGCTCGCGCTCTGGAGCGTGTCGTTGACGAGGATCGGGTTGCCGCTGCGATCCTGGAGCGCGGAGAGATCGCGCGCCGTGTACTGCCCGACGAACCGGAA
>JBIOIA010000007.1:0-29477 GCA_044449445.1 Gemmatimonadales bacterium
ACCGCTTCTTCTCTCGAGAGGGCAACGACGTGCATTGCACCGTGCCGATCAACGTGGCGCAGGCGACGCTCGGCACGAAGCTCAAAGTGCGCACGCTCGACGGGAAGCACGTGGTCCTCAAGGTCCCGGCCGGCACGCAGCCGGGCCGGAAGTTCCGCATCAAGGGGCAGGGCATCGAGAAGAACGGCTCGCGCGGCGACCAGATCGTCGAGGTCATGGTCGAGGTGCCGGCGAAGCTCTCGCCCGAGCAGGAGGCGCGGCTCAAGGCGTTCGCGGACGCAGCTGGCCTGAAGTACTAGCTAGCGGATTTCCTTCCCACCTCGGCGGTTGTCGGGCACGAACCGATCATGCGCGGGCATCACAACGCGCGGCAGCGAGTGCGCGTCGATGAGCGTCGTCTCGGCGACGATCTCGTTCTTCCACAGCAGGAACGCCGTGAGCGCGTAGACCTCCTCCGGCGTGAGCGAGCCGGGCGCGTCCTGCGGCATGGCCCGGTTGATGTAGTCGTATATCGTGGTCGCGTAGGGCCAGTAGTTGCCGATCGTCTGGACGAGATTGATGTCGCGGCCGAAGGAGAAATCGCGCGGCTCCCGGCCCACGAGCTGGTCGAAGGGACCTTCCTTACCCGTGGCGCCGTGGCAGCTGGCGCACTTGCTGGCGTAGATCGGGGCGCCCTGTTTCGCCGTGCCGCTCCCGCGCGGGAGCCCGGTCCCGTCGGGACGGACGTCAATGTCCCACGCGCGGATCTCCGCGGGGCTCGCTGCGCGGCCGAAGCCGTAGATCGCCGGGGCGTCGCGATAGTCCTGGTGCTCGCCGCGGCAGGCGGCCGAGAGCGCAAGAAGAGCGAGCACCGTCGAGGCGCGCCGCATCAGTCCGCCAGCCCGAACGCCACCGATCCGTCGGGGCGCACCCGCCAGACCAGGATGTTGTTGTAGTGGTACTTGGTGCCGGGGCCGCGCACTCGGCGCAGCTCGGTGATGGTCGGCTGGACGTAACCGGTTTCGTCCACCGCGCGGCTCGCGAGCAGCGACTCGCGGCCGTCCCAGTTCCACAGATACCGGAACCGCGTGTGACACTTGGGCAGCACCGGGTCCTGGAGCACGGCCGGCCGCCAGCTCCGCCCGTCGGTGGTCACGTCCACGCGCGTGATGCGCCCGCGACCGCTCCAGGCCAGCCCCGTGATCTCCCACCAGCCGCGGTCGGGCAGCGTCACCGGATGGGCGGGGAAGGTGATCATCGAATTCGCGTCCATTTCGAAACTGAACTGGCGCGCCGTGCCGTCCTGCAGCGCGTCGGTGTAGCGTGCCGTCTCGAACCGCGTCATGAACGGCCGGTCGGCCACCTCGATGCGACGGATCCACTTGATGGACGTGTTGCCTTCCCAGCCCGGCAGCAGCAGGCGCGCCGGGTAGCCCTGTTCGGGGCGGAGCGGCTCGCCGTTCTGGCCGTATGCAATCAGTGCGTCGTCGAGTCCCTTGGACAGCGGAATGCTCCTGCTCACCAGGCCCGCGTCGCCGCCTTCGGCGAGGAACCATGACGCGCCCGGCCTGACGCCGACCTCTCTGAGCAGCGTGGCGACGCTGACGCCGGTCCATTCGTTGGTGCTCATGAGGCCGTTGATCAGCTGCGGCGTCAGATTCGGCTGGATGTTGTGATACGCGTTCGAGCCGTTGCCCCCGCACTCGATGAAGTAGAGCCGCGAGATCGCGGGATAGCGTCGCAGCGCCGCGAGGTCGAACACCATCGGGCGCTCGACCATGCCGTGGATCAGCAGCTTGTAGTTGTGCGGATCGATCGCGGGCACGCCGTTGTGCGTGACGCCGAAGTGCAGGTCGGTCGGCGTGACGATGCCGGTGAGGTCCTGGATCGGCGTGACCGTCAGCTCGGGGGAGGGCCCGCTGAGGTAGCGCTTCGGCTGCTCGAACGGGGAGCGCTGCCCCAGCTCGGTCAGCGGATGGCCCGGTACCTTGGTGGGGTCGGGCGGGCCGCCTTCCTGCGCGAGGCCCGCGCGGGTCAAGGCGGCGACCCCCAGCGTTCCTGCCGCGCCGGCCAGCAGCCGGCGGCGCGAGATCCGGTCTTTCTTCACGCGGCTAGCTCACTTTCTTCGCGGTCTTGAGCTCGGTAGGCGCCAGCGCGCCGATCTTGCCGACCTCGCCGGTCGAGAAGCGGCGCAGGTAGTCGAGCTGGCCGAGGTGGTAGGTGAGGTGTGTCGCCAGGTGCATGAGGAAATCGCCCGTCTCCAGGGTCACGCCGCCGACCGGGATCGGGAAGGGCTTCGCGAGGTCCTTGTCCGACAGCTTCGGCACCGTGCGCTCGACGGCGATGATGGCTTCGTCCGCCTCTTTCAACAGATCGGCGCGCGGCACGTCGCGGCGCGCAAATTCCGCATCGCGGTTGCGCACGTAGCCGGTCTTGCCGAGCTGCGCCCCGATGAAATGGCGCAGGTTGCCGGTCATGTGCAGCGTCAGCGACCCGGCCGAGTTCGTGATGCCCGGGGCCGTGCGCCAGATGTGCCGCTCGTCCTTGAACGCCTCCAGCTCCCGCTTCAGGGTCTTGAGGTCGCGCACGAGGACGGTCGCGATCATGTCGGCGTTCATGGATCCTCCGTGACCGCGGTCAGGTCCGCAGCCTCGATACGAACAGCTTCCGGAATTTCGCGACCTTGGGTGCGACGACCATCCGGCAGTAGCCCTGGGTCGGGTTCCGGGCGAAGTAGTGCTGATGATACTCCTCGGCGGGGTAGAAGACCCTGAGCGGGAGGATCTGGGTCACGACCGGGGCGTCCCACAGCTGCGTCGCGGTGAGGTCGGCGATCACCTTCCGCGCTGCGGCATCCTGCTCCCCGGAATGCGTGAAGATGGCCGAGCGGTACTGGGTGCCGGAGTCCGGCCCCTGGCGGTTCAGCGTCGTGGGGTCGTGAATGGTGAAGAACACTTCGAGCAGCTCTCGGTAGGAGACGACCGAGGGATCGAAGGCGACCTGCACGACTTCGGCGTGGCCGGTCGTGCCGGTGCAGACCTGCTCGTACGAGGGGTCTTGGACGTCGCCGCCGGCGTAACCCGCGACGACGCGCTGGACGCCGCGCAGCTCCTCGAACACCGCCTCGAGGCACCAGAAGCAGCCGCCGGCGAGGGTCGCGAGCTCGGACGAAGCGCTGGCCATGTGAGCGCCAGTCTAACCCGCCCTCGGAGGGCGGCGCCAGTCCCGAATGAGCCAGCCCCCGTCGTCCGGGCAGCATACCGGACGGCGGGGGCTGTGAGGATATTTCTTCCGACGTGTCACCTCCGCTCGCGACCGTGATGATCGGGCGGCGTTCGCTCGGCGGGGCCTCATTATGCCGCCGGTTTTCGCGCTCTTCAATCCGGAGAGGTCCGGGAGCGTGCGGCTGGCGGCTGCGAGCGAACCGATGCGTCGGCGGCGATTCGAGCGCCGGCCCCTCCTCAGGGGGCGAATCCCGCACCGACCACCCTTTGGGTGGCCGATGGGAATTCTACACGCTCATCGTGAAGCGATCATGAATCGAACGTGAGACTTGCGGGCACCGGTCTCGGGTCGTCGTGGTGCTTGACCGCGCCGCGGCGCCGGCGCATGTGGTCCTGGATCCGGCGCCGCGCCGCGCTGAAGGCCTGCTGGAGCGCGGCGCCGAGCCCCTCGTGGGGCTGCCGGTCGACGATGACCGTGCCGCCGGGCAGCTCGAGGTCGATGCGGATGGCGTAGCGATCCGAGTCCACGCGCCGGCGATGCTGCGGGACCTCGATCGTCACCCGGCCATGCAGGATGGGTTTCGCGTACCGCTCGAGCCGCGCGACGCGGCGCCTCAGGTCGGTGGCCTCCGCCTGCGACAGTTCGGTGTTCCGGAGCGTGATCCGAAGTGGCACCATACCGTCCGTCCGAAGGAGTCGTCGTACGATGTGCTGTGTGGCGTGATGAAACCGTGAAGCGGTCGTGAGACGACGGAGGAATCGGGAGTCATGGACTCCTGTTACCTGGTTGTTGCGGCCTCGAACCGGGAGTCTGCTGCTGCCATCCACTTCGCCGCGCGCTCACCGCAGTGCAGCCCATCCGCCGCGGCGTCGGCGAACGCGATGCCGTGCAGGGCGTTGCCCGTGATGAACAATCCCGGCTGCCGGGCCACGGCGCGCTCGATGCGCGCCACGCGTTCCAGGTGGCCGAGCTCGTACTGCGGAATGGCGCGGGGCCAGCGCACCACGTGCGCGAACCGGGGCGCCGCCGTGATGCCGAACAAGCGCGCAAGCTCGTCGGTTGCGAGGGCCACGAGCTCCGCCTCGCTCAGGCTCCCGGCCTCGGGATCCACTGCGCCGCCGAACATCGAACGGGTCAGTATCTGTCCGCGCGGGCTGCGCCCCGCGTAGAGGTGGCTGTCCCACAGCGTGCCCAGCATGCGCAGACCCTCGCCGCGCGCGATCAGGGCGCCGAAGCCGCGCGGCACGCGCGTGGCATCGTCCATCGTGAAGCCCAACCCGACCACGGCGACCGGCGGGCACGCGATCCCGGAGAGGTCCGCCGCGGCCGACGCGTCGAGCGGCGCGAGCAGCGCTCCCGCGGCCCACGGCTCGGCGGCCAGCACGACGGCGTCGGCCGGAATCGTCTCGGTCTCACCCGCGACCGCGACTCGCCAGCCGGCCTCGTTCTTCAGCAGCGCGCGCACGGCCGCGCCGCGCCGCACGCGGAACCGCCCGCGTGCGGCCAGCGCGCGCGGCAGGCTCTGGAGTCCGTCGCGGAAGGATGTCAGAGGTCCGGCGCTCATCTTTCCGCGCCGGGCGATCAGGCCGCGGATCAGCGACCCGTGGTCCCGCTCGAGCCGCGCCATCCTCGGGAAAGCCGCGGGCAGGGAGAGCCGGCGCGCGTTGCCGGCGAAGATGCCGAGCGCCATCGGGCCGACGAGCGCCTCGGCGGCTTCGGCGCCGAGCCGGCGCTGCGCGAAGTCCCACACGCTCTCGTCGTGGCCGTTCCGTTGCGCCGCAATGAGGGGCTCCAGCCCGAGACGCAGCAGACCGCGCGCGCTCATGATGCCGGAGCGGGCGAAGGCGAGCGGACCCGAGCCGAGCTCGCGCAGGCGCTGGCCGCGATAGAGGAACCGGCGTGCCGCCGCCGCGTCGGCCGGCAGCCTCGAGCTTTCGAGTCCGGCCGCCGCGATCAGGCGGTCCATCTCGGGCCGTCCGCCGATGAACCCGCCGGGCCCGCCCTCGAGCAGCCACTCGCCGCTCGCGATCGTGCGTGCCTTTCCGCCGACCTCGGCGTCCTTCTCCAGCACGAGGACCTCGACATCGCCGCCGAGTCGCTGCTGCGCGCCCCACGCGGCGGCCAGGCCCGCGATGCCGCCGCCCACCACGACCACGCGTGCCATGCTCACACGGTCCGGCTGAAGACGGGTCGGGCCTCGGCGGCGTGCTTCTCGCGCTGGTAGCGATCGAAGCACATCGCCAGGTTGCGCACGAACAGCTCGCCGACCGGCGTGGCCTCGATCCGCCCGGGCGTGAGTCGCACCAATCCCTCGCGCTGCGGCTCCTCCAGCAGCGCGAGGTCCTGCGCGAAGTAGCTGGCGAAATCGATCTCGTGGCGGCGCGCGAAGGCCTCGGTATCCACGCGGAAGTTGCACATCAGCTCTTCGATGATCGCGCGGCGCACCTCGTCGTCGAACGTGCGGGCCACGCCGCGCGCGACCGGCAAGCGTCCCGCGGCGATCGCCTCGGCGTAGCTGGAGATCTTCTTCTGGTTCTGCACGTAGGCGCCGCGCACGTCGCCGATCGCGGAGATGCCCAGGCCGAGGACGTCCTCGCCGGGGATGGTCGCATAGCCCTGGAAGTTCCGGCGCAGGCGGCCTTCGTGTTTCGCCTTCGCCAGCTCGTCGTCGGGGCGGGCGAAGTGGTCCATGCCGATCGGCTCGTAGCCCGCCTCGAGAAAGCGCTCGCGTGCGACCGCGAACAGCGACGCCTTGGTGTCCCGGTTCGGAAGCTTGTTGACGTCGATCCGCTTCTGGTGCCCGCGGACCCACGGCACGTAAGCGAACGAGTAGACCGCCGCGCGATCCGCGCCCAGGGCGATGACCGATTCGACGGTGCGCTCGAACGTGTCCGGCGTCTGGAGCGGGAGCCCGTAGATCAGATCCACGTTGATGCCGCGGAATCCGCGCCGCCGGGCGTGCTCGACCAGCGTCGCCATCTGGTCGAGCGTCTGGACCCGCCCGATCGCCTGCTGCACGTCGGGCGTGAGGTCCTGGACGCCGAGCGACATGCGGTTGAAGCCGACGTCGGCGAGCGCATCCACGTGCGCGGTCGTCGTGACCCGCGGGTCCACCTCGACCGCGAGTTCGGCGCCCGGCAGTGGCCGGAACCTGAGGAGCAGGCGGCGCAGCAGCCAGGTCAGCTCGGCGGGCGTGAAGTACGTTGGCGTGCCGCCGCCCAGATGGAGCTGGGCGAACCGGCGCCGGTTGGGCAGGCGGCTGGCGAGCAGGTCGGCCTCGCGCGCCAGCTGCTCGAGATAGGGCGTGGCGACCTGGTGGCGCTTCGCGATGATCACGTGGCAGCCGCAGAACAGGCAGCGCTCGCGGCAGAACGGGAGGTGCACGTAGAGCGAGAGCGGCGCGTCGCCGAGGCCGTCGGCCTGCGCCAGGCGTGCCTCGTATTCCGCGAGCGCGAACCCGTCGCCGAACTCGACCGCGGTCGGGTAGCTGGTGTAGCGTGGCCCGGGGCGGTCGTAGCGGGCGAGCAGCTGCGCGGTCACCTGTCGCGCGATGGGCCGGTCGATCATGCGATGGCTCCGGTGCCTGCGGTGAATCGGTAGCCGACGCCGTGGACGCTGTGGAAGTGCCGCGGCCGGTCGGGGTCGGGCTCGAAGCGGGAGCGGAGGCGCTCGATGAACGCGTCGATCGCGCGCGTGGCCGGGCGGACCTCGTCGCCCCACACGCGATCCACGATCTCGTCGCGCCGGACCACCTCGTCCGCGCGCTCGACGAGCAGTTTCAGGATCAGCGCTTCCTTCTGGGTGAGCACCTGGTCCGCGCCGTCCCACGAGCGGCCGCGGAGGCTGTGAAAGTCGAACTCGTTGTCGCCGAAGCGCACCACGGGCTCGCGCGCGGTGACCGCGTCGTAGCGGACCCGCCGGCGCATGATGGCCGCGACGCGCAGCAGCAGCTCGCGCAGGTGGAACGGCTTGGGCAGATAGTCGTCGCCGCCGGCCTCGAGGCCGCGGACGCGGTCCTCGGGCGCGGTGCGCGCCGTGAGGAACAGCACCGGCGTGTCGCGGCCCTCGCGGCGCACGCTCTCGCACACCGTGAAACCGTCCACGTCCGGCAGCATCACGTCGAGGATCACCAGCCCGTACTCCTCGGCATGGATCTTGGCCAGCGCGGTGCGGCCGTCGGCGGCGACGTCCACGGCGTGGCCCTCGGCCTCGAGGTTCTCGCGGATCCCGCGGGCCAGGTTCAGCTCGTCCTCGACCACGAGGATGCGCAGCGACGAGCGCGTCATGCGGAGCCCCAGACCGGCCAGGTGACCATGAACGTGGCGCCGCGTCCCGGGCCCTCGCTCTCCCCGGACACCCGGGCCCCGTCGAGCTCCGCATAGCGGCGCACGAGATACAGTCCCAGGCCCGTCCCGGTCATGCGCCCGCGGTCGGCGCCATCGAGGCGGTAGAACTTGTCGAACAGGCGCGCGCCTTCGTGCGGGGGAAAGCCGATGCCGGTGTCGCGCACGATCAGCCGCACACCGCCCTTGTCCTTCGCGACGACCACGGACACGTGGCCGCCGGCGGCGGCGCGAATCGCGTTGTGCAGCAGGTTGCGCAGGATCGTGCGCGTGCCCTCGGCGTCCGCGCGGACCACCAGGTCCCGCGGCACGTCGGCCGCCAGCACGACGCCCAGCTCGGCCGCCTGCGCGCGCAGCTCGTCGAGCGCGGTCTCAACGGCGTCGGCCAGAACGACGGTTCCGGGCGCGCTCTTCGCGGCGCCCAGGCGCGAGGCCTCGAGGATGTTGCCGATCGTGCGCTCGAGCCGCGACAGGTCGGCGATCTCCCGCTCGAGCAGCTCGGCGCGCCGCGCCGCCGGCGGATCGCGCATCGCGAGCGTCTCGGCCGAGAGCCGCAAGCTCGCCACGGGACTCTTGAGCTCGTGCGACACGGCGGCGACGAAGTCCTCCTGGCGGCTCCGCAGCGCGCTCTCTTCGCGGAGCGCGTGCGAGACGACGCCCATCGCGCCCAGCAGCACCACGAGGAAGAACGCGCCTTCCCACGCGTAGCGGTTCAGCCGGTGGAAGCGCTCGCGGTCGAACTGCGCCAGGACCGCCGGCGAGCCATGCTCGGCGCGCACCAGGGCGCGCACTTCCGCCGTGTAGCGCACCTGGTCCACCAGCCACCAGGTGAGCTGCGCGCTCGAGACCGCGAGCAGCACGATGAACGCGATCTGCAGACGGCGGACGGCGAGGCGGCGCAGCAGGCTCACGCGACCGGCTCCTTGAAGAACGCGTCGACGGCCGACTGGCCCGACTCGATGGCTACCTGCCGCAGTCCGACCGACGGCAGGTGCGCGAAGCGCCCCGCGAGCGTCTCGGCCCAGCGGCGGATCACGTCGCGTTCCTGCTCGCCGAGACCCGGCAGGTCGCGGCCGAGCAGCCGCTCGACGCCTTCCATCGCGGTGCGGCGATAGCGGCGGCGCAGCTCGGCGATGCGCGGCCCCACCAGGCGCTCGGCGCTCTGACGGCGCAGACCGCTCAGGCCTTCGTCCACGACGGCGCGCGCATCCGCGAACTCGAGCAGGACGCGCTCGCGGTCGATCGCGGCTTCCTCGGTGATCTCGTCCATGCCGACGCGATGCACGTCCGCGGCGGCGGCATCTTCGGGCGTCACGTTCGGCGGCACCGCGAAGTCCACGATCAGCGGTGCGGCGCCGGAGGGCGAACGCGCGGCCAGGCGCTCCAGGTTGGAGCGCGTCAGCACCGGCTCCCTGGAGCCCGTCGCGACGACGATCGCCTCGACGCCGTCCGGGGAGGCTCGGAACGCGTCGAGCGAGCGCGATTCGCATCCCAGCTCGGCGGCGAGCGCGACCGCGCGGCCGGGCGTGCGGTTGACGACGATCACCTTCACGCCGCGGCCCGACAGCACGCGCGCGCATTGCTCGGTCATCGCGCCGATGCCGATCACGGCCACGGGACCCGGAGTCTCCTGGAGCCGCGCGAAGATGCGGCGCAGCGCGACGTCGGCCAGCGAGACCTTGCCGATCCGGCCCTCGGTCAGCGGGCGCACCCGCTTGGCGACCTTCAGAGCTTCCGAAAACACCGCGTCGAGTTCGGGACCCACCAGCGAGAGCTCGCGCGAGAGCTCGAGCGCATCGCGGACCTGGCCCGCGATTTCGCTCTCGCCCACCCGAGCCGAGTCGAGACCGGACATCACGAGGAACAGGTGCTCGGCGGCGCCTTCGCCGTGCCAGGCCCGCAGCGCGTGCTCGGCCTCGCCGGGGCGCGCGGGCCGCCCGGCGAGCGCCCCGAACAGGCGGCGCCGGCAAATGGGCAGCGGCGTTACGGCATCCGTGGTGAAGGCAACCTCGACCCGGTTGCACGTGGCGATGTACACGATCTCCTTCGTGCCCAGCTCGGCGGCCAGGCCGCCGAGGCGCATTGCGCGGTCCTCACGCGCGATCGTGAAGCGCGCGAGCAGGTCTGGCCGGCGCTGCTGCCACGAGTGCCCCATCAGGGCGATGCGATCCATCAGTCCTCCGCCTCCGTGCCGTTCATGCGACCGCCAATCCTCCTCCCACCAGTCCCTCGAGCGAGTTCAGGAACGAAGGGTGGTCGTCCACCGCGCCGATGCGGAGCAGGTACGTGCCGCCCGCTTCGAGGAACCCCTCCCGACCCCGGATACTGATTTCCTCGAGCGTTTCGAGGCTGTCGGTGACGAACCCGGGCGTGATCACGGCGACTCGGCGCACGCCCCGACGCGGCAGATTGTGGAGCACGTCCGCCGTCGCCGGCGTGAGCCAGGGCTCGGGGCCGAAGCGCGACTGGAACGCGAGGGTCGCATGTGACCTCGGCCACCCGATCGCCTTCAGGAGCGCGCGCGTCGTCGCGCGACAGTCTTCGACGTAGACGCCGTGCTCGCGCCGGTCGTAGCGCACGGGGATGCCGTGAAACGAAACGACCAGGTGCTCGGGCTGCGCCGGCGAGTCCGCCAGCGCCTCGCTCCAGCGCGACGCCAGCGCGGTCACGTAACCGGGCTCGTCGGCCACCACCAGCCGTTCGACCAGGCGGTGCGTGAGGCCCGCTCGCGCCGCGGCCTCACGTGCGCGGCGCAGCATGGTGCCCGTAGTCGCGTCGGTGCGCTGCGGGAACAGCGGGACGACGATCACCGGCCCCGATGTGGCTTCGGCGGCCGCGGCGAGCGCCGAGTCGAGCGAGGGTTCGCCGTAGCGATACGCGACGCCGACCGTGAAACGCCCGTCCGCCCGGCACGCGAGGGCCCGCGCGATGCGCTCGGTGGCGACCCGCAGCGGCGAGCCTTCGGACGTCCAGATGGACGCGTACTGGCGCGCAACCCGCCGCGGCCGGCGCTTCAGCACGATGCCCTTGAGGATCGGGAGCCACAGCCAGCGCGGCAGGTCCACGACCGAGGGATCGGACAGAAACTCGTCCAGGAATTCGCGCACGGCGCCGTCCAGCGGGGCCGTCGGCGTTCCGAGGTTCACCAGCAGCAGGTGCGGCACGTCGCGGCGCGCGCTCATCGCAGCATCGCCGTGACGGTCCAGTTCGCCGCGAGGCCGCCGCCGTAGGCCAGCGCGAGCATGTAGCTGAACTGGAGCAGCGGATACCTCCAGCTGCCGGTTTCGCGCCGCACCACGGCCAGCGTGGACATGCACTGCATCGCGAACGCGAAGAACACGAGCAGCGCGGCGGCGCCGCCGGGCGTGAGACTCTGGCGCAGCGCGCGCTGCAGGCCCGCCGACCTCTCGTCGCCGCTGACTCCGTGGATCGTGCCCAGCGTGCCGACGATCACCTCGCGCGCCGCGAGCGACGTCACGAGCCCGATGCCGACGCGCCAGTCGAAGCCCAGCGGGCGGATGGCCGGCTCGATCGTTCGGCCCATGGTGCCCGCCATGCTCTCCGTGACGTTCGGCGCCGCGCCGTTGGTGCGCGGCAGACTCGACAGCAGGCTCAGCGCCAGCGACACGGCGAGGATCACCGTGCCGGCGCGGGTCAGGAACGCCTTGGCCCGGTCGAGCAGCCGGAAGCCGAGCGAGCGCAGCGTGGGCAGCCGGTAGGGCGGCAGCTCGAGTATGAACGGGGCGCGCTCGCTCTTGAGGACGGTGCTCTTGAGCAGGCGCGCCGTCGCGACCGCCGCGAGGAAGCCCAACGCGTACAGGCCGACCATCGCCGCCGCCCGGACGCCGAGGAACGGGCCCAGGAGCCGCGTGTCGGGCAGGAACGCCGCGATGATGAGCGTGTAGACGGGCAGCCGCGCCGCGCAGGTCATGAACGGCGCGATGAGGATCGTCGCGATCCGGTCGCGCCGGCTCTCGATGGTACGCGTCGCCATCACGGCCGGCACGGCGCAGGCGTACGCGGAGAGCAGGGGGATGAACGACTTTCCCTGGAGCCCGATCCGGGCCATCGTGCGGTCCGCGATCACCGCGGCGCGCGCGAGGTAGCCGGAGTCCTCGAGCACGCCGATGAACAGGAACAGCACGAGGATCTGCGGCAGGAACACGACCACCGAGCCCACGCCCTTCCAGGCGCCGTGCACGACGACGTCCCGCACCAGCCCCACCGGCACCGCGGCAAAGATGAACTCGCCGGCGCCGGTGATGCCGCGTTCCAGCAGGTCCGAGAGCGGCGCCGCGATGGAGAACATCCCCTGGAAGACCAGCAACACGACGGCCGCGAACAGCAGCGGCCCCGCCCACGGATGCAGGAACACGCCGTCGAGCCGGCGCGTCCACTCCGGCGGGGCGGGGGCGCGGTACGCGGATTGGTCGGCGAGCCGCGCAGCCCAGGCGCGGCACGCGGGGATCTGGTTGACGACCGGCAGCTCGACGCGCGTGGGGAGGCCGAAGCGGCCCGTCAGGAATTCCCGCACCGTCTCGAGTCCACGCCGCTGCTTGGCGCTCACCAGCGCGACCGGCGCGCCGAGTCGCTGCGCGAGCGCGGCCGTATCCACCGTCCCGCCGCGGCGCTCGAGGTCGTCGGCCAGGTTGAGGACGACCAGCGTCGGCAGGCCGAGCGCGAGCACCGGGGCCGCGAGCGCGAGATGTCTCGAGAGACTCGTCGCGTCGAGCACCAGGATGATTGCCTTGGGCTGCGGCACGCCCGGCCGGCGGCCGAGCAGCACGTCCTCGGTGAGGCGCTCGTCCTCGGACTGGGGCTGGAGACTGTAGGTGCCGGGCAGGTCGATCAGCTCGACCGTGCTGGACGCCGATGCGAGCACGCGCCCGACGCGGTGCTCGACCGTGACGCCGGGGTAGTTCGCCACCTTCTGGCGCATCCCCGTCAGCTCGTTGAAGAGCGTGGACTTCCCGGAGTTCGGGGGCCCGATCAGCGCCACCGACACGCGGGCGCGCGGCGAGGCCTGGGCGGCCACGAGGGCGCAATCGGCGCAGGCGCTCACGGCGTCTCTTCCAGGCGGAGCTTTCGCGCGGTCTCGAGCCTGAGCGCGACGTCGCCGCCGTCCACCCGGAACACCCTGGGATCCCCGCCCGGCGCGGCGCGCACCGCGCGCACCGACGCGCCCGGCAGGAAACCGTGCTCCATGAGGCGCCCGGCCAGGCTTTTCGGGACGTCAAGTCCGGCCAGAATTCCCATCTCGCCGAGGGCGAGATCCGCGATCGTGCGCGACATGGCAATTACGCTACCGTCGGTCCCCTATATCCAGTCCAAAAGGATCGTGAAGGTCTCTTCAGACTGAACGAGATTCCGGCGGCAAGCGTCGCCGACGATCCGTGAAGGGACCCGGCGGGTTTGCTCTAAGCTCTCATCACACATCGCCTTGCCATCTCGCCAATCGCGTCCCAGTGGTCGCATATTGAAGGCGCCACGTAGCGGCCGTCCCGCCTGCAGTGGAGGTAGCGCATGACCGATCCCGCAAGCCCGCCGCCCGAGCTGCCCCGGCATCCGATCGGCACCATGGCCATCGTCGGTGTCTATGGCGTGCTGTTCGTGCTGGGCTGGCTCGCGTTCTACTTCCTGCTGTTCCGCGCGCGCGGGGCGGTGACCCCGTGAACGTCGAGCGCTACGAGAAGATCTGGATGTGGTTCGCGGCGCTCATCATCGTCGTCTTCATCACGATGACGGGGATCAGCGCGGTGGCCTTCGGCATCCGGCCGCCGAGCCACGTGGAGACGATCGACCCGAAGACCGCGATGGCCGATCCGCGCTTCGCGAACCTGGGCGTCGCGACGGACTCGAGCGGGCACGTGAGGGTCACGATGATCGGCGGGATGTTCTTCTGGCTTCCCGCGGAAATCCGCGTTCCCGCCGGCCGGCCGGTCACGTTCCGGCTCACCTCGATCGACGTGAGCCACGGCTTTGAGATCGCCAGGACGAATGTGAACACGATGGTCCTGCCGGGTTACGTGAGCCAGCTGACCTACACGTTCCAGACGCCGGGCGAGTACCTGGTGGTCTGCAACGAGTACTGCGGCATCGGGCACCACACGATGGGCGCCAAGGTGATCGTGGAGGCCCGCCCATGACGCGCACCGATCGGCTCGCCACCGCCAACATCGGCGTCGCGGTCGGTGCCTTCACCGTCGCCGCGATGATGGCGGTGATGCAGGCGCTCTCGCGCGCGAACCTCGAGCTGCCATTCCGCTCGCCGCAGATGTATTACATGTCCGTCACGGCGCACGGCGTCCTGATGGCGCTCGTGTTCACGACGTTCTTCATCATGGGCCTCGGCTACGTGGTCGCGACGCGCGCGCTGGGCCGCGCGCTGCCGTGGGCCGGCCTCGCCTGGACGTCCTTCTGGATCGCGCTGGTCGGCACGGCCGCCGCCGCGGTCGTCATCCTGATTCAGAAGGCGTCGGTCCTCTACACGTTCTATCCGCCGCTCAAGGCGCACCCCGCCTTCTACATCGGCGCCACGCTGCTCGTCGTGGGCTCGTGGGGCTGGTGCGCGGTCATGATCAAGGCGCTGAGCGACTGGCGGAAGGCGAATCCCGGCACGCTGATCCCGCTCGCGATGCACGGCATGATGGCCACCGTGATCGTGTGGCTGCTCGCCACGCCCGGCGTCGCCGCCGAGATGCTGTTCCAGCTGATCCCGTGGTCGCTCGGACTCAAGGCGACCGTGGATCCGGTGCTCGCGCGGACGCTGTTCTGGTGGTTCGGCCATCCGCTCGTGTACTTCTGGATCCTGCCGGCGTATACGATCTGGTACACCGTGCTGCCGCGCGCCGCCGGCGGCAAGCTGTTCAGCGATCCGCTCGCCCGGCTCGTGTTCGTCCTGTTCATCGTGCTGAGCACGCCGGTGGGCTTCCATCACCAGTTCATGGATCCCGGCATCCCCGCGCGCTGGAAGGCGTTCCACACCTTCAACACGCTGTGGATCCTGTATCCCAGCTTCATCACCGCGTTCACGGTCATCGCTTCGCTCGAGGTGGCGGGCCGGATGCGCGGGGGAAAGGGGCTGTTCGGCTGGATCAGGAAGCTGCCCTGGAGCGACCCTCTGGTCGCTTCGGCGGTGTGCGCGATGCTGCTGTTCGCGGTCGGCGGGTTCGGCGGAGCGATCAACGCGAGCTTCGGGATGAACGCGATGATCCACAACACGTCGTGGGTCCCGGGCCACTTCCACACCACCGTCGGCAGCGCCACGGCGCTCACCTTCATGGGCGCCGCGTACTGGCTGGTGCCGAAGCTCACCGGGCGCGAGCTCGAGCTGAAGCCGATGGCGCGCGTGCAGCCGTGGCTGTGGTTCGTCGCCATGCTGATGTTCTCGATCCCGACGCACATCACCGGCCTGCTCGGCATGCCGCGCCGCGTCTACGATCCGAGCTACTCGGACGTGCCGGTCGCGCAGAGCTGGAAGTGGCTGACCGACCTGTCGGCGGTGGGCGGCCTGCTGCTGTTCGCGAGCGCCGTGTTCTTCGCGCTCGTGATGCTGTTCACGGTGACGGCGGGCAAGAAGGTCGAGCAGGGGCCGATCGCCTTCGCCGAGCCGCTCGAGCCGCCCTCGCCGAAGGCGGCGCTGTTCGACCGCCTGGGGCTGTGGACCATCGTCGCGATCATCCTGATCATCGCGGCCTACGGCTACCCGATCTGGATGCAGGTGCGCATGCCGACGTTCGGCAGCGCGGGGTTCACGCCCTACTGATGAACGCCACCGTGGCCGTGCCCCCCGCTCCCCGGAAGGTGCTCGTCGTGGAGGACGACCGCGTCGTGCGCGATCTGCTGGAGACCGTGCTCTCGGAAGCCGGCTACACCACCACGCTCGCGGCGAGCGGCGAGCTGGCGCTCGAGGCGCTCGGCAAGCAGGCCTTCGACGCGGTCATCCTCGATCTCAACCTGCCCGGCATCAAGGGCATGGACATCCTGCACGCCGGCCCGAGCCTCCAGGCGGACACGCCGTTCATCGTGCTGAGCGCGCAGGGTTCGATCGATTCGGCGGTCGAGGCGATGAAGCTCGGCGCGTTCGACTACATCACCAAGCCGTTCCGCGTGGACGAATTGCTGCTGGCGCTGGACCGGGCGCTCGGCGACACCGCGCTGCGCCGCGAGGTGGCGCAGCTGCGCCGCCAGGTGCAGTCCGGCGCGGTCGGCGCCCAGATGGTGGGGCGCAGCGCGCCGATGGAGCACGTGCGCGATCTGGTCGCGCGGGTCGCGCCTTCGCGGGCGACGGTGCTGATCACGGGCGAGACCGGGACCGGCAAGGAAGTGGTGGCGCGGCTGGTGCACGCGCTCTCGCCGCGCGCCGAGCGGGCGTTCCTCGCGGTCAACTGCGCGGCGATTCCCGAGACGCTCCTCGAAGCCGAGCTGTTCGGGCACATGAAGGGCGCGTTCACCGGCGCGATCGCGACGAACCGCGGCCTGATGGAGGAGGCGAGCGGCAGCACGCTGTTCCTCGACGAGATTGGCGCCATCTCGCTCAACATCCAGGTCAAGCTGCTGCGCGTGCTCCAGGAGCGGACGATCATGCGCGTCGGCGGGCGTGAGCCGATCGCGGTGGACGCGCGGATCGTGGCGGCGACCAACCGCGACCTCGGCGAGATGGTGCGCGCCGGCCAGTTCCGCGAGGACCTGTACTACCGCCTCAACGTGGTGCCGATCCGGATTCCGCCGCTGCGCGAGCGGCCCGAGGACATCCCGCTCCTGGCCGCGCACTTCCTGCGCCGCGCGGCGAGCGACAACGGCGTCGAGCCGCCGGCCATCCCGCCGGGGACGATGCAGCGGCTGGTGGCGCACTCCTGGCCGGGCAACGTGCGCGAGCTCGAGAATTTCATCGAGCGCGCCGTCATCATGGGCGCCGGTGCCCGGACCATCGTCTTCGACCCGGACGCCGGGATGCAGGCGCAGCAGGGGATCGGCGCGCCGAAAGACGGGCGCAACGGGCACTGGAACCTCGAGCAGCTCGAGCGTTCGTACATTCTCGCGGTGCTCGACGAGGTCGGCGGGCACCAGGCGAAGGCCGCCGAGGTCCTGGGCATCGATCGGCGCACGCTGTACCGGAAGCTCAAGCAGTACCGCTCCGACGGACCGCACGCGCGGGACGAGGACGAGCTGGGCGGGGAAGCCGGTTAGCGCGGTGACGTTGGTGTGAACGCCGCGCGGCGCCGGGTCAACATGCGGAGATGACGGCGATGAGAATTCCCTCGCTGATCCTGCGGCAGCTGTACTCCTTCGGCTCTCTCAAGAACGATGCCGACGGCTTCCGGTTCAGCCTCAAGAACCGGCTGGGAGACGCGACGGTCACCGGGATCCTCGGCCTCGGCGTGGACGGGCACGACTTTCCGGTGGACCAGGTGATGGTGGACGTGGACGACGGCCCGCCCGTTCCCGCCAGCCAGTTCAGCACCGAGCAGCCGCTGCCGTTCCCGCTGCGCCGCATCGCCCACCTCAAGACCTTCACCAGCGCGCTCGCCCAGGGCACGCACGAGATCCACCTCGTGCTCGAAGTGCGGCCCTTCGGCCGGCTGGACCTCAAGGTGACGGACGCCGTCGACGCCGCCCAGTCCCGCGAGGCGCCCCACATCCCCTACGCGAAGGACGATGGGAACCTCGCGCCCGAGGTGGTCCGCCAGCGCCGGGAGTTCGTGCAGGCGTACACCGGGACCTCGCTCGAGCATGTGGGCGGCGGCGCGTTCGATCCGCTGCGCGCCCGCGGCAACATCGAGAACTTCACCGGCGTCGCCCAGGTGCCCCTGGGGTTCGCGGGCCCGCTGCGCGTCAACGGCGAGCACGCACAGGGCGAGTTCCTGATTCCGCTGGCCACGACCGAGGGAACGCTCGTCGCCTCGTACAGCCGCGGCATGAAGCTGCTCAACATGGCGGGCGGCGTGACGTGCACCGTCAGCGACGACAAGATGCAGCGCGCCCCCGTGTTCGTATTCGACTCGGCGCGCGAGGCGCGGGAGTTCCGCCGCTGGGTGGACGACAACCTCGAGGAGATCCGCCGGCAGGCGGAGGCGACGTCCAGCGTCGCGAAGCTGCTCTACATCGATTGTTACCTGGCGAGCAAGTTCGCCTACCTGCGCTTCAACTACTCGACCGGCGACGCGGCCGGGCAGAACATGGTCGGCCGCGCGACCTTCGCCGCCTGCTCGTGGATCCTCGAACAGCTGCACACGGTCCGGCGCTTCTACCTCGAATCGAACCTCGCGACCGACAAGAAGGCGTCGCACGTCAACCTGATCAGCACGCGCGGCAAGCGCGTGACCGCCGAGGCCGTCTTCCCGCGGGAGATGCTCCGACAGGTGCTGCGCGTGGACCCGGAGAGCCTGCACTACCACAACCAGGTCGCCAACGTCGGCGCGTTCATCTCCGGCGCGAACAACAACGGCCTGCACTCGCCGAACGGGATCACCGCGATGTTCATCGCGACCGGCCAGGATGTCGCCAACGTGGCCGAAGGCTCGGCGGGCATCATCTACAGCGAGATCACGAAGGACGGCGACTTCTACCTCTCGATCACCATCCCGTCTCTCATCGTCGCGAGCTACGGCGGCGGCACGGGGCTGCCGACCCAGCGTGAATGCCTGGAAGTGCTGGGCTGCTACGGGCCGGGCAAGGTCAACAAGCTCGCCGAGATCGTCGCGGGCGTGGTGCTGGCCGGCGAAATCTCGCTTGCGGGCGCGATCTCCTCGCTCGAGTGGGTGTCCTCCCACGAGCGCTACGGGCGCCACCGCTGATGGCCGTCCTTACGCAGGCCCCCCCGAGCTTCGAGGTGCTGCGCGTGGCGCCGCCGGCGGGGCTGGTGCGCCGGCTGCTCACGACCTTGCGGCACTTTATCGGGCTGGGCGCCGGTGGACTGGCCGCGTGGGTCCGCGCGAAGCGGGAAAGCGGAACCGGCCGCGGCGCGGCGTTCGCGCTGGTGCGGACCCTGAGCACGTTCACGGCGCCGTTCAACGACCGCCGGCTCCGCGCGCAGCCGTTCCCGGTCCAGCTGCGCCGCCGCCTCGAGCGGCTCGGGCCGACCTACATCAAGCTCGGGCAGATCCTGAGCCTCCGGGAGGACATTCTCCCGAAGAGCGTCACCGACGAGCTGAAGCGGCTGCTGAGCCGGCTGCCGGCCGCGCCGTTCGACCAGGTCGTGGAGATCATCGAGCGCGACCTCAAGCGCCCGGTCGCCGAGGCGTTCCTTACGATCGAGCCCGAGCCCCTGGGCTCGGCATCGATCGGCCAGACGCACCGCGCCACCACGCGCGAGGGCGACGAGGTCGTCGTGAAGGTCGTGAAGCCCGGCATCCGCCACCTGCTGCGCCGCGACGCGCGGCTGCTCCGGACGCTCGGCTCCTTGCTCCAGGTCCTGCTGCCGCGCTACCAGCCGCGCAACCTCATCAACGAGTTCGTGCACTACACGTTGCGCGAGCTGGACCTGGGACGCGAAGCGGACAACGCCGAGACGTTCGCCGCCAACTTCAGGGACCTGGACGACGTCGTCTTTCCGGAGATCCACCGCGACCTCAGCGGCCCCAACGTGCTGACGATGGAATACCTGGCCGGCATCCAGCCCGACAGCGAGGAGGCCCAGCAGCTGCCGGACGCCGAGAAGGAGCGGCTGGTGGACCTCGGCGCAGCCTCGATCATCCGGATGCTGTACCTGGACGGCTTCTTCCACGCGGACCTCCACCCCGGCAACCTGCTGGTGCTCGAGGGGACCCGCGTGGGGTTCATCGACCTGGGCATGGTGGGCCGGCTCGACGACGAGCTGCGCCGGACGATGCTCTTCTACTTCTACGCCCTCGTGACCGGCGACGCCGAGAGTGCCGCGCGCTACCTCTCGGCCGCGGCGCAGGCGGGCGGGGGCAGCGACCCGACCGGGTTCCGGCGCGAGGTGACGGAGATCTCCCAGCGCTGGCGGCGCATGGCCACGTTCGAGACGTACTCGCTCGGAGCCCTGATCCTGGACTCGGTGCAGCGCGGCGCACGCTACCGGATGTACTTCCCGGTCGAGCTGGTGCTGATGGTGAAGGCGCTGGTCACGTTCGAGGGCGTCGGGCACGTGCTGCTGCCGGGCTTCGACGTGGCCGAGGTCTCGAAGAAGCACATCCGGCGCATCTTCATCCAGCAGTTCTCGCCGGTCCGGCTGGTGCAGGAAGGCGTGCGCAGCGCGCCGGACCTGGTGGACGCGCTCGTCAAGGCGCCGCTGCTGATGACGGAAGGCCTGCGCGTGCTCGAGAAATCGGCGCGGCGGCATCCCGAGAATCCGCTCGCCGGCATCCGCGCGACGCTCATCGCCGGCTTCTGCCTGGTGTCGGGGGCCATCGTCCTGGCGACGCGCGGGCCGTGGCCCGTGTGGGTGGCGCTGTTCGTCCTGGCGGCGGTGCTCGCGATGCGCCGGGGGGCCTGATGGTCCGCCTCGCGCGCGAGCCGGTCGCGGCGAACGACGCCGTGTGGCTCCAGGACTCGGCGACCAACCGGATGGTGATCCACGCGCTGTACACCACGGATCAGATCGACCTGGAGACCGCGCGCGCGATCTTCCGGGAACGGGTGATCGACGCGGACGGCGGCAGGCGCTATCACCGCTTCCATCAGCGGCTGGTTCGAGCGCGCGGACGCTGGTACTGGGAGGACGACCCCGACTTCGATCTCGCGCGCCACCTCGTCGCTTCGCCCCTCGAAGGATGCGTCAGCGCCACACAGCTCCAGGACTACATCTCGAGCATCGCCCACGAGCCGCTCGCCGAGGGCCGACCGCCGTGGACTATCGAGCACATCGAGCATTACGAGGGCGGCCAGAGCGCGTTCCTGGTGCGGGTGCACCACTCGATGGCCGACGGCATCGCGTTCGTGCCGATCATCTTCGCGCTGATGGACGAGCTGGCGCCGTCGGTTCACAGGACGGAGGTCGCGCCGGGTATCGTGGGCGGGCTGGGCCGCGCCGTGCTGGCGTCGCTGGTCTCGCCGATCGTTCTGATGGAGCGCGCGCTGTGGCGCCCGGACCGGCACGCGCTGCACGGTCCGCCGGTCGGCGGGCGCAAGCGGGTCGCCTGGACCCGGCCGCTGCCGCTTCAGGAGGTGAAGCGGCTCAAGACGCGCTTCGGGGCCACGGTCAACGACGTCCTGATGGCCCTCGTCTCGGGCGCCATCGGCACGTACCTGGAATCGAACGGCGGCACGCGGCGGCCGCATGTGAGAATCTCGATGCCGGTGAACATGCGCGAACCGGGAGCGGCGCTCCGGATGGAGAACCGCTTCGCGGCGGTGCCGCTCACGCTGCCGATCGCGCCGCGCGAGCTCGGGCTGCGCATCGCCGCCGTGAAGGCGCGGATGGACGAGCTGAAGAACGGGCTCGACTCGACCGTGATCTACGGCGCGGTCAACGTGTTTCTCACCGCGCTGCCGTTCTTCGCGAGCCGGCGCCTCATCGACTTCTTCGCCAACAAGTGCACCAGCGTCGTCACCAACGTCATGGGTCCGCAGGTCCCGCTCGCGCTGGGCGGAAAGCGGCTGCGCTCGCTCGTGTTCTGGGTGCCGCAGCGGGCCGACATCGGCGTGGGGATCAGCGTCATGACGTTCGCGGGAAACGCGCAGGTCGGCGTCATCGCGGACACCCGGGTCCTGGCGGACCCGGGCGTGCTGGTGCGGGCGATCGAAGCGGAGTTCGACGCGCTGAGCGCGCTCACCTGAGCGCGCCGCGGCCGGAGGGACCCCGGCCGCGACGGTTTCAGGCCAGCGCTTCTTCCAGGTGCGCCAGCGCGCGGCCTAGCTTCGCGCCGACCGGCGCCGCGGACGCTTCCGGCATTCCGACGCCGTCCCACACCGTTCGACCCTCGTCCTCCAGCAGGTGGTCCCGGAACCGGATGCCGTGCTTCGCGAAGGCCGGCTCCAGCTCGGCGCGCCGCGCGCGCAGGTGGCGGCGCGTGGACTGGTAGGCGAGCTCGCACACCTTCTTGCGTGCCGCGA
Organism: Gemmatimonadales bacterium; assembly: GCA_044449445.1. Taxonomy (GTDB): domain Bacteria; phylum Gemmatimonadota; class Gemmatimonadetes; order Gemmatimonadales; family JACORV01; genus DASXPG01. Next base: position 21,564 of record JBIOIA010000007.1, read on the forward strand.
AGCTGAACATGTTCGTGAAGAACATCGTGTACTCGTCGCCTGAGGGCTCGAACAGCAGCACGTCGGCGTTCGGGAAGCGGCGGGCGTAGGTGGCCATGCCGACCTTGAGCCGCGAGTGGATCAGCGTGCGGAACATCTGCGACAGCACGGTCGGCAGGCCCTTCTTCACGATCGGGCCGGCGGTCGCGCCCGTGGCCAGCTGGCCGAGATCCGCGGGCACCAGCGGATTGATGCACAGTAGCAGGTCCGCCCCGGCCTCCAGTGCGACCGACGCGTGAACGGTCCGGAGCAACACGCCGTCCACGCAGTCGTGCCCCTGGATGTGCACCGGCGGGTAGAGCCCGGGCAGGGCCGTCGAAGCCTGGACTGCGGTCGAGATCGGCACGTGGTCCCAGCCGGGCCCGCCGAACCGGATCGGGCGGCCGGTGCCGAGGTCGGTGGACACGACCACGAGCTTGTGGGGCAGGGCGCGGAAATCGTCGCTGCGCCCCTCCAGCGCGAAGCTGCGCGCGAGGTACCGGCGGACCGGCTCGTTGTCGAAGATCCCGACCGGCAGCGCGCGCGCCAGCCGCATCAGCGCCGAGAGCACCGTCTGGTCGCGGGGGTTCCTGGCGATCTTCCTGACGATGTCGAAGACCAGCATCGGCAGCATCAGTCCGCGGCGCGTCCACTCGCGGTAGGCGGGGGTGAAGAACGTGCCGGGCACGAACGGGTGCTGGCGCGGCTCGTGCCGCACCAGCGCCCGCGTCATCTGGGACGGCGTGATGCCGTTGACGAGGCCGGCGGCGACGAACGCTCCCGCGCTGACCCCGACGTAGACGTGCAGGTCGTTGATGTCCAGGCCCGCGAGGCTCTCTTCGAGGGCCCGAAGGGCGCCGATTTCGTACACGGCGCCCTCCATTCCGCCTCCGGCGAGCGCGAGGCCGATCCGGTGGCCCCGCGAGCGCCGGCGCGCCGTCACGGCCGCCTCAGACCGCCGACGCGGCGGGCTTCGACGTGTGATGCACGGTGTGCGGCCGGTGCTTCTTTTCGACCGCGCGGGTCAGCGCCTCGACCCGCTTCGTGAGCGCCAGGATCTCGCTCCGCGTCGGGACGCCGAGGCGGTGCAGGGCGATGGACATGCCCTTGTCGATCGGACGGCGCACCCGCGTGCCGAACGCCGCGTTGGCGTCGGCCGTGAGATCGGCCGCCCTGGCCGCGATGCGCTTCACCCTGAGATCGATCCGCCCGCGGCCGATCTTCTCGGCTTCCTCGCCGCGCTTCACGAGGCGATGGAAGATCTTGTTGCCCTCCTCACCGGCCGTGGCGAGTGCGCCCAGTCCGGCGAGCCAGATGGCCTGCGCGGATTCCTTCATCCGCGGGGCCTTGGAGCCGTTCTTCTTCATGGTCTTCGGCATGACTCCTCCTGATGTGGCCGCTTTACCGCGGCTGGTCCTGCGTGGTTCGCTTCCTAGGCGCGGGCGCCGTTCTTCCGGCCCTTCCGCGCGTTCCGGCGGGACCTGGGGCCCGCCGCCTTCTCGAGACTCGCGACCGACTTCTGGAGCGTCTCCAGGCTGACGCGCAGCTGATCGAGCTCGCTCCTCGCCGCCTGCGCCCCGGGCAGCCGGTTCACCGACTGCCGCACCAGCTGGTTCACTCCGGACTGGAGCTTCCTGGCCCGCTCCGAGATCGCCAGGCCGCTCTTCCGGATCGCCTCGTGCAGGAAGTCGGTGGAGAGCAGGGCCGCGCCGGTCCGGTGCGTCTCGTAGATCACCTGCGCCAGCGTCTGCGCCGTCACGTCCGCGCCCGAGGCGCTGTCCACGACCTTCAGCTCCTGGCCCCGGCGCACCCACGAGGCGATTACGTCGAGTCCGACGTAGCGGCTCTCTTCCGTGTCGTACAGCTTGCGGCTGCCGCCGCCGTAGCGCTTGATCAGCCGGATCATGGGCGTCCTCCTCCGGGACGCAAGATGCCGCAGTGCGGCAAAACTGTCAAGATGCCGCGGTGCGGTATCCGGGCCCCCGCTCGCCGAGCGCCGCGGCGAGGCTCCGGCCCACCGCCTCCAGCGCCTCGAGCCCCACCGGTGGCTCAGCGCTAAGTGGCACAGATACAATGTGTTGCGATGGCATGAGCGAAGCCAGTTCGCGGGCGCCCCGCTGGTCGCGCTCGCCCAGCGCGGCGAGGAGCCTGAGCCCGGCCGGCGCATCCCGACTACCGCGTTGCGGTATCCCCGCCCGCGGATGGACCTGGTTGACGACCACCGCGGCGAGCCGGCAACCGGCCTCGTCCAGTCGCCGCGCGAAGTACAACGCGTCCGCGACGCGCTCGGCGCCGGGGCCGGTCACGAGCGCGAAGCGGGTGCGCTCGCTCCGGAGCAGCTGCTGCACCGACTGTGCCCGCTCCTTGAAGCCGGAGTACAGCGGGCCGAAGGCCTGGAAGAACTCCGCGATGTCGCGCAGCAGCGCGAGCCCGATCAGCCGGTCCAGGAGCGCGCCGATGCCGCGCCCGACGAGCCGCCCGGCCCCGGTCCTGAGCCGGCCCGACTCGTCGAACCAGGGCTTCAGCGCGATCTTGAGCGCGCCGCTGTCGAGGAAGCTGACGATCCGCTCCGGCGCGCCCAGGAACTCGAGCGCCTGCCGGGTGGGAGGCGTGTCGAGAATCACGCGGCGGTAGCTCCCTTCGGCCGCGACCTCGAACAGCCGCTCGACCGCCATGTACTCGAGGATGCCCGCCAGGCCGCCCGCGAGGTGGTGATAGAAGCGGTTGCGCAGGATCCGCTGCGCCGCCGCATCGTCGGGTGCGTAGCGCGCGATCAGTCGGTCGAACGTGGCGCGCGCATCGAGCAGGCTCGCATCGAGCCGGCCCGGCGTGCGGGAGGCGACGCGCACCGGCCGGCCCGCGGCCTCCTCGCCGACGCCGAGCGCGTCCTTGAGACGGCGCGAGGGATCGAACGTCATCACCAGCGTGTCGTCACCGTTGCGTGCGGCGTCCAGTGCCAGCGCGGCCGAGAGCGTCGTCTTGCCGACGCCGCCCGGTCCGACGACGACCAGCAGCTGCGCGTCGAGCGGATGGGCTTTCATGCGCGCCGCCTCCGCTGCTTCGGAGCCGCGCCCGCGGCGATCTCCAGCTGCGGCGCGAGCGAGTCCGCGACGGCGGAGAGGAGCCCGGGGCCGAAGTCCTCCGCCACGAGCGGGACCTGCGCCGTGCGCCCCTTCCATCCGTCCTGGAGCCGGGCGATCTCGCGCTCGTTGAGGCGGCGGCGCGTGGTCCAGAACGCCAGCGTGGCCGCGACCTCGAGCGCCTCGTCGCGGGAGACGCTCGACGCCTTCGCCTGGGCGCCGCCATCGCGCGGCGGAAAGACCGCGTTCACGACGACCATCGAGGGCGCCCGGGATATCCGCCGCTCCATCGCGGCGATGGTCTCGAGCGTCTCCTGTACGGCCATCTCCTCGGCGAGCGTCGGCAGCACGATCGCGCAGCGCGCGGGATCCGCGACCAGCGCGGCGATACGCGAGGCCATGTGGCCGAGCGGCCCGGTGGTGATGACCTCGGACATCAGCAGCGGTGCGGCGAGCAGCGAGAGCCCGTGACCGGAACCCGGCGCGTCGATGATCACCAGGTCCGCCTTCGGCTTCGCATCGCCCTCGGCGACCTTGAGCGCGTAGCCCAGGAGCATCATCTCCTTGAGCCCGGGCGCGCCGTCCGCGAAGTGCTGATAGATGGGGCTCGCGAGCACGCGATTGGAGAGCACCTTGATCTTCAGCGCGAGCGCGACTTCCCGGTCGAGGATCGTGCGTGGCACGGCGTTCAGGACGGCGAGGCGCGGCATGAGCGAGACGACCTCGCCGCCGGAGGGTGGGGCGCCGAACAACCGGTGCTGTGCCTCGCGCGAATCCGCGTCCAGCAGCAGCACGCGCCGGCCCCGGTCGGCCATGATGCGGCCCAGGGCGGCGGCCACCACGGTCTTGCCGACGCCCCCCTTGCCGGTGACGACGATCAGCTGGGTGGACGGGCCCATCCGACACCTACCGCGCGCGCAGCGCGTTGAGGATCACGGCCGCGTCGAGCGCTTCCTGCAGCAGCGCGCCGACCGGCGGCGCGATCAGGCCGAAGCTCGCGATCACCATCATCGCGGCGCTGACGCCGAGCCCGACGCCGATGCTCTGGAGCGCGATCCGCCGGGTGCGCCGGCTGATCTCGATCGTGTCGGCGACGCGCGAGACGTCGTCCACCAGCAGCACGATGTCCGCGGCCTCGGCGGCGGCGGCCGGCGCGTGGGCGCCCATCGCGACGCCGACGCTGGCGGCCGCGAGCGCCGGCGCGTCGTTGATCCCGTCGCCCACCATCATGACCGGCGCGTGGGTGCGCCGGAGCTCGCCCAGCGCCTCAACTTTCCCGGCCGGCAGCAGGTCGGCCTGCACCCGGCCGACGCCGGCCTCGCTCGCCAGTGCCCGGGCCGTCGCCCACCGGTCGCCCGAGAGCATGACCGTCTCCTTGATGCCGAGCGCCGCGAGGCGCCGCATCAGCGCGGGGACCTCCGGTCGCATGCGGTCGGCGAAGTAGACCGTGCCGGCGGGCCGGCCGTCCACCGTGACGTGGGTGGCCGTCTCGTGCGCGAGCTCGGGCACCGACGCGCCGTTTCCTCCGACGAACGCGCGGCTGCCGACCGCCACCAGGCGGCCTTCGACGATGCCGGACACGCCAAGTCCGGACACCTCCACGAACCGCTCCGGATGAGGCAGGGCGCCGAACCGGGCGCCGGCCTCCCGCGCGATGGCGCGCCCCAAGTGATGCGACGACATCTGCTCGACCGCTCCGGCCATGCGCAGCACGTCGTCCTCGGGACGGCCGTCCGATGTGACGATACGGTCCACGGTCGGCGCGCCGAGCGTGAGCGTGCCCGTCTTGTCGAACACGACGACGCGCACCAGGCCCGCTTCCTCGATCGCGGCGCCGTTCCTGATCACGATGCCGCGCCCGGCGGCGCGGCCGATGCCGGCGATCACGGCGACCGGCGTGGCGAGGATGAGCGGGCACGGCGTCGCCACGACCAGCACGGCGAGAACGGCGTTGGGGTTGTGCGTGATCAGCCAGGCAAAGCCGCACATGAGCAGCGTGAACGGCGTGAACCACAGGGCCCAGCGGTCCGCGAGGCGCTGGATCGGCGGCTTCTCGTTCCGCGCCGCCTCGACCAGGTCGACGATCTGCTGGTACTGGCTGTGCGCGGCGGCGCGCGCGGCGCGCATCCGGAACGCGCCCTCCTGGTTCAATGCGCCCGAGGGGACCTGCGCGCCCTCATAGACGGGAACGGGCAGGGGCTCGCCGGTGAGCGATGAGAGGTCCAGCGCCGACGTGCCGGCCTCGACCACTCCGTCCACCGGCACCAGGTCGCCCGGCTTCACGACCAGCAGGTCGCCCACGGCGACTTCGCGCACCGGGATGTCGACCAGGCCGTCGGCGCCGACCTTATGCGCGAGCTTGGGGGCGCGCTCCAGCAACGCCTCGATCGAGGCGCCGGCCCGGCGCATCGCGTGCGACTCCAGCGCTTCGCCGCCCGCCTGCATCAGCACGATCACGGCGCCGGCGAAGTGCGAGCCCAGGACGAGCGCGGTGACGATCGCGAGTGCCGCAACCACGTCGGCGGCGAACTTCCCGCGCATCAGCCCGATGGCCGTGGAAACGACGAGCGGCGCCCCGAACAGCAGGAGCGCCGCGAGCAAGACATGGTCGGCCGCTGCATCGAGGCCGAATGCGAAATGGAGCACGCCGGCCGCCGCCAGCGCTGCTGCCGTCCCCGCCGCGATCGCCGCGCGGCGGGGCGGCCGGTTCACGTCTCCGTCCCCGGCAGCCGCAGCGCGAAGCCCACGCCCCGCACGGTGTGGATCAGGTCCATGCCGGCGGCGGCGCGCAGCTTGCGCCGCAGGTTGCCCACGTGCACGTCCACCACGTTGCTCTCGGGATCGAAATGCATGTCCCACACCTTCTCGAGCAGCTCGGTGCGACGCACCACCTGCTCCGGCTTGAGCAGCAGATGCTCGAGCAGGTGGAACTCCTTCGGCGACAGGTTGACCCCCGCGCCCTTGACGCGCGCCTTGTGCTTGAGGCGGTCGAGCTCGATCGGGCCGTAGCTCATCAGCTCGGTGCGGGTCGAGCCGCCGCGGCGCACCAGCGCCCGCACCCTGGCGAGCAGCTCCTCGAACTTGAAGGGCTTGGCCAGGTAGTCGTCGGCGCCGACGTCGAGGCCGCGCACCACGTCCTCCGTGGCGTCGCGCGCCGTCAGCATCAGGATCGGCGTCGCACGCCCCTCGCGCCGGAGCTCGGCGGCGACCTGGAGCCCGTTCTTCTTCGGCATCATCACGTCGAGCACGATCACGTCGTAGTCGTAGACGTGCGCGAGCATCGTGGCCTCTTCGCCGTCGGGCGCCACGTCCACGGCGTAGCCTTCCTCGCGCAGGCCCTGCTCGATGAACCCCGCGACTTTCCGGTCGTCTTCCACGACGAGAATCTTCATGGCCTCAGCCCGGCGGCTTCCGCGGCAGGGCGACCGTGAACGTCGCGCCCGCGCCCAGCACGCTGTGAACGGTGAGCCGTCCGCCGAGCAGCTCGGCGAGACGACGGGAAACCGGCAGCCCGAGACCGGAGCCGAGGCCGCTCTCGGGGTCGTGCCGGATGAAGGGCTCGAAGATCCGCGCCTGGTCCTCGTGCGGGATGCCCGGTCCGCGATCGATGACCATGATGCGCATCTCGTCAGTGGTCGGCTCGACCTTCACGCGGACCACTTCGCCGCTCGCGCTGTGGCGCAGCGCGTTGGTGATCAGGTTGTGCACGATCTGACCGAGCCGCAACCCGTCGGTGCGGACCACAGGGGCGGGGTACGGGAGCTCGACCTTGAGCTCGATCTGCTTCGCGTCGGCCGAGGGCTGCACCGTCGCGATGACCTTGCCGATCACGTCGTCGAGCTGCGTGTCCTTGAACACGGCCTGGACCTTGGAGGCGTCGAGCCGCGAGAGGTCGAGGAGGTTGTTCATCAGCGTGATCGTGCGCTCGGCGGCCTCGAAGACCTCGCGGCCCGCGCGGCTCGTCGCCGCCGCGCTCTTGGTCCGCACCAGCTGCTCGGCCCAGCCGAACACGCCGGTCAGGGCGTTGCGCAGCTCGTGATTGATCATCGCGAAGAACTGGTCGCGCTGGCGCTGCATGGACTGCACCTGCTCGAGCAGCGCGGCGGTCTCCTCGAAGAGCCGCGTGCTCTCGATCGCCGCAGCGGCCTGGCCGGCCAGCAGGACGGCGATACGCTCGTCCTCCTCCGAGAACCCGTCGGCGTCGATCTTGTCCGTCATGTAGAGATTGCCGAGCACACGCGAATGACCGACGATCGGCACGCCGAGAAACGAGGTCATCGGCGGGTGGTTGGCGGGGAACCCCTGGCGCAGCGGATGCTCGGCGATGTTCGAGATGCGAAGCGGCTGGCCTTGCTGGAGCATCACGCCCAGCAGGCCCTGTCCAACCGGCGGCGCGCCGATGGCGGTGCGCTGGTCGGCCGTGATGCCCGACACCTCGAAAGTGACGAGCGAACGGCCGTCGTCACCGATGACGCCGAGCGCCGCGAACCGCGCTCCGACGACGTCGCGCGCCGAGTCCACGACGCGCCGCAGCACGCCCGCGAGCGTGCGCTCCGACGCCAGCGCGATGCCGGCGGCGAGCAGCCGCTCGAAGCGCTCACGTACCTCGTCGGCGGCCGGTGGCGTGGTGCCGGGACGGTCTGCCTTTGGGCGAGCGGACACGCGTTCTCCGATGGGGGCGCGGGACGGCGCCGCCCGACTGCCGGCGTAAGCTATGTGCGCGCTCTCCCTCCGGCCACGGCCGCGCTCTCCCAGGGGAGGGCCATATCCCCGAGACTCTTGAGCGGCGGCCGCGCCACGGGCACGACCATCGAGA
>JBIOIA010000008.1:0-29281 GCA_044449445.1 Gemmatimonadales bacterium
ATGCCGTCGAGCGTGCGGCGGATGACGTCGGGTGGCATGAAGTGCCGGCCGGCATCCACCAGCAGGCCGCGCCACGGGAACCGCGGCGCGTCCTCGATCGTCACGGCGGGCAGGTAGAAGCCGCGGGCGTCGGAATCGAGCAGCTGAAGCAGCGTCTCGAGCCCCCGAATCGCGCCGACCGTGGTCGCGGCACGCAGGCTCGCGCTGTCGGAACCGATCCGGAGTGAGTACGACTCGTCCTCGCCAAGTCCCGGTATCGCAAGCCCCGGTGATGCAACCGAGATGAAGAGCCGCGCGGCCCCCGGCCGGACGGCGTGCGCGAGCGGTACGGCGGTTCGCGCTTCGAGCCGAGCCAGGGCCCGCTCGATGGCACGCTCGAGGCGACCGTCGGGCTCGCTTCCCGCCACGACGGCTACGGCGAACGCGGTATCGATGGGCATCCGGCCCCCGGCGAAGGAAACCGACCGGGGTACCGGCATCAGGTTGGCTCGCGCACGGAGCAGCGCGGAGTCCTGTGCCGTGGCCGTGCCGGCCAGGGCGCAGATCAGTAATAGCGGGAGGGTCCGGAGCATGTCGGAGAATCTCGCGCCAGCCCTGGAGTTTGGCGACCCGAGATGCGCGGCCTGTCAGTGCACCACGCGCAGCGTCGCGTACGCCGACCGCGGCTGGCCCGGCGACACGAAACCCCCGGCTCGAAGCTCCGGGAATGCCTGGTCGAGCACGTTGCGGACGCCGATCTCCAGCGTCGTCCCGGTCGCCAGCTGCGCGCCGGCGCTCAGGTGGAGCAACGCGTAGGACGGCAGCTCCACGCCGGGCTCGTCGAACGGCGTGTACGGCCCAACGGCGTTCGTGCTCACGCGCACGTGCCATCGGGCGCCGGGCGGCGCGAGGGTGAATCCGGCCGTGCCGACGTAGCGCGCCGTGTTGAACACGCGCGCGCCGTCGAGCGTGTCGCCGTCCGCGGTGACCAGGTGGCGATAGCGCGCGTCGGTGAACGTCCAGTCGGCGTCGAAGCGCACGGCGGGCAGTAGGCGCACCTGCGCGTCCAGCTCGAGGCCCTGGCGCCGACTCTCGCCGCCGCTCATCGAAGTCAGCGTGATGGGGTCGAACGTCTGCTCGTTGCTGACGTCGATGCGGAACAGCGCCGCCCCTGCGCTGACGGGCCCGCGATCGACCTTGGCGCCCACCTCGTACGCCCAGGCGGTGATGAACGGGAGCGTCGGGTCGGTGATGACGCCGTCGGTCTGCCGGAATCCGCGCGAGGCATTGGCGTAGACCGCGCCGAACGCGGGCAGGTGGACGAGCAGTCCCAGCTTGGGCGCGAAGATGCCCTTGGACGCGTCGACGGCGGCCTGGCCCGAGAGTTCCGAACGCGTGTCCTGGGCGTCGTAGCGCCCGCCGATTGTGGCGCGCACGTGCCGGCCCAGGTCGAGCGACGACTGCACGAACAGGGCTCCCGAGGCCTGCCGGGCGTTCACCAGCGTCTGGGAGGAATCGCGCTGCCTGGCGGTCGTGAACCAGTTCTCGTAGTCGGACTGATCCCACCGGCTCTCGACGCCGGCGGTGACGTCGCCGCGCGGCAATGCGAAGGTGACGGCGCTCGTCGCGCCGAACCCGTGGCGGCGATCCTCCTCCTCGGTCTGACTGCCCGATCCTTCGGTGAGGCCTCCCTCGGGTGGGGTGGTGAGGAAGAACTGCCAGCGCCCCTGCGTGGCGTACACCGTGCTGCGCCACAGCGTCGTCGGTGAGGCGACGACGCGGAGACTCACACGCTCCTGGGCGTGGCGCTTGAAGCCGCCGTCGGTTCCGCCGGCGACGCCGTTGTACTGATGCAGCTCGAACACGCTGTCGCTCAGGAATCCCGGCGAGTCCCAGTCCGCCGCATACAGCTCGAGCCCCGCGTCGAGCGTGGTGGCGCTCGAGAGGCGCTGCACCAGTCGTGCGTGCCCCTGGCCGAGCTCGTAGCCGCTGTGCGGGCGCCAGCCGTCGTCATGCAGTCCGCGGACGGCGATGACGGCGCCCGTGCCTTCCTGGTCGAGGCCGGTGAGCAGCGAGCCCTCGACCCGGCCGTTTGCGCCGCCCGAGCCGGTGAACTGCAGGCCGCTGGCGCGCTCGATCGTGCGCACGTTCACGACGCCCGCCATCGCGAAGTTGCCGAACAGCGCGCTGGTCGGGCCCTTGAGCACGTCGATCTCGCTGACGGCCTGCGGCATCAGCAGGCTCCAGTCGTTGTAGCCCTCGGCGTGGCCGTTGACCGGCTCGTTGATCGGCACGCCGTCGATCCACAGCGCGAGGTCGGTCGAGTGGTCGGAGCTGAAGCCGCGGATCGATGCGTCGGACGCAAAACCGGGCCCCTGCCCCTGCTGGTGCACCTCGATGCCCGCGGCCTGACGCAGCAGATCCCAGGTGTTCAGGGCGGGAGTTTCCCGGATCGCGGCCGGCGTGACCAGGGTCGCGCCCGAGGGCTCGTCCCGCTGCGCGGGCGTCGTCGTGATCGTGACGGGCTTCAGTGACACCGGCTCGCGGGTCAGCGAGTCGTGGCGCGCATGCCCGTGCCCGCTGTCCGCGGGCACGGGTGCTTGCTGTTGAGCAAGGGCGAGGCCAGGCGCCGCCGTCATGGCGAGCGCGAGTGGAAACCAACGCATGCACACTCCGCAGTGAGGCCGGCCTTGGGCGACCGGCGTGATCGTCGTGAGCGCGAGCTACGCGACGATCGTTGCGGGTGGGCCGATGGCGAAGGGTCGGAGATGCTCCCGAATGATTTTCGGAACAAGCGAGGTTTCGGGCGGTGCGATGCGGAGCGATGTGACGGCGAGGGGCGCCAGCGAGGCGCCCGCGGCCGGCGCGACGCAGCCGCCGCAGGCCGTGGCGCAGACGCCGCAGCACTCTCCGTCGTGATGGTGGTGCGGCGCGGCCGGCTGGTGCCCGGCGTGCGCCATGTGCTGAGCGTGTGCCTGCATCGCGCCGGGCGCCGCTGTCTGGATCATCCCCGCGCACACGGCCACCGGCCTGGCGGCGATGGATGTCGCGAGCGCCAGGGCCAGCAGGCCGGAGAGGCCGCGGGCGATGACGTTCATCTTCTGATGGCGCGATTGCACAACGAAGTATTCCGGATTGGACCCGCCCGAGTCAAGCGCCGCGGTAGCGCCGCCCCAGCAGGCGCTGGATCGCCGCCGTGCCCACGGCGCACCGGTTGGTCGTCCTGGCCAGGCTGCGCGCGAGCTGGCCCACACCGCCATCGCGCAGGACGTACGGGATGCCGCCGCGGTCCCACCCGTAGACGACCCGCCGCTCGAGCAGCATCGGGTCGCTCGTCCCCGCCCCGACTGGGCCGCCGAAGCCGAGCGTGTAGCCCGCGGTCGCCGCGAGCCGGCACACGCGCTCGTCGGCCGCGCCGAACGGGTAGCCGATGCCGCGGGGCGCCTCGCCGACGCGTGAGGCGATCGCCTCGCGCGATCGGCCCAGCTCGGTCTCGGCCTCGGTGTCGGAGAGCCACGTCAGCCGCGCATGCGTCGCGCCGTGCGAGTGCACCTCGATGCCGCGTTCCCGCCACTTCGCCAGTTCGTCCCACGACAAGTGGTAGAACCGCCGCCAGCCGTACTGCACGTCCCACGTGTTCTCCCGGCCGACGAAGTCCGTGATCACGAACAGCAGCGCGCGGAACCCGTGGTCCGCGAGCACCGGGAACGCGTGCTCGGCGAGGGCGGCGTAGCCGTCGTCGAAGGTCAGCACAATCGCAGGAGCGTGGGAGCGTGGGAGCGCAGGAGCGGCTGCACCGTCCGCCCGTCCGCCCGTCCGCCCCACCGCCGCGAGCAGTTCCGCGCTGCCTAACGTGCGGTACCCGGCGCGGGCGAGCGTCTCGATCTGGCGCCGAAACGTGCGCGGTCCGAGCTGCGTGAAGCCCAGCTCGAACCGCGAGTCGATCTTGTGGTAGCCGAGGATCGGCGGAGCCGTCACGTGTCCGTCCGCCCGTCCACCCGTCCGCCCGTCCGCCCGTCCGCCTACAGATGCAACGAGACGTCGGCGAGCGGCAGGTTGAAGGCCTCCGCGACGCCGGGGTACGTCACCTGCCCCGCCACCATGTTCACGCCCTTGCGCAGCGCGCCGTCCGCCCGGCACGCGGTCTTCCACCCGAGGTCGGCGAGCGTGCGCGCGTAGGGGAACGTGGCGTTGGTCAGCGCGAGCGTGGACGTGCGCGGGACGCCGCCCGGCATGTTCGCGACGGCGTAGTGGATCACGCCCTCCACGACGTAGGTCGGTTGCTCGTGCGTCGTGGCCTTCGTCGTCTCGACGCAGCCGCCCTGGTCCACCGCGACGTCCACGATCACCGAGCCCGGCTTCATGGTCTTGAGGTCCTCGCGGCGCACCAGCTTGGGCGCCTTGCCGCCGACCACCAGCACCGCCCCGACCACCAGGTCGGCGCGCTGGATCGCGTCGAGGATGTTGTGCCGGTTCGAATACACCAGCTCGACGTTGGCCGGCATCACGTCCGACAGGTAGCGCAGCCGGTCGAGGTTGATGTCGAGCAGCACCACGTGGGCGCCCAGGCCCGCCGCCATCTTCGCGGCATTGATGCCCACCACGCCGCCGCCGATCACGGCGACGTTGGCCGGCGGAACGCCGGGCACGCCGCCCAGCAGCACGCCGAGCCCGCCGTAGAGCTTCTCCAGGTACTTCGCGCCTTCCTGCACCGCCATGCGCCCGGCGACCTCCGACATCGGCGTCAGCAGCGGCAGCTCGCCGCTGTCCACCTGGACCGTCTCGTAGGCGATGCACACGGCGCCCGACTTCATGTGCGCCCTGGTGAGCTCCTCGTCGGCCGCGAAATGGAAGTAGGTGAAGATCACCTGGTCCTTCTTCATGTTCGGCCACTCGGACTTGATCGGCTCCTTTACCTTGCAGATCATCTCGGCGCCCTTCCACACCTCCGCCGCCGTCGGCACGATCTTCGCGCCCACGCGGGCGTACACGTCGTCCGAGAAGCCGGAACCCATGCCCGCGCCCTTCTCGACCAGGACGGTGTGACCGTGGCTCGCGAGCGTCTCGACGCCGGCCGGAATCACGGCGACGCGGTTCTCGTTGGTCTTGATCTCTTTCGGCACGCCGATGATCATCACGACCTCAAGGGTTCAGAGTTGCAGAGTTGCAGCTCAGTTCGGCCCCAGCCACACGACCATCTGCCGCTCGGGCACGAAGAACTCGGCCGCGACGGCCGCCGCGTCCTTGACGCTCACCGCGTCGACTTCCTTCAGCACGTCCTCCAGCGACCGGTACGGCTCGCCGTAGAGCGCGAAGGCCGCCAGGCGGTACATCCGCGACATCGGGCTCTCGAGCCCCAGCACCAGCTGCCCCTTCACCTGCTGCTTGGCCGACTCGAGCTCGTCCTTGCTCAGCGAATCGTTCGCCATCCGCGCGTACTCGGAGCGGATCACCTCGAGCGCGCGCTGCGCCGTCGGTCGCTGGGTTCCCACGTAGACGCCGGCCGAGCCGGTGGCCTGGTGGAAGGAATTGAACGCATAAATGGTATAGGCAAGTCCGAGGTCTTCGCGAACGCGCTGGAACAGCCGGGAGCTCATGCCGCCGCCGAACATCGTGGTGAGCAGCGTCAGCGCGTGGCGCCGCTTGTCGGCCCAGCGGAAGGTCTCCGAGCCGAGCACCAGGTGGACCTGCGCGCTGTCGCGCTCGACGCGGTGCTCGCCGCGGCCGCCTTTCCCCGGATCCGACACCTGCTTCGGCATCGGCCCCGGCGCGAGGTCGAACCAGCCCTGCTCGCCGAGCAGGTCGAGCACGCGCTGGTGCTCGAGGTTGCCGGCGCCGGCGAAGATCGTCTGGCGGGGGTGATACGCTCCGCCGTGCAGCGCCCTGAGGTCGGAGCTCTGGAGCGCGCCGACCGTGTCGCGGGTGCCGAGGATGCGGTAGCCGTACCCGTGGCTTGGAAACAGGTTGCCGGCGTGGAGGTCGAACACGAGGTCGTCGGGATTGTCCTCGACCATCGCGATCTCCTCGATCACGACCTGCCGTTCCTTGGCGAGGTCTTCGTCGGCCAGCTTCGGCCGGCGGATGAGGTCGGTGAGCACGTCGATGGCGAGCGGGAGGTCGGCGTCGAGCACGCGCGCCTGGAAGGTCGTGTGGTCGCGCCCGGTGTAGGCGTCGAGCGAGCCGCCGCGGGACTCCAGGGCCAGCGCGATCGCCTGGGCGGTGCGCCGCTCGGTCCCCTTGAAGACCATATGCTCGAGGAGATGCGAGACCCCCATCTGCCGAGGGGTCTCGTGGGCCGATGCGGCACGAATCCAGAATCCCGCGGCGGCCGAGCGCAGGTTCGGCATCGTCTCCGTTAGGACCTTGAGCCCGTTCGGTCCCTCGGTCAGGAGGACGCCGCCCTGCAGCCGCTCGGTGCGCACTACTTCTCGATCAGCGCCTTGCGCGACAGGCGCATCTTTCCACGGTCGTCGATCTCGAGCACCTTCACCGTGACGGTGTCGCCCTTCTTCACGACGTCCTCGGTCTTCTCGGTGCGGCCGTGCTGCAGCTCGGAGATGTGCACCAGTCCCTCGACGCCCGGAAGGATCTCGACGAACGCCCCGAAGGCCGTGGTCGTCTTCACCTTGCCCGTGTAGGTCTTGCCGATCTCGGCCTGGACGACCAGCGCTTCGACCATCTCGCGGGCCTTGCTGCCCGCCTCGGAGCCGACCGCGGCGATCGTGACCACGCCGTCGTCGTCGATGCTCACCTTCGCGCCCGACTGCTCCTCGATGCCGCGGATCGTCGCGCCCTTGGGCCCGATGATCTTGCCGATCTCCTTCGGCTTGACCTGGATCGTGATGATCCGGGGCGCATACGGCGACATCTCCGTGCGGGCCTTGGTCAGCGTCTTCTTCATGGCCCCGAGGATGTGGAGCCGGCCCTTCTTCGCCTGGTCCAGCGCCTTTGCCATGATGTCGAGCGGGAGACCGTGGATCTTGATGTCCATCTGGATGGACGTGATCCCGTCCTCGGTGCCGGCGACCTTGAAGTCCATGTCGCCCAGCGCGTCCTCGGTGCCGAGGATGTCGGTCAGGATCGCGATCTTCTCGCCTTCCTTGATCAGCCCCATCGCCACGCCGGCGCAGGCCGCCTTGAGCGGGACGCCCGCGTCCATCAGCGCCAGCGAGCTGCCGCAGACGGTGGCCATCGAGGAGGAGCCGTTGGACTCGAGCACCTCGGAGACGACGCGGATCGTGTAGGGGAACGACTCGTAGGGCGGCAGCAGCGGCGTGATCGCGCGCTCGGCCAGCGCCCCGTGGCCGATCTCGCGCCGGCTGGTGCCGCGCATCGGCCGCACCTCGCCCGTCGAGAACGGCGGGAAGTTGTAGTGCAGCAGGAACGACTTGGTCGTCTCGCGCGGCACGTCGATGTTGTCGATGCGCTGCTCGTCGTCCACGCTGCCCAGCGTCGTCGTCACCAGCGCCTGCGTCTGGCCGCGGGTGAAGAGCGAGCTGCCGTGGGTGCGCGGAAGCACGCCGACCTCGCAGCTGATCGGCCGGACGGTCACGGTGTCGCGGCCGTCGATCCGCTCGCCGCGCTCCAGCACCTGGGCCCGCATCGAGTGGTACTGCATGTCCTCGAGCAGGTTCTCGATCACCCGGCCCTGGTCGGGGAACTCGGCGTCCAGCTGCGACTTGATCGTGTTCGCGACCGAGGAGAGCGCCTGCGCCCGCTCTTCCTTCACGGGCAGGTTCATCGCCTCCATCAGCCGCGGCTTGGCCAGCGCTTCAACGCGGGCCTTGAGGTCCGCGGGCGGCTCGTCCTTCGTCCAGTCCATCTTGGGGACGCTGTGCTTCTGGAGCAGCTCCTCCTGCATCGCGACCAGCTCCTGGATGCCCTTCTGCGCCACCTTCAGCGCGTCCAGGATCTCGGCCTCGCCGGCCTCGGCGGCGCCGCCCTCGACCATCACGATCGAGTCCTTCGAGCCGCTGACCACGATGTCCATGTCGCTGAACTCGAGCTGCTGGAACGTCGGATTGAGGATCCACTTGCCCTCGACGCGGCCGACGCGCACGGCGGCGACCGGCCCGTTCCATGGGATCTTCGAGCTGGCGAGCGCGAAGCTCGCGGCCATCAGGCCGAGCACGTCGGCGTCGTTCTCCTGGTCCGCCGAGAGCACGTACACGAAGATCTGGACTTCGTTCTTGAATCCTTCCGGAAACAGCGGCCGCATCGTGCGGTCGATGATGCGCGCCGAGAGGATCTCCTCATCGTGCGGCCGGGCCTCGCGCTTCAGGAAGCCGCCCGGGATCTTGCCCGCCGCGTAGAACTTCTCGCGGTACTCGACCAGCATCGGGAAGAAGGGGAGGTTGCTCTTCGTCGGGGAGACCGAGGCGGCGGCGAGGACGACGGTGTCGCCGAACTGGACCAGCGCGCTGCCGTGGGCCTGTTTCGCCAGGCGTCCGCATTCGAGGCGGAAGGGGCGGCCCGCGAAGGTCCGCTCAATGACGTGCATCATTGGATGTTCACTTTCTGGTGGGGGAAAGGGTAGTCGAAAGTCGAAAGTTGAAAGTTGAAAGCAGGCGTCGAACGTCCGCGCTTTCGACTTTCAACTTTCAACTTTCAACTGCCTTAATGCCGCAGTCCGAGTTCGTCCACGATCTGCCGATAGCCCGGCAGGTCGGTGCGCTTGAGGTAATCCAGGAGCCGGCGGCGCTGGCCGACCATCTTCAGCAGCCCGCGACGGCTGTGATGGTCCTTGGCATGGCCGCGGAAGTGATCGGTGAGCGAGTTGATGCGTGCGCTGAGCAGCGCGATCTGGACCTTGGTCGAGCCGAAGTCCGTGGCGTGCAGCTGATACTTGGCGGCTGCCGTCGCCTTGTCGTAACCCATACCCTCTGGTATCCCCTGTCGTCGTGTCCCGGATGGCCCGGGCCGCTTCGGTTCTCTAATTGCCGTTAGCATAGTAACTTAACCCCGCATCCCGACCTCGCTCAAGGGGGCGATTTCTGCCGGTCGAGCCGACCACCCTGCCCATTCAGCGCATCGGGCCCTACACCACCAAGGCGTTCATCGGGGGCGGGGGCTTCGCGTGGGTCATGGCGGCACGGCGGGACGGCGAGGAGAATCAGGTCGCCCTCAAGGCCCTCAAGCCCAAGTACGCAGGGGACAAGCAGTTCACCGCCCGGTTCCTGTACGAGGCCGAGGTCGCGGGCCAGATCCGACACCCCAACATCATCCGCATCCTGGACGTGGGGCAGGAAGGCGAGCACGTCTGGTTCGCCATGCCGCTGCTCCAGGCCAGCCTGGAGGCCCAGCTCGAGGGCGCGGGCTCCCTGAGCGAGGAGCGCGTCATCCGGGTCGCCCGGGACATCGCCTGGGCGCTGGCCTTCGCCCACGACACCGGCGTGATCCACCGCGACATCAAGCCCTCGAACATCCTGTTCGCCGAAGACGGCACCGGGATCCTGTCCGACTTCGGGGTCGCGCGCGCGGTGGCGGGCTACGTGTCCACGACCGGCAAGCAGCTCGTGCTGGGCACGCCGCACTACATCAGTCCCGAGCACGCGCGCGGCCAGCCGCTCGATGGCCGCACCGACATCTACGGCCTCGGTGTCACGATGTACCGCGCGGCGACGGGCGAGCTGCCCTTCCGCGCCAACGACTGGTACGAGCTGGCCCGGCTCCACGTCGAGGAGCCGCCTGCGCCGCCGCGCTCGAAGAAGCCGGAGCTCTCCAAGCCGCTCGAGCGCATCATCCTCACCTGCCTCGCCAAGGACCGCGAGGAGCGCTACCTCTCGGCCGCCGCGCTCGCCAACGAGCTCGACACGCTGCTCGGCGGGGGCCGGAGCCTGCGCAGCACCACCGCGGAATTCGCGATCGGTGCGATGAGGAAGATGTTCGGCAGGAAGAGCGAGACGGGGTGAGCGCCGGCGATCCTCTCAGAACAACTTCTTCAGCACCCGCCCCACGTCGTTGTAGGTCGCGAACAGCATCAGCAGGATCAGCAGCAGCAACCCGATGGTCGTCACCCGTTGCCGGATCTCCAGGCTGACGGGGCGCCGGCGCACCGCCTCGATGACGAGCAGCACGATGTTGCCGCCGTCGAGAACCGGGATCGGCAGCAGGTTCAGGATGGCGAGGTTGATCGAGAACAACGCCATGAAGCCCAGGAACACGTCGGCACCCATCCGCGCCGCTTCGCCCGAGAGCTGGCCGACGAGAATCGGGCCGCCGATCTCGCTCGCGGGCAGCTTCCCGGTGACGATCCGCCGCATCGTGAACCACACCTGGGTCGCCGATTCCCACGAGCGCCTGACGCCTTCGCCGAGCGAAGCGACCACGCCGTAACGCTTGAGCTCGCGGTAGCCGATCCCGATCTTCGGCACCTGGCGCGTCTTCCCGCTGTCCAGCTCCATGGTCACGAGCCGCGGCACCAGGCGAACGGTGATCACGCGGCCCTCGCGCAACACGCCGATCGCGACGCTGTCCCCGTCCGCCTTCTCCATCAGGCTGACCAGCTGCTCCCACGTCGCCACCGTGTCCGCGCCGATGCGGACGATGCGGTCGCCCATCCTAATCCCGGCCGCCGAGGCCGGGTAGCCGGGAACCAGCTCGCGCACGACCGGCTCGTGCTGCGGCACGATCGCTTCGACCAGCCGCCCCCGCCCCGCCTGGTCCTTGAGCGGCACGTTCACCGAGATGGGCTCGGTGCGGCCCGCCACCGTGATGCGCAGCGGCGCGTCGGCCAGCAGCAGCTGCATCATGACGTCCTGCCAGCCCGTGACCGTGTCCCCCGAGATGCGCACGATCCGGTCGCCCGGCATGAGATCGCGCAGCGCCTCGGCGCCCGCAGGCAGACGGTTCGCGTGCACTTCGCCGACCGTCACCGACGGATCCACCGCGGTGCCATATGCCATCGTCAGGCCGCTGTACACCAGGATCGCGAACAGCACGTTCATCGTCACGCCCGCCGCCATGACGACGAGCCGCGCCCACATCGGCTTGTGGTCGAACGTGCGCTCCGGGCTCACGCCGGCCGTATCCCGCGGCCCTTCGAGCGCCCCGGCCGCGCCCTCCTCCTCGAAGCCGGCCATCTTCACGTAGCCGCCGAACGGGATCCACGACACGCAATACTCGGTCTCGCCCCGCTTGAACGACAGCTTCGTCGGCGGCCCCAGGCCGAGCGAGAAGCGCAGCACCGCGATGTCCACAGCCTTGGCGGCGAGGAAATGCCCCAGCTCGTGCACGAAGATCAGCACGCCGAGCACGATGAAGAAGGCGAGCAGCGTGGTCAGCACGCGGGCCTCATGCGGAGAGCACTTCGGCGGTCCGGCGCCGCGCCCAGACGTCGGCCGCGCGCACCGCCTCGAGACTGTCGGCCGCGCTCGCCGAATGCGCGTCCATCACCGACGCGATCGCCTCGGCTATCCGACCGAACGGGATGCCGCCGGCGAGGAACGCGGCCACCGAGGCCTCGTTCGCGGCATTGAACACCGCCGGCGCCGTGCCGCCCGCGCGGCCCGCGGCGACGCCGAGCGCGAAAGCGGGGAAGATCTCGGACCGCACCGGCTCGAACGTGAGCGCGCCCGCCGCCACCGGGTCGAAGCGCACGGTCCCGTCGTCGGCCAGCCGGTCCGGATGGGTGAGCGCGTAGAGGATCGGCAGCTCCATGTTGGGAAAGCCAAGCTGGGCGAGCACCGAGCCGTCGGCGAATTCGACGAACGAGTGGATGATGGACTGCGGATGCACGACCGCACTCACCTGGTCGAACGAGGCGTCGAACAGGAAGTGCGCCTCGATCACCTCGAGCGCCTTGTTGGCGAGCGTCGCGCTGTCCACGCTGATCTTGCGGCCCATCCGCCAGGTCGGATGATTCAGCGCCTCGTTCACCGTGGCGCTGTGCACCCGCTCGGCACTCCACGCGTGGAACGGCCCGCCGGATGCCGTCAGGACGATGCGACTGAACGCATACGCTCCTGCGCTCCCACGCTCCTTCGCTCCTGCGCCTTGATTGGTCAGGCACTGGAGCACCGCCGAATGCTCGGAGTCCACCGGGACGATCTCGCCCCGGCCATCGCGCGCGGCGCACCGCACCAGCTCGCCCGCCATGACGAGCGTTTCCTTGTTGGCCAGCGCGACGCGCTTGCCCGCACGCAGCGCCGCCAGCGTGGCCTCGAGACCGGCCGCTCCGACGATCCCGTTCACCACGATCGCGACGTCGGGATGCGTCGCGGCCTCGACGAGGCAGCCTTTGCCCGTGCCCCAGTTGTTCGCGCTCTCCTTGACGAGCCCGACGAACTTCGGAGCGAACGCGCGCTGCTGCTGCTCGAGCAGGTCCTTCTGCCCGAACGCCGTCAGCGCCGCGACGTGGAACCGGTCCTTGTGCCGCGCGATCACCTTGAGCGCGCTCGTGCCGATCGAGCCGGTCGAGCCCAGGACCGCGACGCCGACGCTCACGTGATGCCCACCAGCCGAAAGAGCAGCACCGTCACGGGGAGCACGAAGTAGAGCGAGTCGAGCCGGTCGAGCACGCCGCCGTGGCCCGGGATGAGCGCCGAGCTGTCCTTGAGCCCGACCTCGCGCTTGAACAGCGATTCGACCGCGTCGCCGAGCTGGCCCGCGAGACCGAGGCAGACGCCGATGACGATGGCCTCCCCAACCGACATCGAAACGCCAACCCGCCGGAACACCACCGCCGCGTAGATCAGGCTCACGGCGACGGCGCCAAACAGGCCCGCGAAGCCGCCCACCCACGTCTTGTTGGGCGAGATCACCGGCGCGAGCTTCGGGCCGCCGAACGTCTTGCCGGCGGTCATCGCGATCGTGTCGCCGAGCCACGTGAGCGCGAGCGGATAGACGAGCAGCGCCATGCCGACCGACCGGTCCTGCTGGGCCGGCCCGGGCAGCGGATGCCTGAGCAGCAGCGCGAAGGACAGCAGCCAGCTCGCGTACAGGACGCCGAACAGCGTCGTCGCGACCGAGCCAAGGGGGCGCGCATCCGGAGCGCGGCGCGTCAGCGCGATCACCAGGAGCACGAGCAGCCACGCCAGGAACAGGTAGCCCTCGCCGATCAGCAGCACCGCTTCGCCGCCTGCGACCTGGGTGAACCGGGCGATGAACGGCACCGCCGCCGCGGAGACTATGCCGAAGCGCGTGAGCGGCTGGATGCCCTGGGAGCGCGCAAAGGCGTAGACCTCGCGCGCGCCGAGCGCGCCGGCCGCCGCGAGCAGCAGCGCGAACGCCCAGCCGCCCGTCCAGGCGAGGACGAGAACGACGGGAATGGCGATGACGGCGAAGGCGATGCGCCGTGCGAGATTGCTCGTCACGTGCCTACGCCGTGACGCGTCCGAAGCGTCGCTCGCGGCCCTGGTAGTCGATGACGGCCTGGTAGAGGTGCTGGCGCGTGAAGTCCGGCCACAGCGTGGGCGTGATGTGCAGCTCGGTGTAGGCGAGCTGCCACAGCAGGAAGTTCGAGATCCTGAGCTCGCCCGACGTGCGGATCAGCAGGTCGGGATCGGGGAGCCCGGCGGTGTAGAGCCGGAGCCCGAGCGCCTCTTCGTCCACGTCCTCGAGCGCGAGCCGCCCGTGCAGCACGTCGTCGGCGAGCCGGCGCGCGGCCCGCGCGATCTCGGCGCGACTGGAATACGAAATGGCGAGATTGAGCTGGAGCTTCGTGCCGCCGCGCGTGCCCGCGACGAGCTGGTCCACCGCCTCGCGCTTGGCCGCGGGCAGCTTGGCCAGGTCGCCGATGACGCCCACCTGTACGCCCTGCTGGCGCAGCTCGGCGGTCTCCTTCGCGATGTATTCCTCGAGCAGCCCCATCAGCGCGCCGATCTCGATCGCCGGCCGCCGCCAGTTCTCCTCGGAGAACGCGTACAGCGTCAGCACTTCGATGCCGCAGGCCAGGCAGGCCTCGACGACCTCGCGCACCGCCTTCATCCCCTCGCGGTGGCCGAGGGTGCGCGGCAGGCGGCGCTCGGTGGCCCAGCGACCGTTGCCGTCCATGATGATGGCGACGTGCCGCGGGATCCCGCCGTGATCCTTGAGCTGTGCGAGCAGCGCGTCGGTGCTCACACCTCCATGATCTCCGCTTCCTTGGCCTTCACCATCTCGTCGACGTGCTTGATGTGATCGTCGGTGGCCTTCTGGATGTCCTTCTCGGCGTGCTTCTTCTCGTCCTCGGAGATGTGATCGAGCTTCTTCACGCCCTGGATGCCTTCGTGGCGGTGGTGCCGGACGGCGACGCGGCCCTCTTCGGCGAGCTTGTGCACGACCTTCACGAGATCGCGACGCCGCTCCTCGTTCAGCGCCGGGATCGGCACGCGGATCACCCCACCCTGCGAGGCCGGGTTGAGGCCGAGGTCCGAGTCGCGGATCGCCTTCTCGATGGGCTGGGCGAGGTTCTTGTCCCACGGCGTGACGACCAGCAGCCGCGCTTCCGGCGCGGCGACGGACGCCACCTGGTTGAGCGGCATCTGGTTCCCGTACGCGTCGACGCGGATGATGTCGAGCAGCGCCGTGGTGGCCTTGCCGGTGCGGATGGAGGCGAACTCACGGCGCGCGTTCTCCATCGCCTTGTCCATGCCCGCCTTCGCCAGCTTGACGATCTCGCCGGGTGTCTTTGGGCTCATCGCACGATGGTGCCGATGCGCTCGCCCTTGAGGATGCGGACGATCGCGCCGGGCTGGTTGTGGTTGTAGACCTGGATCGGAAGGGCGTTGTCCTTGCACAGGGCGAACGCGTTGGCGTCCATCACGCCGAGGCCCTTCACGATGGCCTGCTGGTACGACACTTCCTTCAGGAACTTCGCCTTCTTGTCCTTCTTGGGGTCGGCCGTGTAGACGCCGTCCACGCTCGTCGCCTTGAGAATGATCTGGGCCTCGATCTCGAGGGCCCGCAGGACCGCCGCGGTGTCGGTGGAAAAGTACGGGTTCCCGGTGCCGCCCGCGAAGAGCACGACGCGGCCCTTCTCGAGGTGGCGCACCGCGCGCCGGCGGATGTACGGCTCCGCCAATGCCTCCATGCGGATCGCGGTCATGACGCGGGTCTGGACGCCCTTCTTCTCGAGGATGTCCTGGATGGCCAGCGCGTTGATGACGGTGGCCAGCATCCCCATGTAGTCGGCGGAGACGCGGTCCATGCCCTGCTGGCTGGCCTGGGTGCCGCGGATGATGTTGCCGCCGCCCATGACGATGCCGAGATCGGCGCCCAGCTCGCGGACGGCCTTCACCTCGTCGGTGAGCCGTTCGATGACCGCGAAGTCGAGGCCGAAGTCGCGGCCGCCGGCGAGCGCCTCGCCGGACAGCTTGAGCAGCGCCCGCTTGTAGGCGAGCTTCACACGGCCTCGCCGAGCTGGAAGCGCACGAACCGCCGCACCACGAAGTTCTCGCCGGTCTTGCCGCTCACCGCCTTCACGAGCTCGCCGACCGTCTGCTTGTCGTCCTTCACGAACGGCTGCTCGAGGAGCACGGACTCGCTGAAGAACTTCTTCAGCTTGCCCTCGACGATCTTCGTGCGCACCGCCTCGGGCTTGCCCTCGGCGGCCACCTGCTCGGCGTAGATGCGGCGCTCGCGCTCGACGATGTCCGCCGGGATGTCCTCGACGCGAACCGCCAGCGGCGCGGCCGAGGCGATGTGCATCGCGAGCTCCTTGCAGAGGTGCTTGAACTCGTCGGTGCGGGCGACGAAGTCCGTTTCGCAGTTCACCTCCACCAGCACGGCGAGCTTGCCGTTGTGGTGGTGGTAGACCTCGATGCGGCCTTCCTTCACCTCGCGCCCCTCGCGCTTGTCGGCCTTCATGATGCCCTTGGCGCGGAGCCACTCGGCGGCCTTCGCCATGTCGCCGCCGTTCTCCTCCAGGGCCTTCTTGCAATCCATCATGCCGGCGCCCGTGTTCTTGCGCAGCTCGGCGACGTCCTTGGCGCTGATGCTCATTGCCTGGGCCATTGTGCTTTCAGTTGAAAGTCCGGGTCTAACAAACCGCCGCCCGCCCGACCGGGCTGAGGCGGCGGCGAGCGTGCGGGGCCGCTCGGCTCGTCAGGCGCCTGCGTCGGCCGGCGCCGGAGCGTCGCTCGTCGCGTCAGCGCCCTCGTGCTCCTTCATGCGCAGCGCGATCGCCTCCGGCTTGGGGCGCCGCTTGCGACGCGGGCCGCCGCGACGGCGGCGCTTCTCCGCCTCGCTGTCCCCGCCTTCGACCGACCCGCCGTCGGTCGAGTACGTCGCGAAGTCCTGCTCCTCGGTCTCCTCGCGCACCGGCCGCAGGGCCCGCGCCTCGCTGATCGTGTCGGCCAGGGCCGCGGTGATGAGCGAGACCGAGCGGATCGCGTCGTCGTTGCCCGCGATCGGCACGGTAATGATGTCCGGGTCCGCGTTGGTGTCCACGATCGCGACGATCGGGAGGCCGAGCTTGTTGGCTTCGGCGACCGCGATGCGCTCCTTCTTCGCGTCCACCACGAACAGCGCGCCGGGCAGGCGCCCCATGTTCTTGATGCCGGCCAGGTTCTTGTCGAGCTTGATCCGTTCGCGCTCGAAGAGCAGCTGCTCCTTCTTGGTGAAGAACTCGAAGCTGCCCTCCTCCTGGCCCTGCTCGAGCTCCTTCAGCCGGCGCGTCTGCTTCTTGATCGTCGCGAAGTTGGTGAGCGTACCGCCCAGCCACCGCTCGGTGACCCAGAACGCGCCGCACCGCTCGGCCTCGGAGCGCAGGATCGCCTTGAGCTGCTTCTTGGTGCAGACGAACAGGACGTTGCCGCCCTTGGCCACCACGTCGCGCACGAGCTCCTGCGCCACGCGCAGCTGCTTGAGCGTCTTCTCGAGGTCGATGATGTAGATGCCGTTGCGCTCGGCGAAGATGAACCGGCGCATCTTCGGGTTCCACCGACGCGTCTGGTGGCCGAAATGCACCCCGGCTTCGAGCAGCGCTTGAATTTCAGGCAACGCCATGCAGAGTCCCGTCTCCATTTGGTTGAGCGTCCACCGCGTTCATCTGCCGCCGGAATCCGTCTCCGGACACCCCCGCCGGCATCCCGCGGTGTGCGAGTTGTGCTGCGTTTACCGCTTGCTGAACTGGAACCGCTTCCGCGCGCCGGGCTGGCCGGGCTTCTTGCGCTCGACCGCGCGCGGGTCCCGCGTCAGCAGCCCGCCGTCGCGGAGCTTCTTCCGGTGCGTCTCGTCCACGTGCAGCAGCGCCCGGGCGATCCCGAGCCGCAGCGCACCCGCCTGCCCCGACATCCCGCCGCCATTCACGGTCGCCTTCACGTCGAACGCGCCGAGCGTATCGGTCGCCGTGAAAGGCTGCTGGATCAACGATACCAGCGAGCTGCGCGGGAAGAAATCACCCAGCGTCCGCCCGTTGACTTCCCACTTGCCCGAGCCGGGCCTGAGGTACACGCGGGCCACGCTCGTCTTGCGCCGGCCCACCGCGTGGAACTTCGTCGGAACGTCGATCATCACGACCCTTTCTTCTGCTTCGCCGGGAACACGGCGAGCGGCGCGGGCTGCTGGGCCTCGTGCGGATGCTCGGCCCCGGCGTACACCCGCAGCTTGAGCCGCAGGACCTGCTTCGACAGCGAGTTCTTGGGCAGCATTCCGAACACGGCCCGCTCGATCACCCGCTCCGGTTTGCTCTTCAGCACCGCGGCCACGGGCGTGATCTTGTCGTGCCCCATGTACCCGCTGTGCGAGAAATAGCCCTTCTGCTCGAGCTTCTTGCCCGTGAGCCGCACTTTCGCCGCGTTCACCACGATGACGCCGTCGCCGGTGTCCATGTGTGGCGTGAACGTCGGCTTGTGCTTGCCGCGGATCACCTGCGCGACGCGCGAGGCCAGCCGGCCCAGCGGCACGCCCTCGGCGTCCACGACGAACCACTTCGACTCGATGTCACTCGGCGTTGCCGAAAACGTCAACATTCCCCGTATCCATCACAAAGAGTTTCGTTTCAAGACAGCATGGAAAAATAGACCGGGCATGGAGATAGGTCAACCGCTGGAGGCTGGAGGCGGGGGGCGGGAGCGGCTACTTGAGCTCTATCAACGGTGCGCCTTTCTCCACGGTGTCGCCCGCGCGGACATGGACCCGGTCCACGGTGCCGGCCCCGGGAGACCTCAGCTCATTCTCCATCTTCATGGCCTCCACCACGATGAGGGCCTGCCCCTGGGTCACCGGGAGGCCGGCCTCGACCAGCACTCTCAGGACCTTGCCGGGCATCGGGGCTCGCACCGTTCCTTTATGCGGCGCCTTCGCGCCCGTGCCCGCCTCACGTACCGCCCGCGCCCTGGGATCGAGCACCACCGCATCCAGCCGCTGGCCCTCCGAAGTCAGCCGCCAGGCCCCACGGCCCTCGGCCGCGAGCGCCTGAAAGGAACGAGACGCCGGGCCCCGGACGAGGCGACGCAGCACTCCGCCCGGCGTGCCGCCCAGGGCGGCCCTGGCGTCCCTTCCATCCAGGAGCACCTTGTCGCCCTCGACCTCGACCTCGAACCGCTGGCCCGCGATCTCCACGGTGTACGTCATGCGCCGCTCCCGGCCCGGGCGACGAGCAGCATCTCGACGTGGCTGGTCTGAGGGAACATGTCGTAGGCGCGAAGCGAGAGCACGTCCGCCGCGGTGATCCGGAGCCGAGTGAGGTCGCGGGCGAGCGTCGCCGGATCGCAGGAGACGTAGACGAAGCGGACGGGCGGACGGGCGGACAGGCGGTCAGCAACCTCCGGGCTGAGACCCGCGCGAGGCGGGTTGACGATGACGACATCCGCGGGCAGCAACTTCTCGATGTGGTTTTCGACCTGGCCCGCTATGCACCGCACGGATACTCCCGCGACCTTCGCGCAATCCTCGGCGCGTCTGACCGAGCGCGGATCCTGCTCGACCATGGCCACGTCGAACCCTCGCCGGGCGAGCGGGACGGCGGTGTCGCCGGAGCCTGCATAGAGATCGAGCAACCGCGGCGTCGGTCCGCTCGTCCGCCCGTCCGCCCGTCCGCCCGCGGCCGCTTCGATCACCGCCTCCCGGAGCAGCGCGGCCACCTCGGCGTTCACCTGCTCGAATGCGACGGACGATGGATCCGCGTCGGCGCCGGCCATGCGTCGCGATGCGCCGCCCGTGGGCTGCCACCAGATCGTCACGTCGGACCCCGCCGCCTGCGACAACCGCGCGGCGCCCGTCCACGCGCCGTCTCCACCATCCACCATGACGTGGCGCGAGCCATCCGGAAGTACCCGGAGCTTGAGCCGCACGTCGTCGCCCTTCGGCAGCGCGGTCAGCGCAGGCCGCATTGCGATCCACAGCGCGCCAAGCTCTTCGCGCGCGATGCTGCACCCCTCGAGCATGAACACGCGGTCCGGATCCGCGCCGTCGTGAAACCCGACGAGCGGATGCGCGCCGCGCCAGCGGACCGTGAGCGTAATGGTCGTGCGGTAATGGAGGGCGCGGGGACTCGAAACCAGCTCGGGGTCAGCGATGTCGAGCTTGCCGACCCGCCTGAGCGCGTCGCCGACGATCCGCCGCTTCGCATCATGCTGTGCCACGGCCGAGAGGTGCTGCCACTGGCAGCCGCCACAGCCGTCGCTCACGAAGTGGTTGCAGGGCGGGCTCACCCGCGCCGGGCCGGGCTCCACGACCGAGGCGATCTGCGCCTCGGCGTGGCGGCGGTGCCGTCGCACATTGCGCAACCGCACGCGGTCGCCGGGAGCGGTGCGCGGGACGAAGACCGTCATGCCGTCGGGAAGGTGCGCGACGCCTGCTCCGCCTGACGCAAGCGATTCTATCGCGACGACCGCGTCATCACTCATCACTCCTGCCGCTCGGGCCGGATCTGCGCGAGAAAGTCCACGAGATAGTTCTTCCATACGGCGGGCAGCGAGTGCGTCCCGTGGCCCCGCGTCGCGGGGCTGATCGGGATGAGCACGTAGCGACCCTGGCGCACCTGCGGCATCAGCCGCTCCATGATGCCAAGCTCCGGCGGATTGATCTCGTCGTCGGCGGAGTTGATGGCGAGGACCGGAACGCGGATGCGGTCGAGCGCGCCGGACGGATCGTAGTCGCGCGAGGCATCCACGGCATACACGAAGTCGTTGGCGTCGGTCGCCGCCATGCGCGTGCGCACCCAGTTCGTGATGTACGCGTCCGCCGAGTCGCGGGTCGGGCCGAGGGCCTGGTCGTGAAGTGGCGCGGTCCCGACGATCCACAGGAAGTAGATCGCCGACAGGAGTCCCGAAGGCTGCGCCGTGTAGTCGCCATTGTCGTAGTCGGGCGAGTTGCGGATCGCGTCGATCGTGAGCCGGCGCCACATCCGGTTGCGCCCGGCGATCTGCGTCGGCAGGCACGCGAGCGGCACGCCGCCGTCCATGAAATCCGGATAGCGCTCGAGCCACAGCCACGAGTGCATGCAGCCCATGGACGTGCCCATCACCAGGTGCAGGTGATTGACACGCAGTCCCTCGGTCACGAGCCGGTACTGGGCCGTGACCATGTCCTCGTAGGCGTAGTGCGGGAAGCGCGCGTGCAGGCCGTCGCTCGGCTTGCTGGAGCGGCCGTGCCCGAGGTTGTCGGGAATGATGACATAGAAGCGCGCGGTGTCGAGCGGCTGGCCGGCGTTGAACAGCTCACCGGCGTACGTGCGCGACAGGAATCCCTGCCCCGAACCGCCGGTGCCGTGGAGGATCAGCACGGCGTTGGTGACGCGGCCGCCCGGCGCGGTGCGCGGGTGGCCGAGCGTCCGGTAGTGGATCCGGACCTCGGGCAGCACGTCGCCGCTCGCGAACCGGAAATCCCGCATGACGAACGTGCCCGTATCGGCCTGCGCGCGCGCCTGGCGCGGAGCCGCTAGCGTGACTGCCGCGAGTGCCGCCATCATCCATCGCATGCGCTCTGCCCTCCTGTTTGTCACCGCTCTGACGCTTGCGCCTCTCAAGCTGCCCGCGCAGGCCGCGCCGGCGCAATCTCACGATTCCACGTTCCGCATCACGCCGCTCCGGCCGATCGAGGAGCTGCGCCGCGAGGCGCTGCGCCAGAGCCCGCCACCTCAGGCCGACTCGCTGCTCGCGCCCGACCTGGTGGAGCTAACGTCACTCGACTCGACGATCCGCCTTGACATCCGCTACGCCACATCGAACAACTTCATGGGCGCGCCGATGTACAGCTCCGCCCGCGCGTTCATGCAGCGGCCCGCGGCGTTGGCCGTCGCTCGCGCCAGCCGGCGGCTGCACGAGCTCGGCT
Source organism: Gemmatimonadales bacterium (assembly GCA_044449445.1). Classification (GTDB taxonomy): domain Bacteria; phylum Gemmatimonadota; class Gemmatimonadetes; order Gemmatimonadales; family JACORV01; genus DASXPG01. Next base: position 21,175 of record JBIOIA010000008.1, read on the forward strand.
GGGGCCTGTTGATCCACGACGCCTACCGGCCCTGGTACGTGACCTGGATGTTCTGGGAGGCGACCGAGCCCAGGTACCACTCGTTCGTCGCCAACCCCGCTGGCGGCTCGAAGCACAACCGCGGGTGCGCGGTGGACCTGACGCTGTATCGCTTGGGCACCGGCCGGCCGGCCGAGATGCCCAGCACCTACGACGAGTTCACCGAGCGCGCGCACCCCGACTACGCGGGCGGCACGGCGGCGCAGCGCGAGCGGCGCGAGCTGCTGCGCCGCACGATGGAGGCCGAGGGGTTCACGGTGGATCCCGGCGAGTGGTGGCACTACGACTACCGGGACTGGGCGAAGTACCCGGTAATGAACGCGACGTTCGAGCAGCTGCGGCGCTAGCGCATCCCCTCGCGGCGCCCCTCGTCCAGCCAGCCGGACGGTTTCGGCCGCTCCGGGCCCCCGCTCGCCGGGCCGCGTGACCGCCGCCGCTCCTCCTCGAGCATCGCCGCGGCGACCGCCGCATCCTCCACCAGGCGGGCATCGGGCGGTGTCGCCATCAGCGCCTTGCCGGTCTTCTCCCAGTAGTCGATGTCGATCGCGCCCTTCACGAAGTTCGGCTCGCGCATCACGCGCTGGTGGAACTCGCGTGACGTCGGCACGCCGACGATCACCAGGTCCTCGAGCGCGCGCCGCATCCGCTTGATGCACCGCTCGCGGCTCTCGGCCCATACGATCAGCTTGCCGAGCAGCGAGTCGTAGAACACGGGTACCTCCACGCCGCGCTCGATCCAGCCGTCCCACCGAACGCCCGGGCCGGTCGGCGGCCGGAACTCGGTGATGGTGCCGCCGGCGGGCAGGAAGTCGGCGAACGGATCCTCGCTCGTGATCCGGCATTCCATGGACCAGCCGCGGGGCGTGAGCGCGCGCTCGGGCAGCGAGAGGTGGTGGCCCTGCGCCACCTTGAGCTGCATGCGGACGATGTCCACCCCGTAGACCTGCTCGGTGACCGGGTGCTCGACCTGGAGCCGGGTGTTCATCTCGAGGAAGAAGAAGTCGCCGTTAGGCATGAGCATGAACTCGCAGGTGCCAGCGCTCACGTAGCGCACCGATTGCGCGGCGCGCACCGCGGCCTCGCCCATCGCGCGGCGGATCGCCGCGGTCACGGCAACCGAAGGCGCTTCCTCGATCAGCTTCTGGTGGCGGCGCTGGATGCTGCACTCGCGCTCGCCCAGGGGGATCACCCGGCCGTGCTGGTCGGCGAGCACCTGGATTTCGATGTGGCGGGGTCCCTCGAGCAGACGCTCGACGTACAGCCGGCCGTCGCCGAACGCGCTCTGCGCCTCGCCCTGTGCGGCCGCGAACGCGCCCTCGAGCTCCGCCTCGGCACGCACCACGCGCATGCCCCGTCCGCCGCCGCCGGCGGCCGCCTTGAGCAGGATCGGATAACCGACCGTCCTGACCAGCTTCGCCACGTCGGCCGGCGTGCGCAGCGGCTCGACACTTCCCGGCACCACCGGCACGCCCACATCGCGCATCTTCTTGCGCGCCGAGGTCTTGTCGCCCATCGCGGCGATCGCGGCCGCGGGCGGGCCGATCCAGGTGAGTCCCGCCTTGGCGACCGCCGCCGCGAACTCGGCGCGCTCCGACAGGAAGCCGTAGCCCGGGTGGATCGCGTCGGCGCCGCTTTCCTTCGCCGCCGCGATCAGCGCGTCGATCCTGAGGTAGGACTCGGCGGGGGCGCTGCCGCCGATGTGGACCGCGGCGTCCGCGGCAAGGACGTGCGGCGAGTGCGCGTCGGCGTCGGAATACACGGCGACGGCCTCGAGGTCCTCCTCGCGGCAGCCCCGGATGATCCGGAGCGCGATCTCGCCGCGATTGGCCACCAGGACGCGCTTCATCCGACCCTACAGCGGGATGTTCCCGTGCTTCTTCAGCGGATTCTTGTCGCGCTTGGTCGAGAGCGCCTCGAGCGCGGCGATCAGTCGCGGCCTGGTCTCGCGCGGATCGATCACGTCGTCCACGTAGCCCCGCCCCGCGGCGATGTACGGGTTGGCAAACTTCTCCTCGTACTCGGCGACCTTCTCGGCGAGCGCGCGCTCCTTGTCCTTGCTCGCCTCGATTTCCTTCTTGAACAGGATCTCGACGGCGCCCTTGGGACCCATCACCGCGATCTCGGCGGTCGGCCAGGCGAGGTTGAGGTCGCCGCGGATGTGCTTGCTGCTCATGACGTCGTACGCGCCGCCGTACGCCTTGCGCGTGATGACGGTGAGCTTGGGAACGGTCGCCTCGCAGTAGGCGTAGAGCAGTTTGGCGCCGTGCTTGATGATGCCGCCGTGCTCCTGGGCGAGCCCCGGCAGGAAGCCGGGCACGTCCTCGAACGTGACGAGGGGGATGTTGAACGCGTCGCAGAAGCGCACGAACCGCGCGGCCTTGAGCGAGGCGCCGATGTCGAGCACCCCGGCCAGCACCGCCGGCTGGTTGCCGACGATTCCCACGCTCCGCCCGCCGAGCCGCGCGAAGCCGCAGATGATGTTCTGCGCGAAATCGCGGTGGATCTCGAAGAACCCGCCGCCGTCCACGACGCGGCGGATGACCTCGTGCATGTCGTAGGCCTGGTGCGACGCGTCGGGCACGATGCGCAGCAGCTCTTCGTCCCTGCGGCCTGTCGGATCGTCGCTCGGCCGCGTCGGCGGCGACTCGACGTTGTTGTCCGGCAGGTAGGCGAGCAGATCGCGCACCGCCGCGAGACTCTCGGCCTCGCTCGCGTGCACCGCGTGCGCGACGCCCGAGACGCCGGCGTGCACCTGCGCGCCGCCCAGCTGCTCGAACGTCACGTCCTCGTGGGTCACCGTCTTCACCACGTTCGGCCCGGTGACGAACATGTGGCTCGTCCCCTCGACCATGAACACGAAGTCGGTGATCGCGGGGCTGTAGACCGCGCCGCCCGCGCACGGGCCCAGGACGACGCTGATCTGCGGGATCACGCCCGAAGCAAGCGTGTTGCGCAGGAATATCTCGGCGTAGCCGCCGAGCGAGGCGACACCCTCCTGGATCCGCGCGCCGCCCGAGTCGTTGAGCCCGATGATCGGAGCGCCGGCCTTGAGCGCGAGGTCCATCACCTTGCAGATCTTCTCGGCGTACGCTTCCGAGAGCGAACCGCCGAACACGGTGAAGTCCTGCGAGAAGACGTAGACGATCCGGCCCTCGATGCGGCCCCATCCCGTCACGACGCCGTCACCCAGGACCTTCTGCTCGTCGAGCCCGAAGTCGCTCGAGCGGTGCGTCACGAACCGGTCCAGCTCGACGAAGCTGCCCTCGTCCAGCAGCAGGTCGAGCCGCTCGCGCGCGGTCAGCTTGCCCTTCTTGTGCTGCGCGTCGATGCGCGCCTGGCCGCCGCCCAGCTTCGCCTCGGCGGTCAGCTTCTCGAGCTGCTTCAGCCTGTCCTTCATGCTCATCGGAGCCAGGCCTCCAGCGCGGTCGAGAGGTCGGTGCGCTCGTCGCGGTACTTCACGATCACGGGCGTCTGGAGTGCGAGCCCCTCCCTGCTGCCCCAGTCCTTGTCTACCGCGCGCGCGCCCGGCACCACGACGGCGCCCTCCGGAATCTCGAGGGGGCGCTCGCCCTCGGCGCGGTAGACCTTCTCTTTCACCAGATCGTAGACGGGCGTGCCGCGCGTCAGCACGACGCCGGCCGCGAGCACGGCGCCCCGGCGCACCAGCGTGCCTTCGTACACGCCGCAGTTCCCGCCGACGATCGCATCGTCCTCGATCACCACCGGCGCGGCGTTCACCGGCTCGAGCACGCCGCCGATCTGAGCGGCCGCCGAGAGGTGCACGCGCTCGCCGATCTGCGCGCACGAGCCGACGAGCGCGTGGGAATCCACCATCGTCCCCGCCCCGACATACGCGCCGACGTTGATGTACATCGGCGGCATGCACACCACCCCCCGCGCGACGTACGCGCCGCGGCGCACCGCCGAGCCGCCGGGCACGACACGCACGCCGTCGTTCAGCGACAGCGTGCGAGGCGGCAGCGTGTGCTTGTCGAAGAATGCCAGCGCGTGACCGGCGTGCGGGTCGCCGACCGACAGGTCCGCGAGCCGGCCCGCGCGGAACGCGAGCAGGATGCCGCGCTTGACCCACGGCACGGCGCGCCAGGTACCGTCGGCGCCCTTCTCCGCGGCGCGCACCTTGCCCGCCTCGAGCGCGCCGAGAAACTCGTCGACCACCGTCTCGGCGCTGCCAGGCAGCGCCGTTTCGGCCGGCAGCGCCGCAAGCTCCTCGACACGCGATTCGAGCGCCGCGTGCGGACCCCTCACTTGATGCTCACGCCCGCCTGCGCCAGGCTCTCGCGCAACGCAGGCTCGTGCTTCGGATCGAGGCTCACGAGCGGCAGGCGCAACACGTTCGAGCACTTGCCGAGCATGTGGGCGGCCGCCTTGATCGGGATGGGATTGGATTCGACGAACGCGGTCTTCATGAGCGGCTCGAGCCGCCGGTGGATCGCGCGCGCCGCCGCGTGGTCGTCCCGCTCCATCGCCTCGCACAGCTGCGCCATGGCGCGCGGCACCACATTCGATATCACGGATACGATGCCGTCCCCGCCCAGCGCCATGACCGCGAACGTGAGGCTGTCGTCGCCCGAGAACACGCGGAAGCCTTCGGGACGCCGGCGGATGATCTCGCCGATCTGCTGGAGGTTCCCCGAGGCCTCCTTCATCGCCACGATGTTCTCGTGCTCGGCGAGCGCGAGCGTCGTCTCGGCCTCCATGTTGCTCGCCGTGCGACCCGGCACGTTGTAGAGCATGACCGGCACCTTCGCGGCGTCCGCGATGGCGCGGTAATGGGCGATCAGGCCGCGCTGCGGCGGCTTGCTGTAGGCCGGGGAGACGTGCAGCAGGTGCGTCGCGCCGGCATCGACCATGCGGCGCGACCACTCGATGCAGGCGCGCGTGTCGTTGCCGCCCGCACCGGCCACCACCGCGACCTTCCCCGCCGCGACCTCGGCGGTGATCCTCACCACCCGCTCGCGCTCTTCGACCGACATCGTCGCGGCCTCGCCCGTGGAGCCCACGGGCACCAGCCCGTGCACGCCCTGCTCGAGCTGCCAAAGGGCGAACTTCCGGAGCGCGGCCTCGTCCACCGCGCCGTCTTTCGTGAACGGCGTCACGAGCGCCGTGAAGCATCCCCAGAGTTGCGGTGCGCTCATCGCGAATCCCCTCCGCCGAGCATGTCGTCCAGCGTGTACACGCCCCGCCTGCCCGCGAGCCAGCGGGCCGCCATCAGTGCGCCCGACGCGAACACGCGACGGTCGCGGGCGACGTGCTCCAGCCGCAGCTGCTCGAACGCCGCGTCGAACAGCACGGTGTGCGTACCCGGCACCGAGCCGGTGCGGATGCTCGTGACCGGCACGTCCCGCCCGAGCGCCGCGCCCAACTGCGCCTGGAGCAGCTTCGCCGTTCCCGAGGGCGAGTCCTGCTTCGCCGAGTGGTGCACGTCGATGATGTGCGCATCGAACTCCGGGAGCGCGCGCAGGCGGCGCCCCGCCTCGGCGACCACCTTCGTGAACACGTGCACGCCGATGGCGAAGTTCGGCGCCCACAGCAGCGCGCCGCCCAGCTGCTTCACGTCGGCCTCGACGGCCGCGCGCTCCCTCTCCCAGCCGGTCGTGCCGCACACCACCGGGCAGCCCGCGCGGGCGCAGCCCCGGATGTTGGACGGCGCCGCATCGGCCGCGGTGAACTCGACCGCGACGTCGGCGCCCTTGAGCAGCTCCTTCGTCACGCCGCCCCGCCGGACGTCGGCCGACTCGACGACGGCGAAGTCGAAGTCCAGCGAGGGCGCGAGGCCCGCGACCGCCTGGCCCATGCGGCCCGCGCCGATGATGGCGAGGCGCAGCCGGCTCACAGGGCGGCCTCGAAGAACGCCGCATGCAGCCGGCGCTGCGCCTCGCTCACGTCGCCGCTGTCCACGATGAGCGTGAGGTTGATGCCCGTGGCGGAGAGCGAACACATGTGAAGCCGGATGTCCCCGAGCGCCGTCAGCGCCCGAGCCATGGTCGGCGTGCTGACGCCGAGGCCGGCGCCCACGAGCGCGACGATGCCCCGGCCCCGCTCGACGGTCACGTCTCCGAGAGCGCTCACCTGGGGCACGATCGTCTCGAGCCGCGCGTTCTCATCCACCGTCAGCGACACCGACACTTCCGACGTGGTGACGACGTCCACCGACGTCTTGTGCTGTTCGAACACGGCCAGGATCGCCCGCATGAACCCCGGCATGCCGAGCATCCGCGGGCTCCGGACCTTCACGACCGCGACGTTGGTCTTGCCTGCCACCGCGCGCACCTGGTGGCGCGGGGCGTCGAACATGATGCGCGTGCCCCGGCCCTCCGGGCGTCGCGAGTTGAAAATCGCCACGGGGATACCGCGGCGCACCGCCGGCGCGATCGTGCTGGGGTGCAAGACCCTGGCTCCGAACGTCGCCAGCTCGCTGGCCTCGTCATAACTGATCTCCTCGATCAACCTGGCGGCCGGCACGACCCGCGGGTCCGCCGTGAGCATGCCGTCCACGTCGGTCCAGATTTCGATCGCCTCGGCGCCTAACGCAGTGCCTAACAATGAGGCGGTGTAGTCCGAGCCGCCGCGGCCCAGCGTGGTCGTGATGCCGTCCGCTGTGGCGCCGATGTAGCCGCCGAGCACCGGCACGCGATTGGCGCGCACCAGCGGCTGCAGCTTCTCCAGGGCCAGCGTGCCCAGGCGATCCAGCCGCACCTCCGCCCTCCCGAATGCATCGTCGGTGCAGACGACCGTTCGGGCGTCCACCCAGACCGCATCCAGGCCACAGCGCCGCATCGCACCGGCGACGAGCGGCGCCGAGATGCGCTCGCCCATCGCCGCCATGGCATCCTGGCAGCGCGGGGTAACGTGGCCCAGCACCGACAACGCCTCGGCGAGCTGCGCCACCTCGTCGAACAGCGCCCCCGTCTCTGCCGCGACGCCGTCGGCATCGTCGCCGAGCACCTCGGCGGCCACCTTGAGGTGCCGCTCGCGCAACTCCTCGATCTGGCGGATCGCGACCAGCAACCGGCCGGCGCCGGCGTGCTCGGTCAGCTCGATCAGCGCATTCGTGACGCCGGCCAGCGCCGAAACCACGACGATCGGGTCGCGCGCGAGCCGGCCCCGCACGATTCCGGCAACCCGGCCGATCGCGTCCGCGTCGCCGACCGACGTGCCGCCGAACTTGGTGACGATCATGTCGTCAGCAGCCCCATCCCGACCAGCAGCTCGGCGTTGAGCAACGAGCCGCCGGCCGCCCCGCGCACGGTGTTGTGTCCCATCGCCACGAGCTTGATGTGGAGGAGCGGATCCTCCCGCACGCGACCGACCGACACCGTCATCCCGCGCCCCGCGGCGACGTCGCGCCGTGGCTGCGGCCGGTCCGGCTCGTCCATGACGCGCACCGCCCGCTCGGGCGCCGTGGGCAGGCCGCGCACCACGTCGCAGCCGGTCCAGGCGCGCAGCGCGGCGATCGCCTCGGCGACCGGCGGCTTGTCCTGGAACTCGATCGAGAGGCACACCGTGTGCCCGTGCTCCACCGCCACCCGATTGGCGTGCGCGCTCACCCGGAACGGGGCCGGGCTCACGCCCTCGTCCTCGAGCCGGCCGAGCAGCTTCTGCATCTCCCGCTCGATCTTGGCTTCTTCGTCGGCGATGAACGGCAGGACGTTGCCGAGGATGTCGAGCGACGCCACGCCGGGATAACCCGCCCCCGAGACCGCCTGCATCGTGGTCGCGAACACCCGCCGCGCGCCGAACGCCTCGTGCAGGGGCGCGAGCGCGAGTGCGGCCACCGTGGCCGCGCAGTTGGCGTTGGTCACGATGCCGCCGCTCCAGCCGCGCCGGGCGCGCTGGACCGCGAGCAGGCCGAGGTGCGAGGCGTTCACCTCGGGAATCACCAGCGGGACGTCCGGCTCCATGCGGAAGTTCTTCGCGTTGCTGAGCACGTAGCGGCCCGCGCGGGCGAACAGCGGCTCGAGGTCACCCGCGGCCGCGCTGTCGAGCGCCGAGAACACGATCCTCGAACGGACGCGCTCCGGATCGCACGGGCCGACCATCAGCCCGG